>NZ_CP020737.1:2734415-3068831 GCF_002097715.1 Burkholderia ubonensis subsp. mesacidophila
CTCGCGCACGTGCTGTGCGAGCCGTGCCCGACCTGCCAGGGCAAGGGCCAGGTGAAGACGTCGCGCACCGTGTGCTACGACGTCCTGCGCGAGATCCTGCGCGAGTCGCGGCAGTTCAATCCGCGCGAGTTTCGGGTGATCGCCGCACAGCAGGTGATCGACCTGTTCCTCGACGAGGAATCGCAGCACCTCGCGATGCTGATCGACTTCATCGGCAAGCCGGTGTCGCTGCAGGTCGAGTCGAATCTGAGTCAGGAGCAGTACGACATCGTGCTGATGTAAAGAATATTTCCTGGCGAACTCGATACGTTACACATCAACCCAAATCCAGGCGCGTAGTCGGAATCGACCATCATGATCGGACGCTGAGCGCGCCTTCGTCCACTTCGCGATCTTCGCCTCGAACGCAGCCTTGCGCTCGGGGTGTTCGGCGACTTGGCCTGATACATCCACGCGCTGCGCGGGCAAAACAAAAGCCCGCTTGCTTACGCAGAGCGGGCTTCGATGTTGGTTGCGGGGATAGGATTTGAACCTATGACCTTCGGGTTATGAGCCCGACGAGCTGCCAGACTGCTCCACCCCGCGGAGCGAATTGTAATCGCAATGCTGCTCTGCGTCAAAGCGCGTTTGGTTTTTTCCTGTTCGATACCAGCCGTTCGGGTCGTTGCCGCTGCTGCCCGTGCAGTCGTGCTGATGTGACGCACGGCGCGCGACACGCTGTCTACAACCCTGCCCGCAAGGGTTGGTTACAATGCCGCGCTGAGTCCGCACACGGGTAACCGCGCCATGAAGTCCATCATCGCCTCAACCTTCGCCGCCGCGCTCGCATTCGCGAGCGTGCCGGCAACGGCCGAAACCTCGATCGCCAGCGACGCGTCGCAGCAATCGTGCGCGATCGCGACCGTCACCGGCGTCGGCGGATCCGCGCAAAGCCTGCGCGAATACCTTGCGACCCCGGAGAAGTATCGCTACCTCGCCGACAATCCGCTCGACTGCAAGGTCTCCGAAGACAGCCGCACGTCCGGCTGCACCGGCGTCACGTATCTTCGGCACGAGCGGGTCAGCGTGTACGATGACAGCGACGCGCAGACGCTGGTCGTGGTCGCGCGCGTGGAACTCGAGCGCGGAACGTACCCGGTGATCATCTCCGTGCCCAGGAAGGATGTGCAGTGCGTGAAGTGAACGCACGCGCTCCCGCCGCACGAAGCCTCTTTTTCCATCCCTATCGCATTTATCAAGCACCATGAGCAAGCAACGCAACCGCCGCCAGCGCAAGAAACTCCACATCGGCGAATTCCAGGAACTGGCCTTCTGCGCATCGGCCCAATACCGCACCGAGCTGAGCGACCTCCAGCGCGGCGAACTGATCGACACGTTCATCGACTTCGTCGAGGCGAACGGGCTGCTGACCGTCGCGTCCGCGGACGAAGGCATCAGCGCTTACGTGATTTCCGGCGCGCCGCGCGGCACGACGACCGACGCGGACCGCGAATCGGTTCGCGCGTGGCTCGAGGCCCGGCCCGAGCTGACCGACGTCGCCGTCAGCGACTTCACCGACGCCTGGTATCCGGAGGCGTAAGCCTTCGCGCGGGCGTCGCCTTGCGCGACGCACTCGCTACCCGGCCCGCTCGCCGAGCGGGCCGGTCACGCGCGGCTGCCCGAGCGCGCAGCCGCGCCCACCTCCCCGCTCCCCCGCCCTGCACACTTGCGTCCAATGAATCGGATGCTTACTTCAATTTAACGTTGGTTAAAGGAAGTCTCGCGGCCGCTCGCCTACTCTGATCGCAAAGAATCCGACGAATTCCGGCTCGATCAGCAAGCCGGACGAAAGAATGTCAGCCGTCCGATTGAAACGGGATGCGGATTCCGACCGGCGCAACACGACGACAGGCCAGACAGGGAGACAACCGATGATCCGCCACACCCTTCAACCCCGCAGCGGCGAGCGACTCGCCAGCGACGCGTCGCCTTCGGCGACGCTCGCCTGACCTCACCCCACCATTCGATACGAGGACGCAATGAACATGCCGAACATCAATCGCACAGTACTCCGAACGACCTTGATCGCGGCGGGCGTTGCGGCGCTGCTGTCGCTGTCCGCATGCGGCGGCTCCGGCACGCTGAGCCAGGGCACCGGCGGCTCGGGTTCCGGCTCGGGCGCCACGACCGCCACGGCGGGCGGCGCCGGCAGCGGCAACAGCTCGGGCAGCGGCTCCGGGGCCGACAGCACCACCACCGGCAGCACGTCCGGCGGCACGGGCAGCACATCCGGCACCGGCGGCACGCCGGCCAATGCGGTCGGCAAGACCGCCGCCGCGTCGAGCAACATCGTGACCGCCGCGGGCGGCGCAGTGTCCGGCATCGGCACGACCATCGCCGGCCAGACGCTGCCGGGCGCGAGCCCCGCGACGACGCAAGGGCTCGGCGCGGTCGTGCAGGATACCGGCGCGGCCGTGACGACGCTCGGCAACGGCATCGGCTCGGGCCTCGGCCAGCTCGGCGCGTCGCCGAACCCGATCGGCACGACGGTCGCGAGCACGGGCGGCGTGGTCACGAATCTCGGCAACGCGGTCGCCGCGACCGGCGGCGTCGTCACGAGCGTCGGCTCGACCGGCTCGGCCCTGTCGCCGCTCGCGCCGGTCACGTCGCCGGTCGGCGGCGCGATCACGACGCTCGGCAACACGATCGCGGGCGGCGGCGCGACGCTCGGCACGCAACTGTCGACCGGGCCGGTCGCGCAGGTGACGGGCGCCGCGAGCTCGGCGATCACGCCGATCACGTCGACGGTCGGCTCGGTCACGCAGACCGTCGCGTCGAGCACGCCGCTCGGCGCGCCGCTCACGAATCTCGTCACGACCGTGGGCAACGCGGTCGCGGGCGCCGGCACGACGCTCGCGAAGACCGGCGGCAACCCGGTCACGACCGGTGTCGGCAACGTCGTGACGGCCACCGGCAACACGGTCGCAACCACGGGCACGGCGCTGCTCGGCGGCGGCGGCAGCCCGGGCGCGGCCAACGCGCTCGCGCCGGTGACGGGACTCGTGTCGACGGCGACCGGCGCGCTCGGCGGCGCAACGGGCGGCGGTAGCCCGACGGGCGCGCTCACGTCGGCGGTCGGCACGGTGAGCGGCACTGTCGCGGGCGCCGCCGGCGGCGCGCCGGCAGGCGCGCTGACGGGCAGCAGCTCGGGTGGCACGCTGGCGAAGACTGGCGGCGGGCTGCTCGCACCCGTCACGACCGCGCTCGGCGGGCTGGTCAAGTAACCCCCTCGCGGCCCCTGCGCAGTCGTTCGACACGGCGCGGGGGTCGCCGGCAAGCCGGCCACCGAAGGCTGCCGGCCGCTGCGACGCCATGCCGCACGGCCCGGCGCACCGGCCTCCGGCTCCGGTCGCCGCGATGCGCCGGCGCCCGCGCGCACGCCGCCGACCGCGGTTTTCGTGCGCCGATTCACGTCGCTCGCCCCCGTTCTTCGGCCTTTCCCGCCAGACACGGTAAACTCTCCCCTCGCATGGTGCGCCGCACGCACCCGCCTTCCATCGCCAGCCGCGTGCCTCCGGGCCGCCCCCGACCCTTGGAGTGAGTTTTCAATGAGCGGCGGATATCCGCTTCACGCGTCCCGCATGTCATTCCCGTCCACGACGTTCTTCCCGATCCTCGCCGCTGCCGCGCTGCTGTCCGGCTGCGGGCTGCTGCCGACCCAAAACCCGCCCGCGCCGATCAGCGAGGCGCTCGTCGAGCCGGTCGAGGAAACCGCCGGCGAACCGCTGACGATGCCGCCCGTACCCGCGCCGATCCGGCCCGAAGCCGAGGCGCCGAAGAAGCCGCAGCGCGAAGTCGCGCGGCCGAAGCCGGTCCAGCGTCCGGAGTCGCCGCCGCCGGCGCCGCCCGCGCCGGCCCCGCTCGTCGCGACGCGCATGCTCGACCGCACCCAGATCCGAGCGCTGCTCGACAGCGACGTGGCGCGGCGCAACGGCAAGGTGATCGGTCACGCGGTCGACATGGTGACCGATGCGAGCGGCAAGCCGCGGGAGATGATCGTCAACCTGCAGGGTTTCATGGGCGTCGGCGACCGCAAGGTCAGCTTCCCGTGGAACGTGTTCCGCTTTACGCCGGGCGGCAAGCGCGAGCCGATCGTGCTCGACGTGCCGTCGGGCGATCTGCCGCCGGCCGCCCGGCCGAAGGCGGTGCCGCTGTCAGGCTCGTCCGCCGCGTCGCCGGCCACGCGCCTGCCGGTGCTCGACAGCGACGTCGAACGGCCGAACGGCACGAGGATCGGCCGCGTCGTCGACGTGCTGATCGACCGCGACGCGCAGCCGCAGGCGGTCGTGCTCGACCTCGGCGGGCTCGTCAACACGGATCGCCGCTCGATCGCCGCGAACTGGGCCGCGCTGCGCTTCGTCACGCGCGACAAGACGCTGCGCCCGCAGCTCGACCTCAACGACGCGCAGATCAAGGCGTCGCCGCCCTACGCGGCGGACAAGCCGCTCGTCGCCGTCTCGCCGCCGCCCGCCCCCGCGCCGGCCTCGTCTGCGAGTGCCACGCGATGACGATCCACCAGACCGTCAGCGTGCGCAGCCTCCGGGCGCTCGACTGGCTGAACTTCTTCGTGGCAAACGTTCAAACGGGCTTCGGTCCGTTCATTGCGTCGTACCTCGCGTCGCACAAGTGGACGCAAGGCGAGATCGGCATGGTGCTGTCGATCGGCACGATCAGCGCGATGGTGAGCCAGGTACCGGGCGGCGCGGCCGTCGATGCGCTGAAGAACAAGAAAGGCGCGGCCGCGTGGGCGATCGCGGCGATCATCCTGTCCGCGGTGCTGCTGGCCGCGAGCCCGACGATCGTGCCGGTGATCGCGGCCGAGGTATTCCACGGCTTCGCGAGCTGCATGCTGGTGCCGGCGATGGCGGCGATCTCGTTCTCGCTGGTCGGCCGCGCGGACCTCGGCGACCGGCTCGGCCGCAACGCGCGCTGGGCGTCGATCGGCAGCGCGGTCGCGGCGGGCCTGATGGGGCTTACCGGCGAATACTTCTCCGCGCGCGCGGTGTTCTGGCTGACCGCCGTGCTCGCGCTGCCCGCGCTGTTCGCGCTCGCGATGATCCAGCCGACCCATACGGTGATCCCGCATGGCGGCGGCAAGCATGACGACAAGGACGACCGCGACGGCGAGGAACGCGAGACGCTGCTCGAGCTGCTGCGCGACCGGCGGATGCTGACTTTCGCCGCGTGCGTCGTGCTGTTCCACCTGTCGAACGCGGCGATGCTGAACCTCGCGGCCGGCGAAGTGACGGCCGGCATGGGCGAGAACGTGCAGCTCGTGATCGCCGCGTGCATCATCGTGCCGCAGGCGATCGTCGCGATGCTGTCGCCGTGGGTCGGCCGCTCCGCGCAGCGCTGGGGCCGCCGGCCGATCCTGTTGCTCGGCTTCTCGGCGCTGCCGGTGCGCGCGCTCCTGTTCGCCGGCGTGAGCAGCCCGTACCTGCTCGTGCCGGTGCAGATGCTCGACGGCATCAGCGCCGCCGTGTTCGGCGTGATGCTGCCGCTGATCGCCGCGGACGTCGCAGGCGGCAAGGGCCGCTACAACCTGTGCATCGGGTTGTTCGGCCTCGCGGCGGGAATCGGCGCGACCTTCAGCACGGCCGTGGCCGGCTACATCGCCGACCATTTCGGCAATGCGGTCAGCTTCTTCGGGCTCGCCGCGGCCGGCGCGCTCGCGGTGCTGCTCGTGTGGCTCGCGATGCCGGAAACGCGCGTCGAGAACGGCGACGATCAGGCCGAGGCGCCCGCCCCCGCGTCGCCCGAGCAGGTGCGCTGATGCGGGGCGCCCGCATCACCCGATCCATGGCAGCCAGACGATGAATACGCTCAGGACACTCAACGAAACCCGGCAGCAGATCCAGCAGTCGATCTTCGACCTGTTCAAGGGGCTGTCGCTGCGCCAGCGGCTCGTGCAAGGCGGGCTGATGGCGCTGCAGGCCGTCTGCGGCGCGTGCCTCGCCTACGGCATCGGGCGCGCGCTGCACACCGAGCAGGCAGTCTGGGCCGCGATCACCGCGATCGCGGTCACCCAGCACAACTACGCGGACACGATGTCGCTGTCGCGCGACCAATTCGTCGGCGCGATGGTCGGCGGCGTGCTCGGCTTCGCGGGCGCCGCGCTCGGCGGCGGCGGCCACGACATGGTCGCCTATGCGATCGCGGTCGCGGTCGTGATCGTCAGCTGCTGGTGCCTGAACGTCGGCAGCGCGGCGCGGCTCGGCGGCGTCACCGCGACGATCGTGATGCTGTTTCCGGGCAGCGGCCCGCTGTGGGACATGCCGCTCGTGCGGCTCGGCGAGGTGACGCTCGGCACGGTGTGCGCGCTCGGCGTGTGCTGGGCGACGTCGAAGATCGAGCGGCGCTGGGTTGCGCGCGCGTAGCGCGACTATGTGAATGGTTGGCCGGCGTTCGCCGGGCGCAGGCACGCCCGGCAGGCGCGAGCGATTACGGGCCGACCCGCAGCACGACGCCCGAGCCGATCTGCACGAGCAGGTAGTCCCCGCCGATGCCGACCCAGTGATAGCCGCGCGGCGGCGCGCTCAGGCGATAGCCTCGCCAGTCGTCGACCACGTACTGGCGGTCGCGGAATTCGTCGGGCAGCCGGTCGCCCTTGCGCCATTCGCGGCGCGGCTCGTCCGCCCAGCGCGGCGGCGCATCGTCGCCGTGCCGCATCTGGCCGGGCGGCATGTGCTTCGGCCCGTGACCATGCTGCATCCCGGGGCCGCCGTGGTGGCCATTCCCTTGCTCGTCCTGGGCCATCGCGAGCGGCGTAGCGAAACTCGCCGCGATCACTGCGACCCACATCATGCGATGCGTCTTCTTCATGCGTTCCCTCCGTGTTGTTCGGTCGAATGAAACGACTGCGGACTGCGCAGTGAAGACTATCACGCCGGCATGACAGCGAACGCGCGGCGGCTCGCCGCGCGTCCGTCAGGCCGCCTGTTGCTGGTACTGGATGCGATGCAGGTGCGCGTACAGGCCGCCGTGGCGCAGCAGTTCGTCGTGGGTGCCCTCTTCGGCGATCTTGCCGGCCTCGAGCACGAGGATGCGGTCGGCGCGCTCGATCGTCGACAGGCGGTGCGCGATCACGAGCGTCGTGCGGCCTTCCATCAGCCGCTCGAGCGCCGCCTGCACGTGGCGCTCCGATTCGGAATCGAGCGCCGACGTGGCTTCGTCGAGGATCAGGATCGGCGCGTCCTTGTAGATCGCACGCGCGATCGCGAGACGCTGGCGCTGGCCGCCGGACAAGCGCATCCCGTTGCCGCCGACGACCGTGTCCAGCCCGTCGGGCATCGCGGCGACCGCGTCCGCGAGGTTCGCCGCCTCGAGCGCGGCCTGCACGCGCACGCGATCCGGCGCTTGCCCGTAGGCGACGTTCGCGGCGATCGTGTCGTTGAACAGCACGACGTCCTGGCTCACCATCGCCATCTGGCTGCGCAGCGCATGGATGTCGTAGTCGGCGATCGGCACGCCGTCGAGCAGAACCGAGCCGCCGGTCGGATCGAAGAAGCGCGGCAGCAGGTTCACGAGCGTCGTCTTGCCGCTGCCGGACGGCCCCGCAAGCGCCACCATCTCGCCCGGCGCGACCTTGAACGAGATCCGGTCGAGCGTCGGCCGCTCGGCCGCGCCGTAGTCGAACGTCACGCCGCGGAACTCGATCTCGCCGCGCGCGGCGGCGAGCGGCCGCCCGCCGCCGCGCGGCTCGACCGGCTCGTCGATCAGGCCGAAGATCAGCTCGGCGGCCGTCATCCCGCGCTGCAGCGGCTGGTTCACGTCGATCAGGTGCTTGAGCGGCGAGATCACCAGCAGCATCGAGGTCACGAATGCCACGAAGCCGCCGACCGTCGTCTGGTCGTTCGACGATTGAAAGACCGCGATCGTGATCACGACCGCGAGCGCGATCGACGCAAGAAACTGCGTGATCGGCTGCGCAAGACCGCCCGAGATCGTCATCCGCATCGCATAGCCGCGCAGGCGCTTGCTCATCGCGGTGAAGCGGTCGATTTCGTACGGCTCGCCGTTATGCACCTTGACGACCTTGTAGCCGCCGACCGTCTCCTCGACGATGTACGACAGCTCGTTGGTGAGCGTCTGGTGCTCGCGGTTCAGGCGGCGCAGCCGGCGGTTGATCTTGCTGACGAGCCAGCCGATGCCCGGCAGGATCACCGCGACGATCAGCGTGAGCCGCCAGTTCAGGTAGAACAGGTAGCCGAGCAGGAAGATCACCGTCAACGAGTCGCGCACGAGCGTGACCATCACGCCCGTCAGCACCGAGAGAATCTGGTTGACCTCGAAGACGATCGCGTTGATCACCGTGCTCGCGGTCTCGCGCTGGAAGAACGACGCGCCGGTGTGGATCATCCGCTCGAACATCCGCAGTCGCAGATCAAGCAGAATCCGGTTCGACACGTAGCTCAACAGGTAGCCGGACGCATATTGGGCCACCCCGCGCACGAGCGCGAGGCCGATCACCGCCAGCGGCACGAGCCACTTCGCCTGGTCGGCGCTTTTGGCGCCGAACCCGTGGTCGAGCAGCGGCTTGAGCAAGGCCGGAATGCCTGCCTCCGTCGCTGCGACGACCGCCATCGTTGCAATGGCCAGCACGACGAAGCCCAGCAGCGGGCGGATCAACGGCCAGAGACGCTTGAACACGGTCGAAGGCGACGTGCCCTCACCGCTCATGGGTTTGCGCAAGGTGTTCTGACTATCCAAAGCTATCCTTGTGAGCCGGCAGGTCGGCTCGTGAGGTCATATGGGCCGGCGCACGCCGGGCCCCAAAAAAGGCCCATTATTATATCCGCATTGATTCCACGCACCGCCCGGCGTCGGCCTCGCTGGAGGTATACTCTGCATCCCGCCGCACCCACCTGCGGCGTCTCAGCTCCCCTCGATGACCGAACCCACGCTGGGCGTCGCGCTGATCGCGCGAAACGCCGCCGACCAACTGGCATCCTGCCTCACCGCCTTGTCTTTCGCCGACGACATCGTTGTCGTCGAGCATGGCAGCAGCGACGACACCGCCGCGATCGCGCGCGCGCACGGTGCGCGCGTCATGGTCACCGGCGACTGGCCCGGCTTCGGGCCTCAGAAGAATCGGGCTGTCGCGGCGCTCGCGACCGACTGGATCCTGTCGATCGACACCGACGAAATCGTCACGCCGGAACTTGCCGACGCGATCCGGGCCGCCATCCGCGCGCCGCGCGCAGACGTCTATGCGGTCGATCGCCTGTCGAGCTTCTGCGGACAATGGATCCGGCACAGCGGCTGGTATCCGGACTGGATTCCGCGACTGTTCCGCCGCGGCAGCGCCCACTTCTCCGACGACCTGGTCCACGAGCGGCTCGTGTTCGCAAGCACGGCCGTCCGCCTCGGCGGCAAGCTGCTGCACTACTCGTATGAAGATTTCGAAGCGGTGCTGCGCAAACTCGACGCCTATTCGAGTGCGGGTGCCCGGCAGCGGCTCGCAGCCGGACAACGTGGGGGATTCCGCAAGGCATTGCTGCGGGGCAGCTGGGCATTCGTGCGCACTTACCTGCTGCGCCGCGGCTTCCTGGACGGCCGCGCCGGGTTCATGATCGCAATCTTCAACGCCGAGACCGTCTACTACCGTTTCCTCAAGCTCGACCACGCAGCCCGGCTGCGCGACAGCGAGACGGACGCCCGCCAGTCGAGCCGCTGAGCCAGCAGTTACCGCTGCGGTTTCGGCAACGGCACGCTGATCTCTGCCGACACGTCGCTGTGCGGCGCCGGCATGCCGAGCATTTCTGCGGCGGCGGCAATCACGCGCGATATAGACAGCCCGGTCAAGCAGTCGCTCGTACTGTCGACGCGGCGCTCACAGCCCTCCTGCCGGCACGGTACGCAATCGCCATCGCCTTGAAGCAGATAGACGTTGCCTTGACGGCCCGAGCCGCGCCGCTGCCAGGGCATCTCGCCATCGGCCGGCCAGTGCTGCGGCCACGGGCCCCAGCGCACCGGATCGGACGGGCCGAACAGCGCGAGCGTCGGCGTCCCGCACGCGGCAGCCACGTGGGTCGCCCCCGTATCGGGCCCGACAAAGAGCTTCGCTTGCCGAATGACATCGGCCGTCTCCCCGAAGCTCAATTCCCCGACGAAGTTCACCACCGGTTCGCCAGCCGCCGCAATCACTTCTTCGGCATAGGCGCGCTCCGCATCGCCCGGGCCGCCCGTCAACGCGACCGCATAGCCATTTGAACGGAGCCAGCGCACCAGGCCGGCCCAGCCGTCGACGCGCCATTGCTTGTAGCGGTACATCGGCGAAGGATGCACGACGGCAAGCGGCTGGCCTTCCCGCGCGGCGGGCGGTGCAGCAAGGCGCGCGCGCAGCCATTCGCGGCGCATCGGGTCAGCGCTCGACGGCGCAACGACCTCGCCCACCGGGGCGACGCCAACGAGCGGCGCAAGCGACAGGCCGCTCGCGACAATATGGTCATCCAGTTGGTGGTCGGGCGCGATCCGGTGCAGCATCAGCCGCGCCGTGCGCGTGATGCGTTGCGAATCGACAAGCCCGACGCGCTTGCGGCCCGCGAACCATGCGTAGAATCGCGCGCGGTCCGAGCTGGTCACCGCGAGCGAAAGGTCGTAGCGACGCCATAGCCGCAACGCATCCGCGAGCCGCTCCTTCGGCTTCGCGCGCCGCTCGACCACGATCACGTTGCGGATATCCGGATTGCCTTCAAGCACGCTTTCGGTACCGCGAAAGACGACCATGTCGATCGCCACGTCGGGCCAATGCTGCTTGAAAGAATGGACGAGCGGCGTCGCAAGCAGTACGTCGCCGATGCGCCGCGTACATGCGACGAGGATGGCCTGCGGGGGACGGGCGAAAGAAAGCGCGGAGTTCACGGCGGTCGGTACGAGGATTCGTTTTGATTCTAGCGCAAGGGCCCGCTTGAGCGCGGGCGGGTAATCATGTGGGGCGGACGGAATCAACGACCGGACGCCGCGATCTCCCTGGCTCGCGCCTCGATCCATGCGAGCAGCGTCACCGCCGTCAGCCCGAAAAATGCGACATTCATCACGAGCGTCAGCACGTCGATCGTCAGGCCGAACAGAATCGTCGAGCCCACGAGCGACATCCCGAGATAGGCGGCGACGACGGTATCCGGGTCTGTGCTCCGGCGCGCGCGCCAGAACGCCGCGAAAGTCGCGCCATATAACGTCAGCAATGCGAGGATCCCCAACGTGCCCATTTCCGCGAGCACCGAAAAGAACTCGCTATGGGCGCGGCCGTTGACGACAAATTTCGGCACCTCGCCCCGTTTGGCAAGCTCGCCAAGCGCCGACTCGAGACTGCCCCGCCCGACGCCCAGCACCGGATGCGCAGCATAAATTTGCGCCGAAGCGCGCCACAGGTCCAGCCGAGCGCCCGTCGACGTGCTGCTGTTACCTTCCTGCATCTCCTGAACGTCGGAGCCGATCGCAGCGAACCGCGTGCTTATGCCGTGCGTCGACGCCGCAACGATCACGCAGCCGGCCAGCACCGCGACAAATATGACGCGCGCTCGCCGGTCGGCCAGCCAGTGCTTCCCGGCGATGGCAAACCAGAGCAGCATCGGGATCGCGATCCATCCGCCACGTGTTCCGGACAGGTAAGACGCGTAGATGCCGCCAATCAGCGCGACGAGCTTGACCGCGACTTCCATCGGGGGCACGACAGACTCGGTACGCGGAATCGAGGCGATCGCGAGAAAGGCCAGCAACAGCGCTGTATCGCCGAACGGAATCGGATTTGTAAACGAATTACCGAGACGGCCAGGGTCGAACCAGACTTCCGGATGGAGGGTCGCATAGACGGCCCATGCGCCAGTCGCGAGCGCGCCGGCGACGAAGCCCCATTGCACCAGCCGGAGTTGGCGCGACGGCAACGACGCGAGCAAAAAGAAGGACGGGATCGACAGCGCGAGGCGCAGCAGCGGATCGAGCGCCGGAAACTTGCCGGTGCCCATGACCAGAATCTGGAAGAGCACGATACACGGCAGCCCAAGCAGCGAACCCAGGAACCAGCGGTGCGTCCGCCACAGGCGCGCGGCTGCGCGCCGGTTCTCCGCACGTCCCAGATAGACGAGCGACAGCACGAGGACCGTGAAGAAGCAGTACCCAGCCCCGCCTTTCATTGACAGAATCAGGGTTGGCGATAATACAATCGCTGCGGTCGCAACGATGTTCAGCAGTGACTGGGTGCGCGTCAAGATTGTTGAATGAAAATCGATAGAATCTACACAGCGCGTACGTCGCCATGCGCCGCCGCCGGACCCGGCGTTCCGCGAGAATGCAAGATTATAGCCGCTGAACACACTCCCAAAACTGATGATTGACGCCCTTCCGGATCCCGTTTCCGCCGATCAGCGCCCGCTCGTTTCGGTACTGCTGATCGCCTACCGTCAGGAGCATCTGATCGAAGCCGCACTCGAAAGCGTGCTCGCGCAGGATTACTCGCCGCTCGAGATCATCGTGTCGGACGACTGCTCTCCCGACAGAACCTTCGACGTGATGGCCGACGTCGTACGCCGCTACGACGGCCCGCACCGCGTCATCCTCAACCGCAACGAGAAAAACGAGGGTATCAGCGCACACTTGTCGAAACTGGCCCGGATGAGCCGCGGCGAGCTGCTCGTCGTTGCAGCCGGCGACGACGTATCGGCGCCTGAACGCTGCAGGCGGCTCGTCGAGTTCTGGCTCGCCCACAACCGCACGCCGGACCTGATTTCAAGCGACCTCGTCGAACTCGACGCGCGCGGCGATACGCACGCACGCATCGCCCCCACCGATCTCGGTCGCTACCGGTCGTTCGACGACTGGCTGGCCGGCCGCCCGTACGTCGTCGGCGCGGCGCACGCGTGGTCGCGACGGCTATTCGACCGCTTCGGCGACATGATGCCCGGGGCAATGGCCGAGGATCAGATCATGACGTTCCGCGCCATCATGACAGGCGGGGCATTGAGCCTGCGCGAGCCGCTCGTCCGCTATCGCCACGGCGGGCTGTCGCGCAAGCGGCGCTGGAAAACCGTCGATGATTTCATTGCACGCATCCTGCAAACCAACCGGTTCGCGCTCGCCGAAGTCACGCAATTGATCCGTGATGCCGACACGGCAGGCGTCGGCCCGCGGATGCGCGATGCGCTCGCCGGCAAGATCGCGCGCGAGTCTTATACGCGTGACGTATTCGCAGCCGAAGGGCTCGCCGCGAAACTCCGCCTGCTCGCGACCGCCTCGCGGGTCAAGCCTGGCTTTCGCATCCGCATGTTCCTGTATGCGGCGTGCCCGGCCGTCTACGCGCCGGTATTCGCGCTCAAGCGCTGGCTCGCGCGCGACGCCCGCTGAACGCGGGGAGTCGCAACGCACACGTTACGCCGCTGCCGTCGACGATGCGCCGTCGGATACTTGCCCATTCTCGTCGACCAGCCCGGCAATCGCCGCTTCGACGGCATCGACGCCGATGTCGTCCACAATCCGCTCGGCCCTCACGATGACATGCCGAGTACCGAGCGGAAACCAGCGCAGATACTTTTCCGGCCGGTTCTCGAACAATGCAACCACCGGCAGCCTCAGCGCGGACGCGAGATGGACCGGTGCGCTATCGGCGGACACGATGAGATCGAGCTCGCTCGCAGCGGCCACCATGTCGGCAACTGACGCCGGCGTCGCGCAATGCACCGGCATGTCGCGCCAGTCGTCGCCTGACGAAGACCCGGCGGGGTCCTGAAACACGATCACGTCGGCGCGTGAATGAAGCGCGGCAGCAAGCAGGCGCCACTTCGACGGGTGCCAGCGCCGCTCCGCCGACCGGTTCGACACGAACAGCCCGATGCGGGGCCGCGCCTTCGGACCGAACTCGCGGCGCCAGTGGACGCGGCGCGCGCCGTCCGGCTGAACGAACAGGCGCAACGCATCCTCGTCGGGCCAGGGCAACTCCGGCACCAACCTGAATCCCGACAACGCCTCATGCCGCATCGGCCGCTGCGCAACATGCTCCGGTTTGCGGTCGTCGAATTCGGTGTGTACGTCGTGCCAGCGGCAATCTTTCGCGCCGAGTTGCTGCGCGAAACGAATACTGTTCTTGTGCATGCCGCCGTTCGGCACGATCAGCAGGTCGAAGCGCAGGCGTCGCAGCCGCCTGATGAGCGCGAACCGGGACACGAGTGCAGCCATGAAGCCAGGCCGCTCGTTACGCTCGAACTGCTTGCTGTACACATAGGAATGCACCGCGGTCACATCCGGGTTCCCCGCCAGCGCCGCGCGGTTGTACTTGTTTGCAAGCACATGGAGCTCCGCGTCGGGCCAGCGCCGCTTAAGCGCATGCAAGAAAGCCGTCGTGCACAGCATGTCACCGAGAAAATCGATTCTGATGACGAGAATCCGTTTGATAGCGTCGGTCGAGGTCATTGTTGTTCGGGGCGCTCTGCCCTATTTATCTGCTTCTTCTGATACCCATGACTGCCCCGTGACAGCCTGGACAACATTGCAGCCAGGACACCGCCCCTAGCGCGCGGCCCGAACACGGCCGGCCATCGCGACGAGCGCATCGACGTGCGACTGCACGCTCACGTCGTACAACACGGCACCCTGCGCGATCTCGGCAGGCGCGGTCCGCGGTGCGCGGGCCGCCGCCTCGAGCGCGCGCTGGAGGTCGCTTGCATCGCCAGCGGCAAATACGAACTTCGCATGCTCGGCGATCGCGTCGCAACAGCCGATATTCGACGCAAATATCACCGGCGTTCCGCACAGTACGGATTCGATGCCGACGAGCCCGAACGGCTCGTAGAGCGACGCGAGCACGCTGAAATCCGCTGCGCGGTAGCAATGCTCGATGTCCTTCACGTAGCCGATGTACCGCACACGCGGGTCGTCGGACTTCGCGGGTCTTCCGGCCACCGCCACCACGAGCGGTGCGTCGATATTCCGCAAGGCGGCCTCGATGAGCGGCAATCCCTTGCGCGCATGGCTGCTCGATGCGAACAGCAGCACGATTTCATGGTCGGCGAAGCCGAATCGCTGGCGCAAGGCACGTCGCGTCGCGTCGTCGCACGGCTTGAAGCGCGTGGCGTCGACCGGCGGAAACAGCACCTCGATCTTCTCGTCGGGTACGTCATACAGCGTGCGCAGCTCGTCGCGCATTTGCATCGAATGCGCGACCACGATGTCGGCATGAGCATATTGCCGGCTTTCCAGCGCGATCTGGCGCCGGTCGGACCAGGCTTGCTCGCGACCCATCGCTTGCAGGAAGCCGCGATGCGTACCACCGCAGATCGCAATTTCCGATGTGTCGACGCGATTGCAGCCAATCAGCACATCGACATGTGCCGAACGACGCAGTGAGCCGATCCGCCACGAAAACCATGCATCGCGCAACTTGCCGGGCAGGAACGCGACGTTGATCCGGTGCGGGTCGACCAGCCGGTATTCGGGCAACGACGTGTCGAAACGCCGCGCGAAGAAGGCGGGGCGGATGCCGCGCTCGGCAACGCCACAAACCAGATCCATCGCGTACCGCTCGAGCCCGCCGCCGTGCTTCAGTGCGTTCGCGGAAATGCCAATCTTCATCGTGAAATCAGTAAACCAGGTCGACCGAGCCTTGACCGAACGCCGCGCGCAACTCCGCGAGCAGCGTGTCGCTCGGCTTCACGCGCCACGCTTCGCCAAGGCGCATCTCGCCTTGCGCACGCGCATTGCTGTAGTGGATCTGGACCGCGAGCCCGTTGGGCAGCGGCGCTTGCTGCCGGCGGCCGCCGTCGCGCCCGCCGCCGCGCGGCGCGGGTGCTTCGACGACGTTCGCCGCGGCCGGATCGGCCTTCGACACGTGCGGCTCGAGCACGCGACGCAGCACGGCTGCGTCCGCACTGCCGTTCACCGTCAACCGCACCGCCTGCGCATAGCGGCTGCGCGCGCGCGAGAGATCCATCACCGTATCGGCCGTGAAGCGAATGCCGCCCGTGAACGCGTCGTTGCGCGCCTGCCCCTGCACGATCAGCAGCTCGTCTTCCTTGAACAGTGCCTTGTTCGCCTCGAACTGCTCGTTGAAGATCGTGATCTCGCACTGGCCCGTGCCGTCGTCGAGCAGCGCGATCAGCATCTTGCCGCGCTGGGTCATCTGCGTGCGCAGCGACGCGATGATGCCGGCAACGACCTTGTCGCGCCCTTCCTTCAGCTCGCCGACCTTCTGGCGCACGAAACGGCGCACCTCGTCGCGATACGCATCGAACAGGTGACCGGACAGGTAGAAGCCGAGCGCGCCCTTCTCCTCCTGCAGGCGGCGCTTGTCGTCCCAGGCCGGCTCGTCGACGAGCGCATGCGCGTGCGGCGACTCGGCGCCCATGTCGAACAGGCCCGCCTGCATCGCGTTCGCCGCGGCCTGGTCGGCCGCTTCCATCGCGAGCGGCACCGACGCGAGCAGTTGCGCGCGGTTCGCGGTCAGCGAATCGAACGCGCCGGCGCGAATCAGCGCCTCGATCGTGCGGCGGTTCACGACGCGCCGGTCGATCCGTTCGCAGAAATCGAACAGGTCGGTGAACGGCTTCTCCTCGCGCGCGCGCAAGATTTCCTCGATCGCGTTCTGGCCGCTGCCCTTCACCGCGCCGAGCCCGTAGCGGATCGTGCGCGAGCGCTTGCCGTCGGCTTCCGCGACCGGCTCGAACCGGTAATGCGACTGGTTGATGTCCGGCGGCAGCACGGCCAGGCTGTTCACGACGCAATCGTCGAACAGGATCTTCACCTTGTCGGTGTCGTCCATCGCGAGCGTCATGTTGGCCGCCATGAATTCGGCCGGATGGTGCGCCTTCAGCCACGCGGTGTAGTACGCGAGCAGCGCGTAGGCCGCCGCGTGCGACTTGTTGAAGCCGTAGCCCGCGAACTTCTCCATCAGGTCGAAGATCTCGTCGGACTTCTCGCGGGCCAGGCCGTTCTTCGCGGCGCCCGCGGCGAAGATCTCGCGATGCTCGGCCATCTCCTCGGCCTTCTTCTTGCCCATCGCGCGGCGCAGCAAGTCCGCGCCGCCGAGCGAGTAGCCGCCGATGATCTGCGCCATCTGCATCACCTGCTCCTGATAGACCATGATGCCGTAGGTCTCTTTCAGGACGGGCTCGACGCGCGGATCCGGATAGTCCACCTTCTCGCGGCCGTGCTTGCGCGCACAGAAGCTCGGGATCAGGTCCATCGGGCCCGGACGGTACAACGACACGAGTGCGATGATGTCCTCGAAGCGGTCCGGCTGCGCGTCCTTCAGCATGCCCTGCATGCCGCGGCTTTCCAGCTGGAACACGGCGACCGTGTTGGCCTTCTTGAGGATCTGGAACGACGCGGCATCGTCAAGCGGCACCTGCGCGAGCGACCAGTCGGCCTTCGACGGATCGAGACGGCGGATATAGCGCTCCGCCCAGTCGAGGATCGTCAGCGTCGTGAGGCCCAGAAAGTCGAACTTCACGAGGCCGACCGCTTCGACGTCGTCCTTGTCGTACTGGCTGACGACGCCGCCGTCGTCGCCCTGCGTGTAGAGCGGGCAGAAATCGGTCAGCTTGCCGGGCGCGATCAGCACGCCGCCCGCGTGCATCCCGACGTTGCGCGTCAGGCCTTCGACGCGCTGCGCGAGGTCGAGCAGCTGGTGGACTTCGTCCTCATGGTCGTAGCGCTCCTGGAGCTGCGGCTCCTCCTTCATCGCGTCGGCGATCGTCACGTGCTTGCCCGGCTTGAACGGGATCAGCTTCGCGACGCCGTCGGTGAACATGTAGCCGAGGTCGAGCACGCGGCCGATGTCGCGCACGGCCGCCTTCGCGGCCATCGTGCCGAACGTGGCGATCTGCGACACCGCGTCCGCGCCGTACTTTTCCTTCACGTACTGGATCACGCGATCGCGGCCGTGCTGGCAGAAGTCGATGTCGAAGTCGGGCATCGACACCCGCTCCGGGTTCAGGAAGCGCTCGAACAGCAGGTTGTAGCGCAGCGGATCGAGGTCGGTAATACCGAGCGCGTAGGCAACGAGCGAACCCGCGCCCGAACCCCGCCCGGGGCCGACCGGCACGCCGTTGTTCTTCGCCCAGTTGATGAAGTCGGCAACGATCAGGAAGTAGCCCGGGAAGCCCATCTTCGTGATGGTCCCGCACTCGAATTCGAGCCGCTTGTAATACGTGTCGCGCTGCGCGTCGCGCTCGGCTTCGTCCGGATACAGCTGCACGAGGCGCTTCTCGAGCCCCTCCTTCGACAGCTGGATCAGGTAGTCGTCGAGCGACATGCCGTCCGGCGTCGGGAACA
Organism: Burkholderia ubonensis subsp. mesacidophila; assembly: GCF_002097715.1. NCBI lineage: Bacteria > Pseudomonadati > Pseudomonadota > Betaproteobacteria > Burkholderiales > Burkholderiaceae > Burkholderia > Burkholderia ubonensis. The sequence continues at coordinate 2,752,716 of NZ_CP020737.1, forward strand.
GCGGCAGCTTCGGCTTGCCGAGCTCGAGCGTCAGGTTGCAGCGCTTCGCGACCTCGACGGTGTTCGCGACCGCGGACGGCAGGTCGGCGAACAGCGCGACCATGTCGTCCTGCGTGCGGAAGTACTGGTCGGTCGTGAAGCGCTTCTGGCGCCGCGGATTCGCGAGGATGTCGCCTTCCGAAATGCACACGCGCGCCTCGTGCGCGGTGAAATCGTCGTCGGTCATGAACTGCGTCGGATGCGTCGCGACGACCGGCAGCTTCAGCGCCGCGGCGAGCGTCGCCGCCTGCTGGATGTACGCTTCGGCGCCCGGCTGGCCGTAGCGCTGCAGTTCGATGTAGAAGCCGCCCGGGAACACCTTCGCCCAGCGCTGCGCGTGACGGCGCGCGGCCTCCTCGTTGCCGGCCGCGAGCGCGAGGCCGATGTCGCCCTGTTGCGCGCCCGACAGCGCGAGCAGGCCTTGCGCGAGCTCGCCGTCGAGCCAGCTCGCGTCGAGCTCCGCGCGGCCGCGGTATTGATTCGTAAGCCACGCCTTCGACAGCAGCTCGCACAGATTCAGGTAGCCGCACTTGTCCTTCACGAGCAGCAGCAGGCGCGACGGCTTGTCGCGATCGTCAGGATTGGCGATCCAGACGTCGCAGCCGGCGATCGGCTTGATGCCCTTGCCGCGGGCTTCCTTGTAGAAACGGACGAGGCCGAATGCATTGCCGAGATCGGTGAGGGCGAGCGCGCCCTGACCGTCCGCGGCTGCCGCCTTGACGACGTCGTCGAGGCGCACGATGCCGTCGGCAATCGAGAATTCGGAGTGAACGCGAAGATGGACGAAGCGGGGATCTGACATGGGCGCTATTGTAGCCGCCCCGCCGCGCAGGCCGCCCAAAAAATCCCCGCGCTGGCCGTCCGGCCGATGCCCGCGACCGTGCGCCGCGCCGTTGGCCAATCGGCAGAATGCCGGCCGATGCCCGGTTTGCGGGATAATACGGGTTTTCGAATCCGCCGCCCGGCTTCGCACCCTTTTTTGCGAGCCTCCGTGCGACCGTCGCACGGCCGCGGCCGCTCTCTCGTTCGACCACCATGAGTATCGTCAATCTCGCCGCCTACCACTTCGTGTCGCTCGACGCGACCGAACAATGGCGCCCGCTCGTCACCGCCCGCTGCAACGAACTCGGCCTGCGCGGCACGATCCTGCTCGCGCCGGAAGGCATCAACCTGTTCATCGCCGGCCCGCGCGAAGCGGCCGACGCGTTCATCGCCTACATCCGCCACGACCCGCTGTTCGAAGGCAAGTTCGCGACGCTGCAGTTCAAGGAAAGCCTGTCCGACTCGCAGCCGTTCCGCCGCATGCTCGTGCGCCTGAAGCGCGAGATCATCACGATGAAGAAGCCGGCGATCAAGCCGGAACTCGGCCGCGCGCCGTTCGTCGACGCGCGCACGCTGAAGGCCTGGCTCGACCGCGGCCACGACGACGCGGGCCGCCCGGTCGTGATGCTCGACACGCGCAACGCGTTCGAGGTCGACGTCGGCACGTTCGACAACGCGCTCGACTACCGGATCGCCAAGTTCAGCGAATTCCCGGAAGTCATCGAAGCGAACCGCGCGGACCTCGAAGGCAAGACGATCGTGTCGTTCTGCACGGGCGGCATCCGTTGCGAGAAGGCGGCGATCCACATGAAGGACGTCGGCATCGACAACGTGTACCAGCTCGAAGGCGGCATCCTCAAGTATTTCGAGGAAGTCGGCGGCGCGCATTATCACGGCGACTGCTTCGTGTTCGACTATCGCACCGCGCTGAATCCGCAGCTCGAACCGACCGCGAACGTCACCTGCTTCGCGTGCCGCGCGGTCGTCACGCCGGAACAGCAGCAATCGCCGGCCTACGTGGCAGGCCAGTCCTGCCCGGCCTGCCTGAACGTCACCGGCGCCGCCAGCGCCGCGTAAGCGCATTCCGGCACGCCCATCGATGAACGGCTATCGCGGCCGCTTCGCGCCGTCGCCGACCGGGCCGCTGCATTTCGGCTCGCTCGTCGGCGCGCTCGCGAGCTGGCTCGACGCACGCGCGCACGGCGGCGCATGGCTCGTGCGCGTGGAGGACATCGACGGGCCGCGCACGGTGCCCGGCGCGGCCGAGGACATCCTCGCGACGCTCGCGCATTTCGGGATGACGCCGGACGAGCCGCCCGTCTGGCAGAGCGCACGCGAGACCGATTACGCGGCCGCGCTCGAGCGGCTCAAGGCGGCGGGGCTCGTCTATCCGTGCGGCTGCACGCGCAAGGAAATCGCCGATTCGCTGCGCGCCGCGCACGAGCGCCACACGACGCTCGCGTACCCGGGCACCTGCCGATCGGGCCTGCACGGCAAGCCCGCGCGCGCATGGCGGCTGCGCGTGCCGGACGGCGACGCCGCGATCGTCACGTTCGACGATCGCTGGCAGCACACGCAATCGCAGAATCTCGCCACCGAAGTCGGCGACTTCGTGCTGAAACGCGCGGACGGACAGTGGGCCTACCAGCTCGCGGTCGTCGTCGACGACGCCGACGTTGGCATCACGCACGTCGTGCGCGGCGCCGACCTGCTCGACTCGACCGCGCGGCAGATCTACCTGCAGCGCTGCCTCGGCGTGCCGACGCCGTCGTACTTGCACGTGCCGGTCGTCGTCGACGCGAGCGGCGAGAAACTCAGCAAGCAGACCGGCGCGATCGCGCTCGAACGCGACGATCCGCTGCCCGCGCTGCAAGCCGCGGCCGCCCATCTCGGGTTGGCGCCCGACCACGGCGAATTGCCGGGCGCGACGCTCGACGCGTTCTATGCGGCGGCGACGGCCACATGGGCGCGGCGCTTCGGGTCGCAGGCTGGCTAGCGTTCCGCCATCGTCCGCGCACAAACGCGGGCATCGCCCGCTTGCCGGAATCGATCCGGCACGATTCTCGGCGACTCAGGGCCGGCTGCGCGCCGCCCTATCGCATCCCATCCGACCCCGCAAATGAAAAACGGGTGCATGCAGCTCGCATGCACCCGGCTTGCTGCGACCTTCCGATCGCGGCCGACCGCTTATTACGTTTCCGCCGACGGCTTGCGCGGCATCCCGAACCCGCCGAGCAGCGCAGCCACCTGGCGCTTCGGGCCCTTTTTCTCGTGCTGCGCGGGCTGCGCCTCTTCCGGCTGCTTCACCGGCGCCGACGACTCGTATGGCTTCAGGAAGAAATCGTCGATCGGCGCCTCGTGGCGGCGATGATGGCCGCGCTCGGCGCCGGCCGAGCGACGCCCCGCCGCACCGCGATGCTCGTCGCGCTCGCGCCGGCCACCCCGTTCGCCGCCGCGCTCGCCACGCTCACCGCCGCGCTCGTCGTGACGATGCCGCGCCGGCTTGTCGAGCGCCAGCGTCTGTACCTCGAGCGGACGCTTGATCAGCTTCTCGATGTCGGCGAGTTGCTTGCGCTCGTTCGGGCTGCACAGCGACAGTGCATCGCCCGTCGCGCCCGCGCGGCCGGTGCGGCCGATCCGGTGCACGTAGTCTTCCGCGCTGAACGGCAGGTCGAAGTTGATCACGGCCGGCAGCTCGGCGATGTCGAGGCCGCGCGCGGCCACGTCGGTCGCGACGAGCGCCTCGATCTCGCCGCGCTTGAACGCGTCGAGCGCCTGCATCCGCTCGATCTGCGTCTTGTCGCCGTGGATCGCCGACGCGACCACGCCGTCGCGTTCGAGGTTGCGCGCGAGCCGGCTTGCGCCGATCTTGCTGTTGCAGAACACGATCACCTGCTTGAGCCCGCGATCGCGCAGCAGCTGCACGACGGCGGCCTGCTTGTCGCCCTCGGCGACGTCGTAGACGATCTGCGTGACGTTCGCGTTCGTCGAGTTGCTGCGCGCGACCTCGATCGTCTGCGGGTTGCGCAGGTAGGTCGACGCGAGCTTCTTGATTTCCGGCGAGAACGTCGCCGAGAACAGCAGCGTCTGGCGCTCCTTCGGCAGCAGGTTCAGGATCCGCTGCAGGTCCGGCAGGAAGCCCATGTCGAGCATCCGGTCGGCCTCGTCGAGCACGAGCATCTGCACCTGCCCGAGGTTCGCAGTCTTCTGCTGCACGTGGTCGAGCAGGCGGCCCGGCGTCGCGATCAGGATCTCGACGCCGCGGCGCAGCTCGGCCATCTGCGGATTCATGTCGACGCCGCCGAACACGACCGCGCTGCGCAGCGGCGTGTGCTTGCCGTACGCATGCACGTTCGCGGCGACCTGGTCGGCGAGCTCGCGGGTCGGTGTGAGGATCAGCGCGCGCACCGGATGGCGGGCAGGCGACGCGCTCGTGTTGGCCTGCGGCAGCAGGCGCTGGAGGATCGGCAGCGAGAAGCTCGCGGTCTTGCCGGTACCCGTTTGCGCGGCGCCCATGACGTCGCGGCCGGCGAGCACGACCGGAATCGCCTGCGCCTGGATCGGCGTCGGCGTCGTATAGCCCTGCTCCGCAATGGCTTTCAGGATATCGGCGGCAAGGCCGAATTGATCGAAGGTTGCGTCGACAGGCTTGGCGACAGAATCGGACATGGTGGCGTTTCGCTCAAAAGGCGCGGCGGGGACATCACGCGTCAGCTCGGCCCGGCGGGCGCGCTGCGCAAATCACATTTCGGAAGTAGACGGAGCCGCGGCGCGCCGCGCGGCGCCGCTCTGGCGCGATGGACCGTATAGGCCCAGGGCCGTGCGGACTCCGTCCGGCGCGAATGCCGGCGGAAAGGGTCGTATTGTAGCACTGCGCGGCGACGTGTCCGTGACAGCCCTGCGCAGCGGTCAAACCCGGTGCTCGATCCCGGCGTTCGACCGCTGTGGCCGCAGCAGCGGTCCGCGAGCAGGTTCGGTCCGAATTCAGCCGGAAACCTGCCCTTGCGCACCGCCCTCGCGGGTCACCCCTTCTTCTTTTTCTTCTCGACCTGCACGCAGTCGGACAGCAGCGGCGGCGCCTTCTCGTCGGCGATCTCGTCGCGCAGCGTCGCCTCCTTGCCCTTGGTCCACCACGTATAGCGCCCGGCCTGGTAGCGCACGCCGGACGCCGACACGGTGTCGACGAACAGCAGCCGCTGGCCGTTGACCGGCACGAGCGCGAAGCTCTGGCCGTTGCCGGCGAGCCAGTACGACACGCGCACCGGCTGCTTCTGGTTCGCGCACTGGTAGACGGCGTTCTGGCGCGCGTCGGCGTCGATCTCCTCGACGGTCAGCTGCGCGGCATGCGCGGCGGAAACGGACAGTCCGGCCAGCGCGAGCGCGGCGAGGGTTTGACGAATCATGCGGCTCCTCTCACGAGACGTGGTGACAAGCGCGCCCGTGCAGGCGCGCCGGTGTTCGTTATCCGGGATCGGCGGCGTCAGCGCGCGGAAGCGGAGAAAACGGGCTTGACGGCCGCGGCGGCGCGCTTCGCGCGGTCGCGGGCTTCGTCGATGTCGGCGCCGGTCGCGAGCGCGACGCCCATGCGCCGCTTCGCGAAGCTCTCCGGCTTGCCGAACAGGCGCAGGTCGGTGCCCGGCACCGCCAGCGCGTCGCGCACGCCCTCGAACGCGATGCCGCGCTCGTCGAGCCCGCCGTAGATCACCGCCGAGGCGGCCGGCGAGCCGAGCGTCGGGTCGACCGGCAGGCCGAGGATCGCGCGCGCGTGCAGCTCGAATTCCGACTGGCGCTGCGACGCGAGCGTGACGAGGCCCGTGTCGTGCGGCCGCGGGCTCACTTCGGAGAACCAGACCTCGTCGCCGCGCACGAACAGCTCGACGCCGAACAGCCCGCGCCCGCCGAGCGCCTCGGTCACCTTGTGCGCAATCTCGCGCGAGCGCGCGAGCGCCGCCGCGGACATCGGCTGCGGCTGCCACGACTCGACGTAGTCGCCCGCGACCTGCACGTGGCCGACCGGCTCGCAGAAATAGGTCTGCGTGCCGCCGCTGGCCGGATCGATCGCGCGCACCGTGAGCTGCGTGATCTCGTAGTCGAAATCCACGAAGCCCTCGACGATCACGCGCCCGTGATTCACGCGCCCGCCCGCCAACGCGTACTGCCACGCGGGCTCGACGTCCGCTTCGCTGCGCACGACCGACTGCCCCTTGCCCGACGACGACATGACGGGCTTCACGACGCACGGCATGCCGATCTTCGCGACGGCGGCCCTGAACTCGTCGAACGACTGCGCGAACGCGTACGGCGACGTCGGCAGGCCCAGTTCCTCGGCGGCGAGCCGGCGAATGCCCTCGCGGTTCATCGTGAGCTGGGTCGCGCGCGCGGTCGGGATCACCTCGGCGACGCCCGCCGCTTCGATCGCCGCGAGCGCGTCGGTCGCGATCGCCTCGATCTCGGGGACGATCAGGTGCGGACGCTCGGCCTCGACGAGCGCGCGCAGCGCGTCGGCGTCGGTCATGTCGATCACGTGCGCGCGGTGCGCGACCTGGTGCCCGGGCGCGCCCGGATAGCGGTCGACCGCGATCACCTCGACGCCGAGCCGCTGCAACGCGATGATGACTTCCTTGCCGAGTTCGCCGGCGCCGAGCAGCATGACGCGCGTGGCCGAGGGCGAAAGCGGCGTACCGAGCCGCTGACCGATCTGCATGTGATTTCCCGCTTCTGGTTGGAGGTCGAAAACGACTGCGATGCTAACACGCGCATCGGCGCCGGTCCGGCCGCGTTTCGGCTGGTTCCGCGCCGCCGCGCGCGATGCGCCGGCGGGCCGAGAACGTTTTCGTGCGTGGACAGTCGCCTCGCCTGACGCGACGGGAGTGCGTTACTCTTACGCCTTGTTCAGAACACGATGATGAGGAACGAGGCTCATGTCCCAACCGATCGCAGCCGCACGCACGCGCACCCGCCTGTTTCGCCCGTTGCGCGCGCCGCTCTGCGCTTTGACGCTTGCCACGCTTCTCGCTGCCTGCTCGATGCCGACCCACCCCGACGCCGACGCCCCCGCGCCCGACCCGTTCAATCCCGCCGCCGTCCAGCTGCTCGACGACACGAGCTGGGAACTCACCGGCTGGCAGAACGCCGACGGCACGCCGCGCACGGTCCCGCACGGCGACAACGGCGAACCGCTCAAGCTCGCGCTGTCCACCGAATCCGGCGTGCGCCGCGCGAGCGGCTTTTCCGGCTGCAACCGCTACATGGGCACCTACGACGTGAAGAACGGCGTGCTGAGCTTCGGCCCCCTCGCGGGCACGCGGATGGCCTGCGCCGGCACGCTCGGCGGCCAGCTCGAACGCGCGTATCTCGACGCGCTCGCGCATGTCGCCAAGGCCGGCGTGCAGATGCGCGCGCCGCAGCGGCTGCTGCTCGTGACCGACGGCGGCGCGACACTGACCTTCACGCGCCGCGGCCCGTAATGTTGCGGCCCGCGTGGGAGGCGTCCGGCTGACCGCGTCCCGCCGCGCGCGTCGTCGCGCACGCGCCTCCCGCGGCGGCGCGTTTGATCGTCTTTTAAAGTCTCCTGCATCGTCAGCCGGTTAAACTCGGCGGGTCGCGCACCGCGCTCCCCGCTCCACTCCTGTTTCAAAGCATGCACACGGTTGTCCTCGGCTGGTTCGGCGTCTCCGCCGTCTGGTTCATCCCCCTCATCTGGCGCCTCGCGAAAGCGATGCTGCCCGGCAGCGGCGGGCTCGCCGGCAACGGCTCGATCCGGCTCTGGCTCGGCTTCGCTTGCGTGTTCGTCGCGAGCTGCACGCTGACGAGCCCGTTGTCCGGCGCAGACGCCAACCTGCTCGGCCATGCGCTGTCGGCCGGCTTCGAGCGCGTGCTCGGCCACATCGGCACGCCGCTCGCAATGGTCGTGCTGTTCTTTGCGGGGCTGCCCTGGCTGACCGGCGTCGGCTGGCAGCGCGTCGCCGCGTGGCTCGACACGTCGTTCGGGCTGCGGCTCTCGCGCAACGGCGACGACGATGCCCGCGGCGTCGCCGACCTGCCGCGCAGCGCGCTGCATCGCGACGACGAGCGCCGCGTGCGCCGCGCCGGCGACGTCCAGCCGACCACCGCACACACCGTCAACTCGATGGCGCCGCGGCAGAACGGCCGGTTTTCGCGCCCGACGCTCTGGAAGCCCGATCCGCAAGCACGCCCGAAACCGCGCGGCCAGATGGCCCCCCGGCCGCACACCGAACCGGTTGCGCCCACCGGCTGGCTGAAGCCCTCGCCGACGAGCCGGCCGGCCGCGACGCCCGCGTCGGGCGCGGCAAGCCCGGCGAAGCCCGCCACGACCGCCGGCACGGTTGGCGCGGCGGCTCCCGCACGTCCCGCGGCCAACGTCCAGTCGCCGCGCCCCGCACCGGCCCCGCTCGAGCTCGAACCGGCCCGCCCCCGGCCGACGCCGACACCGGCGGCGCCCGCGCGCCCTGTCGTGGCGCCCCGGCAGCCGGTCGCGCCCCGCCCGACCGGTGCGGCGCCGGCACGGCCGCTGGCGCGCCCGCCCGCCGCGACGACGACCGCCCCCGTGCCGCCCGCCGCGCCACGCCAGCGACCGGCCGCGCCTGCGCGCGCGCCGCTTTACGCATGGACCGAGAAGCCCGCGACGCCGATTACCCCCGCGCCGAGCGTCCACGAAACGCTGCGTTCAATCGAGGCCAGCACCGCGCAATGGGCGTCGCTGGCCAACGCGACGCCGGCTGAAGCCGCGCACGCGGCAGCGCCGCTGGCTGGCGCTGCGGCGGCAGCAAGCGCCGCTGCGTCGATGTGGCCGGCGGCGTCTACCGGGCCGGTTTCCGTGCCGCCCGCGGTGGAAACGGACGGAGCCGCCCGCATTGCCGACGCCCTCTCGGCGGGCATCGGCCACGACGATGCCATCGTGCTACCTGCGTTCGCGCCGGCCGACGCCGCCGCTCCAGAGATCCGGCCTGAAGCGCATGCCATCGTGACAGCCGGCGCCGAAGCACCGGCACCGGAACCAACGGTCGACGAAGCGCCGGACGCCATTGCTGCAGTGACCGATGCCGCTGCCGATACGCCGATCATTGCGGGCCCGGGCGACGCTGCTCAGGAAGTCGAGGCCGGCGCCGCGACGACACCCGATACGCGATCCGTGCCGCATGCCGACGCCCCGATCGACCTCGCCCCGTGGGAAGACATTGCCGGGATACAAACGGCCAGCGCAGTGCCTGCCGACGCGCCTGCGATCGGGACGCCGCCGCTTGCGCCGCAAGCCGACGCCGCCACGACGCCGGCCGGGGAAATCGACGCGCACCTTCAGCCGGCCGAATGGGCCGAGGCCGCGCAGTCGGCAATCGAAGCCGCTCCCGAAGTCCTCGTCGAAACCGCTGCAGTCGCGCGCAACGCCGATGCCGCCGGGGCCGATACGTTCGCGCAGGTCGACGTGACGAACGTCGCCGCAGACGCGTCCCCGTTCGCCGCCGCGCCGCTCCCGAAGCCGGCAACGGTCGAAGCGGGCACCGTAACGCCTGCGTCGGCCGCAAACGTCACCGCGCCGTCAATTGCCGAAGCGACGCGTACCGAATCCGTCACCGCACCGAATGTCTCCGCATCCGTTGCGACGATGCCCGCGGCAGAAACGACGACGCCGTCGCACATGTCCGGCACGACGGCGCAACCGACCGGTACGCCCGCCGCGGCCGCTCCGTCGCCTGTCGCAACGGATGACGCGTCCGCGGTCGAACCGGTCGCGCTCGTGGCTACTGCGGCTGCGCCTGCAATGCCCGCGAGCCTGGACGATACCGACAGCGCAGCGACGTCCGCGACTGCCGACGCGGCTATCCCCTCTTCCATGGCGGCCGAACCCGCCGTGACGCCGGCCCCGTCGCTCGCTTCACCGGCCGAGGAACCGGCGCCCGCCTCGCCCGCTTGGTCAACCGTGACGAATTCGCCCGTCGCAGGTGCAACCACGCAGCCGGCAAGCTCAAGTGCGGCGACACAAACGTCGGCACCGCCCACCGCGACCGGATGGACCGTCGTACCTGCCGTCCCGCCGACGACCGCTCAACCGACAACCGCAGCGCCCTCGCCGGTTGCCCCGGTCGTTTCGACGGCACCGGTGCTTTCGTCCTCGACGCCAGCCACGCCCTCGCCCTACGGCACGTCCGCCGCGCTTGCGATCCCCGACGAAGCCGGCCGGTCCGCGACGTTGGCCACGCCTGCGGCGACAACTTCCGCTCAAGCAACCCCGGCGGCGGCGGTTGCCGCAGTCGCCGCCGCTGCGCCCGCAGCTCAAGCTGCAACGATCGCCGTTCCGGCTTTCGTCGCGGTGCCTGCCGCCACAATCGGCGGCATGTCGGCGCTCGTGACGCCCGCTGCAGCACTCGAAGCCGCTGCCACGGCAACCGTCACTCCCGCACAGCCGGCGCCGACGGCTGCCACTCCGATGCCCATTGCTACGCCTGCCGCCGGAATCGGCGGCACGTCGACAGTGACGACGTCTGCGGCGACGACTGCCACTCCAACGCCGGTCGCAGCGCCCACTGCGGCAATCGCCACTCCCGCAGCGCCGGCATCAACCGCTACCGCTCCGGCCGCCGCTGCTGCGCCTGCCGCTGCATTCGTCGAAGCGGCACTGACAACGCCCACGGCGGCGACCGCCACTCCGACGCACGTTGCGGTGCCCGCTGCCACGGCACTCTCCACGCCCGCAGCGCCGGCATCAACCGCTACCGTTCCGGCCGTCGCTGCTGCGCCTGCCGCTGCATTCGTCGAAGCGACACTGACAACGCCCACGGCGGCGACCGCCGCTCCGACGCACGTTGCATTGCCCGCTGCCACGGCAATCTCCACGCCTGCAACGCCGGCAGCAACCGCTACCGTTCCGGCCGCCGCTGCATTCGTCGGCACGTCGACACTCGGAGCGCCCCCGGCAACAATCGCCGCGCAGACGCCCGATGCCGTCCCCGCCGCCGCACCGGGCGCCGCAGACGCCCCCGCCGCGCCGCCCCCGCCTCCACCGCGGCCGAACGCATTCGAATTCCACGCGCCGGCCACGTTCAACGTCGAGTTGCCGACGCTCGACCTGCTCGAACCGGCATCGGACGACGTCCAGACGATCTCCGAGGAACAGCTCGCCCAGACCGGCCAGGTGATCGAACAGCGCCTGCAGGAGTTCAAGGTGCCGGTGACGGTCGTCGGCGCGTCGGCCGGCCCGGTGATCACGCGCTTCGAGATCGAACCCGCGCTCGGCGTGCGCGGCAGCCAGATCGTCGGCCTGATGAAGGACCTGTCGCGCGGCCTCGGCCTCACGTCGATCCGCGTCGTCGAGACGATCCCCGGCAAGACCTGCATGGGCCTCGAGCTGCCGAACGCGAAACGCCAGATGATCCGCCTGTCGGAAATCCTCGCGTCGCGCCAGTACCAGCATTCCGCGTCGCAGCTCACGATCGCGATGGGCAAGGACATCACCGGCCATCCGGTCGTCACCGATCTCGCGAAGGCGCCGCACATGCTCGTCGCCGGCACGACGGGCTCGGGCAAGTCGGTCGCGATCAACGCAATGATCCTGTCGCTGCTGTACAAGGCGACGCCCGAGGACGTGCGGCTCATCATGATCGACCCGAAGATGCTCGAGCTGTCGGTCTACGAAGGCATCCCGCACCTGCTCGCGCCGGTCGTCACCGACATGAAGCTCGCCGCGAACGCGCTCACCTGGTGCGTCGGCGAGATGGAGAAGCGCTACCGGCTGATGTCGGCCGTCGGCGTGCGCAACCTCGCCGGCTTCAACCAGAAGATCCGCGACGCCGAAGCGAAGGAAAAGAAGATCGGCAACCCGTTCTCGCTGACGCCGGACGATCCCGAGCCGCTGTCGACGCTGCCGCTGATCGTCGTCGTGATCGACGAGCTCGCCGACCTGATGATGGTCGCCGGCAAGAAGATCGAGGAACTGATCGCCCGCCTCGCGCAGAAAGCGCGCGCGGCCGGCATCCACCTGATCCTCGCGACGCAGCGTCCGTCGGTCGACGTGATCACCGGCCTCATCAAGGCGAACATCCCGACCCGGGTCGCGTTCCAGGTGTCGTCGAAGATCGACTCGCGCACGATCCTCGACCAGATGGGCGCCGAATCGCTGCTCGGGATGGGCGACATGCTGTTCCTGCCGCCGGGCACCGGCTACCCGCAGCGCGTGCACGGCGCGTTCGTCGCCGACGAGGAAGTGCACCGGATCGTCGAGTACCTGAAGCAGTTCGGCGAGCCGCAATACGAGGAAGGGATTCTCGACGGCCCGACGTCGGAAGGCGCGGCGCAGGACCTGTTCGGCGACGCGCCGGACGCGGAGGCGGACCCGCTGTACGACGAGGCGGTCGCGTTCGTCGTGCGCACGCGCCGCGCGTCGATCTCGTCGGTGCAGCGGCAGCTGCGCATCGGCTACAACCGCGCCGCGCGCCTTGTCGAGCAGATGGAAGCGGCCGGGCTCGTGTCGCCGATGGGCATCAACGGTAGCCGCGAGGTGCTGGTGCCGGCCGCCGCCGAGTAACCGCGGCGCTCCGCCGCCTCGCACAAACACGAAGGGCGCTGCCTCCGCAGCGCCCTTCGTGCATCTACGGCGTCAAGCGTCTTACAGCACCGGAACGAGCTTGAAGTCGACCGGCTTGCCGACCGCGACCTTCTGCGGGTTCGCGTCGAGCTTGCCGGTTTCGGCATCGCGCCTGAACACGTAGAACGTGTCGCTGTCCTGGTTGCCGACGATCAGCCACTTGCCGGTCGGGTCGATCAGGAACTCGCGCGGCGTCTTGCCGAGGCTCGACTGCCGGCCGACCGTCTTCAGCCGGCCGTCGGCCGGGTTCACCGCGTAGATGACGATCTCGTTCGCGTCGCCGCGATTGCTCGCGTACAGGAAGCGGCCGTCCGGCGACAGGTGGATCGCCGCGCCGCCGACCTTGCCCTTGAAGCCGGGCGCAGCCATCGGCACGGTCTGGACCGGCGTCAGCTTGCCGTCCTGGTAGCCGAACACCTCGACCGCGGCATTCAGCTCGCTCGTCACGTACGCGTAGCGGCCGTTCGCGCCGAACACCATGTGGCGCGGGCCCGAACCCGCCTTCACGGGCGTGTAGCGCGTGTCGGTCGGGCTGATCAGGCCGCGGCTGCCGTCGACCGTGTAGCGATAGCCGAAGATCTTGTCCGCGCCGAGATCCTGCACGAACAGGTAGCGGCCGTCCGGCGAGAACACCGTCGAATGCACGTGCGCGCCGTCCTGGCGCCCCTTCACGGGCCCGGAGCCCTCGTGATGCACGGCCAGCGCGGCCTGGCCCACCGCGCCGTCCTCGCGCAGCGGAAACACCGCGAAACTGCCGCCCGGGTTGGCGGCGACCGAGTAGTTCGCGGTCACGAGGTACTTGCCGTCCGGCGACAGGCTCAGGTAGCAGGGATCGTTCCCTTCCGACGACACGCGGTCGATGAACGTCAGCGCGCCCGTCTTCGCGTCGAAGCGGAACGCGCTGATGCCGCCGCGCTGGCCGGCCGGACCGTTGTCGCCGGGCAACTCGTTGACCGCGTACACGGTGCGGCCGTCGCGGCTCGGCAAAAGGTACGACGGATTGACGGTCTTCGCCGACGACACCGGCGCGACGCTGCCCGTCTTCGTGTCGAAGCGGTACACGTAGATCCCGTCGCTGCCGCCGTCCGTGTAGGTGCCGACCAGCAGGTTGTAGACGCCGTCCGCGGGCGCCGTCGCGGACTGTTGCGCGAACGCATGGGTCGCGGATAAGGAAAGCACGATCGCGAAACCTTTCATCCAGTGAGCGAGCCTGAGCGGAAACCCTCGGGTCGAAGCGCGCGCGTCACGTACGCGTAAACGGTTGGGCATTGAATCCTCCTTGCATCGAGCCGCTTCAAGTGTTGATATGTGACGAAACGCCGGCCGTTGCGCGCTCCGCCGCCCGATCAAGTATACGGGGCGCGAAGCCGGGACGTGAAGCCCGGCTGCCGCCGTCCGGATAGTGAACGCGTAACAAGGATCGCCGCCCATGCCCGCCCTGATCGAAGACTACGCCCTCGTCGGCGACGGCCACACGGCCGCGCTGATCGCGAAAGACGGCTCCGTCGACTGGCTGTGCTGGCCCCGCTTCGATTCGGGCGCCTGTTTCGCGGCCCTCGTCGGCACGCCCGAGCACGGCCGCTGGCTGCTCGCGCCGGCGGCCGACGCCGCCGTCACGCACACCGCGCGCCGCTATCGCGGCGACACGCTGATACTCGAAACCGATTACGAGAGCGCCGACGGCGCCGTCACCGTGATCGACTTCATGCCGCCCGGCAACGGCTGGTCGGAGTTGGTGCGGATCGTCGTCGGCCGGCACGGCACGATGAAGATGCGCATGGAGCTCGTATTGCGCTTCGACTACGGCTTCTCGATTCCGTGGGTCACGCAGCTGTCGCGCGAGGACGGCGTGAAGGCGATCGCGGGGCCCGACACCGTCGTGCTGCGCACGAGCGTGCCACTTACCGGCAAGAACCTGCACACGCTCGCCGAATTCACGGTGAGCGCCGACGAGCGCGTACCGTTCTCGCTCGGCTACTCGCCGTCGCACCTGCGGCTGCCGCCCGCGCGCGACCCGCTGTCGATGCTCGCGCGCACCGAGAACTACTGGCTCGAGTGGTCGGGGCGCTGCCAGGTGCAGGGCCGCTACGCGGCCGCGGTGCGCCGCTCGCTGATCACGCTGAAGGCGCTCGCGTACGAGCCGACGGGCGGCATCGTCGCCGCGCCGACCACGTCGCTGCCCGAGAAGATCGGCGGCAACCGCAACTGGGACTACCGCTTCTGCTGGCTGCGCGACGCGACGATCACGCTGCTCGCGCTGATGCGCGGCGGCCACTACGACGAGGCGCGCGCGTGGCGTTCGTGGCTCGGCCGCGTGATGGCCGGCTCGCCCGAGCAGATCCAGATCATGTACGGGATCGCGGGCGAGCGCCGGCTGCCGGAAATGGAGCTCGACTGGCTGCCCGGATACCAGAATTCGAAACCCGTGCGGGTCGGCAACGGCGCCGCGAATCAGTTGCAGCTCGACGTATTCGGCGAAGTGATGGCGGCGCTGCACCTCGCGCGCGTGGGCGGCCTGCAGGCCGACGACACCGTGTGGTCGGTGCAGTGCACGCTGCTCGACCATCTCGAGAAGATCTGGCGGCAGCCCGACGAAGGCATCTGGGAAACGCGCGGCGGCCGCCGCCACTTCACGTTCTCGAAGGTGATGGCGTGGGTCGCGTTCGACCGCGCGATCAAGTCCGCGGAAATGTTCCGCCTGCCCGGCGCGCTCGACCGCTGGCGCGACCTGCGCGAGCAGATTCACGCGGACGTCTGCGCGAATGCGTGGCATGCGGACAAGCAGGCATTCACGCAGAGCTACGGCAGCGACGAGCTCGACGCGAGCGTGCTGCTGCTGCCGCTGCTCGGCTTCCTGCCGCCGGAGGATCCGCGCGTGGCCAGCACGGTCGACGCGATCGAGCGCGAATTGCTGCACGACGGCCTCGTGCTGCGCTACCGCACGACCGAATACGACGACGGCCTGCCGCCCGGCGAAGGCACGTTTCTCGCATGCAGCTTCTGGCTCGTCGACAGCTACGCGCTGCTCGGCCGCATCGACGAAGCGCACCGCCTGTTCAGCCGGCTGCTGTCGTTGTCGAACGACCTCGGGCTGCTCGCCGAGGAGTACGACCCGGTCGCGGGCCGCCTCGTCGGCAACTTCCCGCAGGCGTTCTCGCACGTCGCGCTCGTGCATACCGCGATGAACCTGATGCACCATGAAGAAGCAATGGCGCGCGCGGCCGGCCAGCCGGCGCCGGCGGTTGCAACCGGACGTTGACGCGGCCACCGGCGGCATTTCAGAGAACGTCAAATCGCAACAAATTCATGAAAAATCAGGGAAATGTTGCATTGCACCACCCCACGTTGTCCGATATGATCGTCGGCGATTGACCGGCTGCAGTGCAACATGGCCGATCGCTGACCCACACGGCGCGCCGCGACGCCCGACGTCGCGCACCGTCCCCCAAGCGGGAGTTGTCTGCATGCTTTACCAATTGCATGAATTCCAGCGGGCAATGCTGAGCCCGCTCACGGCCTGGGCCCAGGCCGCGTCGAAATCGTTCGCCAATCCGTCCAGCCCGCTCTCGCTGATGCCCGGCGCGACGAGGATGGCCGCCGCGTACGAATTGCTGTATCGGCTCGGCAAGGACTACGAGAAGCCCGAATTCAACCTGCACCAGATCGTCAAGGACGGCCACAACATCCCGATCGTCGAGCAGACGATCGTCGAGAAGCCGTTCTGCCGCCTGCTGCGCTTCAAGCGCTACTCGGACGACGCGGGCGCGGTCACCCAGCTGAAGGACGAACCGGTCGTGCTGGTCTGCGCGCCGCTGTCCGGCCACCACGCGACGCTGCTGCGCGACACCGTGCGCACGCTGCTGCAGGATCACAAGGTCTACATCACCGACTGGATCGACGCGCGGATGGTGCCGATCGAGACCGGCCCGTTCCACCTGGACGACTACGTCACGTATATCCAGGAGTTCATCCGCCACATCGGCGCGCGCAACCTGCACGTGATCTCGGTATGTCAGCCGACGGTGCCGGTGCTTGCGGCGATCTCGCTGATGGCGAGCCGCGGCGAGGACACGCCGCTCACGATGACGATGATGGGCGGGCCGATCGATGCGCGCCGCAGCCCGACGTCGGTGAACTCGCTGGCGACGCAGCATTCGATCTCCTGGTTCGAGAACAACGTGATTCACACGGTGCCAGCGAACTACCCGGGCGAAGGCCGCCAGGTGTATCCGGGCTTCCTGCAGCACGCGGGCTTCGTCGCGATGAATCCGGAGCGGCACGCGGCATCGCACTGGGACTTCTACCAAAGCCTGCTGCGCGGCGACGAAGACGACGCGGAAGCGCACCGCAACTTCTACGACGAATACAACGCGGTGCTCGACATGGCCGCCGAGTATTACCTCGAGACGATCCGCGTCGTGTTCCAGGAATTCCGCCTTGCCGAAGGCACGTGGGATATCGATGGCGAACGCGTGCGCCCGCAGGACATCAAGCACACCGCGCTGATGACGATCGAAGGCGAGCTCGACGACATCTCCGGCAGCGGCCAGACCCACGTCGCGCACGAGCTGTGCACGGGCATCCCGCAGGACCAGCGCCGCAACCTCACCGCGGAGAAGTGCGGGCACTACGGGATCTTCTCGGGCCGCCGCTGGCGCACGATCATCTACCCGCAACTGCGCGACTTCATCCGCGAACACGCGCCGGAACCGAAGCACGGCGCCACGAAGGATCGCCCGGATGTGCAGCCGTCCGCGCCGCTCGCCGCCGTGCCGGCCGCGAATGCGCCGGCCGGGTCCGCGAAGACCGCCGCCGCGAAACGCGCGCGCGCAAAGACGTCCGACGCGGCCGCCCCGGCGAAGGCCGCCGCCGCGAAGCGCGGCGTCACGCGCGCGAAGCCAGCCCGTGCCCGCAAGGCGGCCTGACGCCGGCGCGCCAGACGAAAAACGCCGCCGTGCCAGCGCACGGCGGCGTTTTTCTATCCGGCGGCCGAAAGCCGTTCGTCAGCGCCGCAGCAGATAGGCGAGCAGCAGCTCGGTGTTCATCCTGACCACCTCGTCGCGCTCGTCGGGCGCGCTGAAGTCGCGGCCGAGCGTCGCGGCGAGCGTGAAGCGGTTCGACACGATGTAGTAGCCGAGGCCCGACAGGGTCACGTAGAAGCGCAGCGGATCGACGTCGCTGCGGAACAGCCCGGCCTTCTGGCCACGCGTCAGCACGTTGCCGAGCGTCGTGACGATCGGCGAGATCATTTCGCGGATCCGCGTCGATTTGTGCAGATAGCGGGCTTCGTGCAGGTTTTCGTTGTTG
The DNA here is from genome assembly GCF_002097715.1 of Burkholderia ubonensis subsp. mesacidophila. Lineage (NCBI taxonomy): Bacteria > Pseudomonadati > Pseudomonadota > Betaproteobacteria > Burkholderiales > Burkholderiaceae > Burkholderia > Burkholderia ubonensis. Next base: position 2,770,483 of record NZ_CP020737.1, read on the forward strand.
ATCAGCCGCAGCAGCTCGGGATGGTCGCGGTAGTAGTCCCACACGAAGTGCGCGAGCCGCGTGACCGCCTCGACCGGCGCGACGCCGTCCAGGTCGAGCACGCGTTCGGCGTCGGTCAGCGCGGAAAACGCATGCTCGAGCACGGCAGTAAACAGCTGCTCCTTGCTGCCGAAGTAGTAATAGAGCATGCGCTCGTTGGTTTCCGCCCGCCGCGCGATCTGGTCGACGCGTGCGCCGAACAGGCCCCCACTTGCGAATTCTTCGGCCGCCGCCATCAGGATGCGGCGGCGGGTGCCTTCAGGATCTCTTTTGATTTTTGGCTGATTCATGGTGGCGTTTTGCTATGTGAGCCGCGTGATCCGGATCAGTCGCCCCGCCTTGTCGGCGCCGGCGACACTGGAACAGGCACGCCTTGCGGCGTCCCCCCTGCTGCGCCCCTGCAAAAATGCGCTTCGATTATGCGCACAGACTGCGTCAAGCGCAATGCGGGAAATCGGCGATAATCCTCCTTTGGCAAACCTTGCCGGCCGCGCCCGTCGTGGCCGTCAGACATTCGGCGCACCGGCGCCCGCTGTCCCCGTGACCGACTCCAAGACACTTGCGGATCGCATCGAAGATCTGCTGCCCCAGACCCAATGCACGAAGTGCGGCTATGAAGGCTGCCGCCCGTACGCCGAGGCCATCGCCGCCGGCGACGCAAACTACAACCAGTGCCCGCCGGGCGGCGCCGAGGGCATCGCGCGCCTCGCGCGCCTGCTCGGCAAGCCCGTGATTCCGCTGAATCCGGTCAACGGCGACGAGCGCGCGCGCCCCGTCGCGGTGATCGACGAAAACCTCTGCATCGGCTGCACGCTCTGCATGCAGGCCTGCCCGGTCGATGCGATCGCCGGCGCGCCCAAGCAGATGCATACGGTGATCACATCGCTCTGCACGGGCTGCGACCTGTGCGTGCCGCCCTGCCCGGTCGACTGCATCGCGATGGTGCCCGTCACCGGCGAGCACACCGGCTGGGATGCATGGACGCAGGCGCAGGCCGACGCCGCGCGCGAACGCCACGACCGCCGGCTCGCGCGCCAGCGCCGCGAGCGCGAGGCCGCCGAAGCGCGCGCGGCCGCGCGCCGCTCGGCAAGCGCCGCCGCACCGGCCGCAATGTCCGCGACGCAACCCGCCGCGGCCGACGCGACCACGGATGCCGACGCGAAGAAACGCGCGATCATCGCGGCCGCGCTCGAACGCGCGCGCAAGAAAAAGGACGAACTGACCGCGCAAGGCAGCGCGCCGAAAAACACCGAAGGCGTGAGCCCCGCGGTCCAGGCCCAGATCGATGCGGCCGAAGCGCGCCGCAAGCGGCTCGCCGAGCAGGAGGCCGGGGAAGCCGGCGAAGGCGCGCCCGAACCGGAAGACGGCCCGTCCGCGCCGCCCGACCCGAAACCACAATGAACGCCAGCAAACGACGCGCGATCTTCGAAACGCTGCAGAGCCTCAATCCGAATCCGACCACCGAGCTCGAATACGCGACGCCGTTCGAACTGCTGATCGCGGTGATGCTGTCCGCGCAGGCGACCGACGTGTCGGTCAACAAGGCGATGCGCAAAATGTTCCCGGTCGCGAACACGCCGCGACAAATTGTCGCGCTCGGCGAGGAAGGCGTCATCGAGTACATCAAGACGATCGGGCTGTACCGGACCAAGGCGAAGAACGTGGTGGCCACGTGCCGGATCCTGCTCGAGCAATACGGCGGCGAAGTGCCGGCCGATCGCGAGGCGCTCGAAAGCTTGCCGGGCGTCGGCCGCAAGACCGCCAACGTCGTGCTCAACACCGCGTTCGGCCACCCGACGATCGCGGTCGACACGCACATCTTCCGCGTCGCGAACCGCACCGGCCTTGCGCCCGGCAAGGACGTGCGGGCCGTCGAGGCCGCGCTCGAGAAGTTCACGCCGAAGGAATTCCTGCAGGACGCGCATCACTGGCTGATCCTGCACGGCCGCTATGTGTGCAAGGCGCGCAAGCCCGAATGCTGGCACTGCGCGATCGAGCCGCTGTGCGAGTACCGGCCGAAGACCCCACCGCCCACCGAGTAGTGAACCGCCGCGCGCAGCCGCGGCCCCGGGTCCGGGCGACCCGCCCCGATCAAGCGTTGGAGGTCGCCGTCGCATCGTCCGCGGCGGCGCCGCCCGCCCGCACGAGCGCCAGCACCGCCGCGAGAATCGCGACGCCGCCCGCCCACTGCATCGGCGACAACGCCTCGCCGAACAGCAGCGCCGCAAGCGCGACGGTCACGACCGGCTCCAGCGTCGACAGCATCGACGTGCGCGCCGCGCCGAGCCGCTCGAGCCCCGCGAAGAACGCGATCATCGCGGTGACCGTCGACACGAGCGCGATCGCCAGCATCGCCGCCCAGCCGCCCGCCGTTGCGGGCCAGTGCGGCAGCGCGCCGAGCGCCGCGCCGCGCACGACGGCGATCAGCACGAGCGTCGCGGTCGCCGACACGCAGATGACGGCGGTCGTCGCGAGCGGATCGACGCCGCGCGTCGCCTTGGTGCCGGCGACGATGTATAGCGAATAGATCACCGCGGCGGCGAGCGCCAGCGCGATGCCGAGCGGCTCGCCGTGGCCGCCGCCGACCATCAGCGCCGAGCCCGCGACGCACAGCGCGAGCGCGACGACCTTGGCGCGCGTGAGCCGCTCGCCGAGCCACCATGCGGCCAGCAGCGTGACGAACGCCGGATACAGGTACAGCAGCAGCGCGACGAGGCTCGCCTGCGCGTGCTGCAACGCGCTGAAATAGCAGAACGACTGGCCGACGTAGCCCAACGCACCCATTGCGACGAGGGAGCCAAGCGCGCGGCCGCGCGGCCACACGACGCCGCGGCGCATCGCGATCGCGGCAAGCACCGCGCCGCCGATTGCGAAGCGTACGATCAGGAGCCCGAGCACGTCGACGCCGCCCGCATACGCATAGCGGCCGAAAATCGCCATCGCGCCGAACGCGGCTGCGGACACGGCGACGTAGAGCGCACCCTGCAGGGCGGCGGAAGGCGGACGGGCGGAGGACATGACGGGCGAATGCAGGCGAGAGACCGAAAGCGTCGGAGTGTATCGGCGATGCGACGCGCAGCCCAGCCCGCGCTTACCCGCAAGCCGGGCCGGGACCCGCGCGCCCGGCCTGCCCGCCCGCTTCCAGCCGCACCCGCACCCGCCGCCAGCGCCGCTCGCCGACCCGGCGTACAATGCGCGACGCGGCATCACGCCGATCCGAATCACGACGTTCCCCACCATGTTCAATCCGAGTCGCGACGAAGTGCGTCGCTTTTTCATCGACACCTGGCGCAAGCAGCGCGCCGGTGAAATCCTCACGCCGCTCGAAGCGATCGCGGCTGACTGGATCGTCGAACACCCCGAATACCACGACGACCTCGCGGACGCCGACGGCGCCGCCGAGCGCAACTACACGCCCGAGGAAGGCCGCACGAATCCGTTCCTGCACCTGTCGATGCACCTCGCGATCAGCGAGCAGCTGTCGATCGACCAGCCGCCCGGAATCCGCGCCGCGCACGACAAGCTCGCGGCGAAGCTCGACTCGACGCACGAAGCGCAGCACGCGATCATGGAGTGCCTCGGCGAGACGATCTGGGAAGCGCAGCGCACCAACACGCCGCCCGATTCCGACGCGTACCTGCAGCGCATCCTGCGCCGCGCGTCGCGCGACTGAGCCCGGCGGACGCGGGCCAGAGCGCGAACCGAATCGCGGACAAAAAAATACCCCGCCTCGGCGGGGTATCTTCTGCGGCACGGGCCCGACCGGGCCGGCGCTTACTTCTTGAACACCAGGTCGCCCTTCAGCGACTCGATGTAAGCCGCGATGTCCTTCATGTCGCTGACCGACAGGTTCTGCACCTGTGCCTGCATGATCGCGTTGTTGCGGCCGAGCAGCGGGTTCGAGAGGCCCATCTGGTACTGGCGCATCGCCCAGACGAGGTAGTCGGCGTGCTGGCCGGCGAGGCGCGGATACTCCGCGTTGATCGGCTGGTTCATCTTCGCGCCGTGGCAGGCTGCGCAGTTGTGCGATTCGACCAGGTCCTTGCCCTTCGACAGGTCGGCCGCGTGCGCGCTGCCGATCGCGAGGCCGGCCGCGAACGCGATCGCCGCCGCCGTCTTGAATGCGTTGTTCATGAATGCTCCTATCCCGCGTATGAGGTCAGCAAGCGCGCGCTTACTTGTAGGGATTGTCCTTCGAGTCGGGTTTCTGCGCGGCATAGTAGGCCGCCAGATCGGCGATGTCCTGGTCCGTCAGCGAACCGGCGATCGCGTTCATCGACGGGAAATGGCGATCCTTCTTGCGGTAGGCCTGCAGCGCGTTGGCAAGGTATTGCTCGTTCTGGCCGCCGAGAACCGGTACCCGGTAGACCTCCGGATAGGCTGCGCGGTAATCCTGGATGCCGTGACAGCCGATGCACATGGCGGCCTTGCTCGCCCCGTCCTTCGGGTTGCCGACCACACCGGCCGCCTGCGCGCTGCCCGCGAGCGCCACGAGCGCTGCGACAACAACGTGTTTGCCGACGAATTTGTTCATAGCTCTTGTAACCTAGCTTGAGGGGAAACTGGCGCCGAAGCGGCAACGGCCCGCGCCGTTTTGCTTATGGGGTCGCCACGCAGGCCAAAAAAACGGCCAGATTGTACCGCGTCGGCGGGGAACGCGTCCATACGGCTTCCCGGCCCGTCCCGCCGCAGCCCAGCAACGATACGCGGGCACGGTCCAACCGGACAGCCCTTCTGACTTATACTGGGTTTTTTCCCCGACAAAGATGAGCGCCGCCATGCGTTTCGAAGGGTCTTCGCATTACGTCGCCACCGACGATCTGAAGCTCGCGGTCAATGCCGCATTGACGCTGCAACGCCCGCTCCTGATCAAGGGCGAGCCCGGCACCGGCAAGACCATGCTCGCCGAGGAAGTCGCCGCGGCCCTCGACATGCCGCTCCTGCAGTGGCACATCAAGTCGACCACGAAGGCGCAGCAGGGCCTGTACGAATACGACGCCGTCTCGCGGCTGCGCGACTCGCAGCTCGGCGACGAACGCGTGAAGGACATCGCGAACTACATCGTCAAGGGCGTGCTGTGGCAGGCGTTCGACGCCGAGCACCCGAGCGTGCTGCTGATCGACGAGATCGACAAGGCCGACATCGAATTCCCGAACGACCTGCTGCGCGAGCTCGACCGGATGGAATTCCACGTGTACGAGACGCGCGAGACCGTGCGCGCGAAGCACCGCCCGCTCGTCATCATCACGTCGAACAACGAGAAGGAGCTGCCCGACGCGTTCCTGCGCCGCTGCTTCTTCCACTACATCCAGTTCCCCGATGCGTCGACGATGCAGAAGATCGTCGCGGTCCACTACCCGAACATCCGCGAGGAGCTGCTGCACGCCGCGCTCGAGAGCTTCTTCGAGCTGCGCGGCGTGTCGGGCCTGAAGAAGAAGCCATCGACGTCCGAGCTGCTCGACTGGCTGAAGCTGTTGCTCGCCGAGAACATCCCGCCGGACGCGCTGCGCGGCGCCGATCGCAAGCAGATCGTGCCGCCGCTCGCGGGCGCGCTCCTGAAGAACGAGCAGGACCTGAGCCTGTTCGAGCGGCTCGTCTACATGAACCGGCACAACCGGTAAGCCCCCAAATCCGCGAAGGCCCGGCCATGTTGCTCAATTTCTTCTACGCGCTGCGCGCAGCGAAGCTGCCCGTCTCGGTGAAGGAATACCTGACGCTGCTCGAATCGCTGAAGGCCGGGCTCATCGCGCCGTCGATCGACGCGTTCTACTACCTCGCGCGCATGACGCTCGTGAAGGACGAGCAGTATTTCGACAAGTTCGACCAGGCGTTCGGCGCGTACTTCCACGGCGTGTCCGCGCTGCCGTCCGACGCGTTCGACATCCCGCTCGACTGGCTCGAGAAGCGCCTCGAGCGCGAGCTGTCGCCCGACGAGAAGGCGCAGATCGAAGCGATGGGCGGGCTCGACAAGCTGATGGAGCGCCTGAAGCAGCTGCTCGACGAGCAGAAGGAGCGGCACGAAGGCGGCAACAAGTGGATCGGCACCGGCGGCACGTCGCCGTTCGGGCACGGCGGCTACAACCCGGAAGGCGTGCGCATCGGCGGGCCGTCGAACGGCAACCGCACCGCGGTCAAGGTGTGGGAAGCGCGCGGGTACCGCGACTACGACGATTCGGTCGAGATCGGCACGCGCAACATCAAGGTCGCGCTGCGGCGGCTGCGCCGCTTCGCGCGCGAAGGCGCGGCCGAGGAGCTCGACCTGCCCGGCACGATCCGCAGCACCGCCGCGAACGCGGGCTGGCTCGACCTGCGGATGGTGCCCGAGCGCCACAACAACGTGAAGGTGCTGATGCTGCTCGACGTCGGCGGCTCGATGGACGATCACATCAAGCGCACCGAAGAGCTGTTCTCCGCCGCGAAGGCGGAATTCAAGCACCTCGAGTTCTTCTACTTCCACAACTGCGTGTACGACCACCTGTGGAAGAACAACCGGCGCCGCCACTCGGAGCGCACCGCGACCTGGGACCTGCTGCACAAGTTCACGCCCGACTACAAGCTGATCTTCGTCGGCGATGCGACGATGAGCCCGTACGAAGTGCTGCAGCCCGGCGGCTCGGTCGAATACAACAACCCCGAGGCCGGCGCGGTGTGGCTGCGGCGGCTCGCCGACCAGTTCCCGCATCATGCGTGGCTGAATCCCGAGCCCGAGCGGCTATGGGAATACCGCCAGTCGGTCGCGATCATCCGCGACCTGCTCGGCCAGCGCATGTATCCGCTCACGCTCGCGGGGCTCGAAACCGCGATGCGCGCACTCAGCAAGTAACAGCGGCCGCGCGGCCCGCTCCTCCGGAGTCCCCCATGAATCAGCCGTCCACCGCGGACACGGGCCGCGCGAGCGGTCGTTTTTTCTCGGACACGTCGATCTCGGCGCTCGTCGCCGGCTTCGTCGCGATGATGACCGGCTATACGAGCTCGCTCGTGCTGATGTTCCAGGCCGGCCGCGCCGCACACCTGACCGACGCGCAGATCTCGTCGTGGATCTGGGCGCTGTCGATCGGCATGGCGGTGACGACGATCGGCCTGTCGCTGCGCTTTCGCGCGCCCGTCGTCGTCGCGTGGTCGACGCCCGGCGCCGCGCTGCTGGTCGCGTCGCTGCCCGGCGTGCCGTACCCCGAGGCGATCGGCGCGTTCATCGTCTGCGCGCTGCTGCTGACCGCGGTCGGCGTGAGCGGCCTGTTCGACACGCTGATGCGCAAGATTCCGGCCGGCATCGCCGCCGCGCTGCTCGCCGGCATCCTGTTCGAGATCGGCATCGAGATCTTCCGCGCCGCGCAATACCAGACCGCGCTGGTGCTCGCGATGTTCTTCACGTACCTGATCGTCAAGCGGCTCGCGCCGCGTTACGCGATCGTGACGACGCTGATCGTCGGCACGGCGGTCGCGGGCGGTCTCGGCCTGCTCGACTTCAGCCGGTTCCACATCGCGCTCGCGAAACCTGTGTTCACGATGCCCGCGTTCTCGCTCGCGTCGATCGTCAGCATCGGCATTCCGCTGTTCGTGGTCGCGATGGCGTCGCAGAACGTGCCGGGCATCGCGGTGCTGCGCGCGGACGGCTACCCGACGCCGTCGTCGCCGCTGATCGCGACGACGGGCCTCGCGTCGCTCGCGCTCGCGCCGTTCGGCTCGCACGGCGTGAACCTCGCCGCGATCACCGCGGCGATCTGCACCGGCCCCGAGGCGCACGAGGACCGCGCGAAACGCTACACGGCCGCGGTGTGGTGCGGCGCGTTCTACCTGATCGCCGGCATCTTCGGCGCGACGATCGCCGCGCTGTTCGCCGCGCTGCCGAAGGCGCTCGTCGTGTCGGTCGCGGCGCTCGCGCTGTTCGGCTCGATCATGAGCGGCATGGCCAACGCGATGCAGGACGCGCGGCAGCGCGAAGCGGCGCTCGTCACGTTCATGGTCACCGCGTCGGGCCTCACGCTGCTGTCGATCGGCCCGGCGTTCTGGGGGCTCGTCGCCGGGGTCGTCACGCAGGCGATCCTCAACGCGCGCCGCCCCGCGTAGGCGCCGTTCGCGCCGGCGGCAAAACCGCCCCGGCGCACTCGTCTGCGGTGCTGTACATGTGCGACCCGATGCGCGACGCGAATCGGGCCTAAAATAGCGGATCGGAAGCGGCGCCCCGCGCGCCGCTTCGCTTCGCCGCCGCGTTCGCGCGGCCCGTGAGAACCCCGGCGCATCGCGCCCTCTTCTCGAATCGCCATGACTACCGCACTCGACCAGCTGAAGCAGTACACCACCGTCGTCGCCGACACGGGCGATTTCCAGCAGCTCGCGCAATACCAGCCGCGGGACGCGACCACGAACCCGTCGCTGATCCTGAAAGCGGTCCAGAAGGATGCGTACAAGCCGATCCTCGAAAAAACCGTCCGCGATCACCGCGACGAAAGCACCGACTTCATCATCGACCGCCTGCTGATCGCATTCGGCACCGAAATCCTGAAGCTGATCCCGGGCCGCGTGTCGACCGAAGTCGACGCGCGCCTGTCGTTCGACGCGAAGCGCTCCGTCGACAAGGCGCACGAGCTCATCAAGCTCTACGAAGCCGCCGGCATCGGCCGCGAGCGCATCCTGATCAAGCTCGCGTCGACCTGGGAAGGCATCCGCGCGGCCGAGGTGCTGCAGAAGGAAGGGATCAAGTGCAACATGACCCTGCTTTTCTCGCTGGTGCAGGCCGCCGCGTGCGCGGAAGCCGGCGCGCAGCTGATCTCGCCGTTCGTCGGCCGCATCTACGACTGGTACAAGAAGCAGGCCGGCGCCGAATGGGATGAAGTGAAGAACGGCGGCGCGAACGATCCGGGCGTGCAGTCGGTGCGCCGCATCTACACGTACTACAAGACCTTCGACTACCACACCGAAGTGATGGGCGCGAGCTTCCGCACGACGAGCCAGATCGTCGAACTCGCGGGCTGCGACCTGCTGACCATCAGTCCCGATTTGCTGCAGAAGCTGCAGGACAGCAACGACACGGTCACGCGCAAGCTGTCGCCGGACGCGCTCACGGACGCGCCCGCCGCGCGCGTCGCGATCGACGAGGCATCGTTCCGCTTCCAGCTGAACGACGACGCGATGGCGACCGAGAAGCTCGCCGAAGGCATCCGCACGTTCGCCGCCGATGCGGTGAAGCTCGAGAAGCTGATCGACGCGCTGCGCTGAACCCTGCCGAACGTCAGCAGGCGGCAGTCACGCTGACAACAGCCGTCAGTAGCCGTGCCGGAAACGGCCGCGAACCTCACGTTCGCGGCCGTTTTTATTTTTCATCCCGCTGTCAGACCCACGCACTACAATCCACGTCACGGGCGCACCGGCCGCTTCCCGGGCGCTCTTCCCGGTCAACAGGAGACAACGATGCAAGTTCAACCGTACCTGACCTTCTACGGCCAGGCCGAAGCTGCCCTTCAGTTCTACGAAAAGGCGCTCGGCGCGAAGACGATGTTCAAGATGCACTTCAAGGACGCGCCACCGAACCCCGACCAGCCGATCACGCCCGAGATGGCGGACAAGGTCATGCATGCGAGCTTCACGATTGGCGATTCGATGATGATGTGCTCGGACGGCGACTGCCGCCAGCCGAGCGGTACGCACAGCGGCTATGCGCTGTCGCTGAACCCGGCGAGCGTCGATGAAGGCAGGAAGCTGTTCGACGCGCTCGCCGACGGCGGCGAAGTGACGATGCCCTTTCAGAAGACTTTCTGGGCGCTCGGCTTCGGCATGCTGAAGGATCGCTTCGGCATCCAGTGGATGATCAACGTAGAGGATCTGTCGCAGCGCGAGGATCTCGCGAAGCGCGCGCAGGGCTGACGTGAAAAAACGCCTGCCACCTTCCGGTGGCAGGCGTTTTTGTTGTTGCGTGTGCGAAGCGCGTCAGCCTTCGACGACGTCGAGATAATCCTCCGGCCGCGTGCGGTCTTCCGCATGCGCCATCCCCGTCACCCGCACGAGCACGCTCACGACGATCGCGACCACGAGGTTCACGACCAGCGACCACACCGCCGCATAGCCGGGAATCGCGTAGCCGAACAGGTGGATCGTGAAGATCGAGCTCGCGAGCTTCAGCGAGACCGCCATCCACGTGCCGCACACGATGCCCGCCGCCCAGCCGAGCAGCAGGCCGCGATAGTCGAGCACGCGCGTATAGAGGCCGAGCACGATCGCGGGCAGCGTCTGGATGATCCAGATCCCGCCGAGCAGCTGCAGCTGGATCGCGTAGGTCAGCGGCAAGCCGAGGATGAACGCGACCGCGCCGACCTTCACGATCAGCGAAGTCAGCTTCGCGACGTGCGTCTCCTGGTCGTGCGTCATGTTGCGGTTGACGAACTCGCGGTGGATGTTGCGCGTGTACAGGTTCGCCGCCGCGATCGACATGATCGCCGCCGGCACCAGCGCGCCGATGCCGATCGCCGCGAACGCGACGCCGACGAACCACGACGGGAAATACTCGAGGAACAGCGCGGGCACCGCGAAGTTCGGGCCGAACGCCTTGAAGTACGGCACGTACTGCGGCATGTCCTTCACGCCCGACGCGAGCGCCATGTAGCCGAGCAGCGCGAGCAGGCCGAGCACGAACGAGTACGCGGGCAGCATCGCCATGTTGCGGCGGATCGAGTTGCCCGACGACGACGACAGGATCGCCGTGATCGAATGCGGATACAGGAACAGCGCGAGCGCGGAGCCGATCGCGAGCGTCGCGTACGCGCTGTAGCCGTTCAGGCTCGCCGCGTCCGGCGCCTTCAGCAGCAGCTTCGCGGGCGGCACGCTCGCGAAGATGTGGCCGAAGCCGCCCAGCTTCGCCGGGATCACGACGATCGCCGCGGCGATCGTGATGTAGATCAGGATGTCCTTCACGATCGCGATCATCGCGGGCGCGCGCAGGCCCGACGTGTACGTGTACGCGGCCAGGATCGCGAACGCGATGATGAGCGGCAGGTCGCCGACGAAGCCGGTCGTGTCGAAGCCGAGCGCGCCGATCACGACCTCGATGCCGACCAGCTGCAGCGCGATGTACGGCATCGTCGCGACGATGCCCGTCACCGCGATCGCGAGCGCGAGCATCCGGCTGCCGTAGCGCGCGTTCACGAAATCGGCCGAGGTCACGTAGCCGTGCCGCTTCGCGATGCTCCACAGCTTCGGGAACACGACGAACGCGAACGGATAGATCAGGATCGTGTACGGCAGCGCGAAGAAGCCCATCGCGCCCGCGCCGAACACGAGCGCCGGCACCGCGACGAACGTGTAGGCGGTATAGAGGTCGCCGCCGAGCAGGAACCACGTGACGATGGTGCCGAAGCGGCGGCCGCCGAGGCCCCACTCGTCGAGATGCGCGAGATCGCCGCGCCGCCAGTTCGCGGCGAGGAAGCCGATGATCGTGACGCCGATGAAGAGCAGGACGAAGACGAAGGTCGCGGCAAGATTCATCGACGGTCTCCTTGCGCGCTGCCCGCCTTCCACGCGTTCTTGGTCTTGAAGTAGACGAACGCGGTGATCACCGCGCTAATGAAGACCCACAGCAGCTGGTACCAGTAGAAGAACGGGAAGCCGAGCCATTGCGGATCGACCTTGTTGTACGAAGGCACCCAGACCATCGCGATCAGCGGCAGCACCAGCAGCCAGAGCCAGCGCTTCGCGGCCCGGTTGGCGTCGGCATCGTGAGCCATGACGTCTCCTCATCATTCCCGGTTGTCGATGTTCTTGTCTTGAACGGGTACGGCGGCGAGAGGAGCGACGAAACGGGTAAGCTGCGGCTCCCCTGGCTTCGCGCCAGTATAGGAGCCGCATCAGCGCGGTCAAGCGGGGACGAACCCGAACGATCCGTCCCTGTCGCGCGGGCGCGCCGGCATCCGGCCGGCGCATGAAGCGTCAGATCGAGAACGACGTCGCGTGCGGCGCGACCGACGCTTTCAAAGCTTTCACCCACTTGCGCGCGGGCAGGTTGACGGTCGCCTCGATCAGTTTCGCGCGTTCGTCGAGCTGCGCGAACGTCACGTCGAGCGCGGGCCCCGAGAACGCGAGCGCGATCCGGTTGCCGTCGTGCACTTCCGGCAGCGCGATCACGCGATTGTCGAACGCCGCGTTCAGGTGCTTCATGTTGCGCACGAAGCTCGGGTGATCGCCGAACAGGTTGATCGTCGCGATGCCCGCGTCGGCGAGGCAGCCGCGCACCGCGCGGTAGAACGCGACGCTGTCGAGCACCGGGCCGCGCGCGGTCGCGTCGTACAGGTCGATCTGGATCGCGCCCGTGGTGCCGCGATTGGCCGCGTCGTTGACGAAGTCCCACGCGTCCGCTTCGTGGACGGTGAGGCGCGCGTCGTCGGACGGCAGCGCGAACATCGTGCGCGCGGCGACGATCACGGCCGGGTTCAGCTCGACCGCCTCGACCTTCGCGTGCGGCAGGAAGCGGTGCGCGAACTTGGTCAGGGCGCCGGTGCCGAGCCCGAGCTGCACGATGCGCGCGGGCGTTTCGAGGAACAGCAGCCAGGCCATCATCTGCTGCGCGTATTCGAGCTCGATATGGAGCGGCTTCGAGATCCGCATCGCACCCTGCACCCATTCGGTGCCGAAGTGCAGGTAGCGCACGCCGCGCTCCTCGGAGAACGTCACCGGCGCGAAGCGCGGCTTGCGCGGCGCGTCGAGGACGGGTACTTCGTCGTGTTCATCGATGTCCGCGCGGCGCTTCACGCGCGGCGGCTTGAGTTTCGAGGAACCGTTATACGCGGACGGTTCGTCGCGCTTGAATGCGCGCGCCTCGGCGGACGCGCGCTTGATCAGTCGGGTCATGAAGGAATCTCGCAGGGGTGAAGCGGGTTTTGCGGACGAGAGGATAGCATTCGCGGCGGGGGCAGCCCTGGACAGCGCGTTGGCGAAGCGCTTCGATCACGCATGACTTCGACACCGGTCGGCGCTAGGCTGCATCCATTGACGACGGGGGATCGCATGGCATCGAGCGGCAGGAAAATCTGGTTCCCGGCCAAACGCTATGGTTGGGGATGGGGCTTGCCGGTGGCATGGCAAGGCTGGGTGGTGCTGCTTCTGTACATGCTCGGAGTCGTCGCGAGCGCGTGGCTTCTGCCGCCGCACGAGGCGCCATTCGCATTCGGCTCATGCGTTGCGGTGCTGTCCGCGGCGCTGATCGTCGTGTGCTGGCTGAAGGGCGAAAAACCGAAATGGAGATGGGGCAAAGACGATTGACCGCGATTGACCGCGGCTGGCCGGGCCGAAGCAGCGCTTTGCGCAGCGGGTCCGGCGCTCGACTACGTGACGTCACCCGTCCTTTCGAGACTGTTCACGTAACAGCGATTCCAGCTCTGCCGCGTTCGTGCGTCCTTCGATGGCGCGTCGGATTGCAAAGAAGACGGCGATGCCCAACAGCGCGGCCACGATCCACCCCGCCAGGCCCAGCAGCGCCGCTGCGCACACGATCATCAACGCCAGCACGGGAATGCCGAGAAGCGAATCGTAGAAGGTGGAATCGCTGCTGATGAACGTGCCCGTCTTCGGATCGATCCACGCGACGAGCGATCGCTTGTCACCGCTGCTGAACGCGCCAACCGTGTCGGCGCCGGATTCGGGCCTGAGCACGCCGCGTATGTCGAGCGTGTAGATCGTCAGGCCGTCGATGTGGATGCTGAGCGACGTCGTGTCCCGGGTATGGCAGCGATAGTAGATATCGAGATCGCGTATCGGCATGATCTTGAGCTCGGATGCTTTCAGCACGGATTGCCTCGTCATGAATTGCGTTTGTCTGTTGTCAGCCGCTCGCCGCGTCGGGCGCGACAGCGCTTCATATCCCGCCGCGCCGGCATTGCCTCGGCTGGCCTGCCCGCCTTAAACCCTGTGCGCCTTTCCTTACGATTCAAGATTCGCAGTTCCGTGCCGATATTCCCGAACGGAGGCCGATTCGGATCCCACCAGGCAAGACCTCACGCTATAACACCCGCCGATCGCGCACCGGGCGGCATTGCTTCCCGCCCCGTGTAAGCCGATTTTAATAATCAGAGGTAGTTCAACTATGCGCAACGTTGTCCGAGCAGTCGGCCTGATCACGCCGATTGTGTTATTGGCCGCCTGTTCGATGGTCGCTCCGCCGTATTCCCCCGCTGTCGACAATATTCAGTCGCTCAAGAACGTCACGACCGCGCACGCGAAGATCGGTGCGTTCGACTCCCGCTCGGATACCACCAATCGGTACCCGCTCCCCTTGCGCGCAAACTTGATGAAGTCCCCGGTTGGGGATTCTTTCGGCGCCTATCTTGCCGACGCGATGACGAAGGAATTGCAGTTGGCCGGCAAGCTTTCTCCGCAAAGCGATGTCGAGATCAAGGCAACGCTATTGGAAAACGACATCGACGTCGGTTTGGCAACCGGCGCTGCGAGAATGTCGGCACGCTTCATCGTGATGCGCGCCGGCGCAGTGCGTTACGACCAGGTCAAGTCTGCGCACACGCAATGGGATTCGGCGTTCGCGGCAATGATCGCCGTGCCGAAAGCACGCGAAGAATATCCACTCGTCGTGCAGAAGCTGCTCGGCGAGCTATACGCCGATCCCGCCTTCCTCGAGGCAATTCAATAACGTTACCAACCACAACACGAGAGACCAAGCACAATGGCATTGATTCGAATGATTGCAGCAGCAAGCGTGGTCGCAGCATTATCCGGCTGCGCGCACGAAATTTCGTTGACCGGCGACGCGAACAAAATTCCGGCCCTGTCGACATCGCCACTCGACAAGACGGTGGGTCTTGTCATCACGGATGAACAGTTGTCGAAGGAAGTGATTACGCCCGGCGGGGGCGGTGACAAGGTGAGCTATCACCCATACCACGACCTTGAATTGCCGATCTACCTCGGTCTCGGCCACGTATTCAAGAATGTGACCAAGCTCAAGAGCGCGCCGGACGCGGCAACGATTCAGGCCAAGCATCTTGATTACGTGATCACGCCGACGATCAAGACGACGTCGTCGTCCCCTAGCCCCTTCACGTGGCCGCCCACGGATTTCTCGGTCAACCTCGCTTGCACGGTGGCGGACCCGAGCGGTCAGACCGTGACCACCGCGGACGTGACGGGTACCGGCCACGCGGAGTTCAGCGAATTCAAGCGCAACTTCGGCCTTGCCGGCCAGCTTGCTACGGCCGATGCGGTGTCCAAACTGCAATCCGCGCTGGCAAAGGCGCCCGAATTGCAAAAATAGGTGCATGCACGGCGCGGCTGAAACGAACGACGGTTCGACTGCGCCGTACCGCCCACGCGCGATTAGGGGGATTCGCCGCGGTCAGCCGCGGATTCCCTGCCAAAAGACCAGCTTCTGATCGAAAGAAAGCGTCGCGTTCGCCGGACTCGAAGACGGCAGCACGAGCGTTTCATACCCTGCAGCCCCGATCACTTCCGCAAACCGCCCTGCCGTCTTCCCGTTGAAGCACACCTTCTTCAGCAGCGGCGCATGCTCGCGCAGCGCATCGAAATCGTTCGGCTTCGCATGGCGAATCGCCGAATCGAGACTGCCTTCGCGATGGCACGCGGCGAGCACGTCCCAGATGCCGATGCCGTGCGTCAACACGCGTTCGAGCCGTGCGTCATAAGCGAGCTCATGCAACGCAGGCTCCCCCAGCACCTCGCCGAGCAACCGCCAGAACTGGTTGCGCGGATGCGCGTAGTACTGCGCAGCATCCAGCGACGCCTCGCCCGGAAAGCTGCCGAGGATCATCGTGTGGGTGTTCGGCGCAACGACCGGCGGAAAGCCCTGCAGCATCACGCGCCCTCGACTGATCCGCTCGGGCGCGGCCCGTCGCCATACGCCTGGACATGCCGCCACAGCGCGGGCAGCATGCATTCGGTCACCATCAGCGGCGCGCCATGCCGCTGGAACACCGAGCGCCGCGCGGCGAACGCGTGCGGCGCGCGCGCGCCGCCGAGCGCATGGCTCGCGAGCGCATACAGCGGATGGCCGGCGATCACGCGCCGGCTGACGAGCGCCGAGCGCTCGACCTGCGGATCGCTGTACAAAAGCTCCGCGAGCGGCCGCGTGCGCAGCCGCCGCATCGCCTGCCAGATGCCCTTGCTCGCGGCGAGCGGCGCGATGCTGTGCGCGGCGACGTACGGCGTGCCGTCGACCGACAGGATCACCTCGCGCACCCACATCGGCGCGCGCGGCACGCACGCGAGCGCCGCGTGCTCGTCGAACCACGGGCCATCGACCGCCTCGCGCGTCACGCGCACGCTCACGCGGCCAAGCCGCGCGAGATGCGCGGTCAGCGAGCCGCCGCGCGTCAGCCAGTCGCGCTGGTCGAGCGTGCAGCCGGGCCGCGGCGTCTCGCGCCAGCCCGACTGCCCGCCGTCGAAACGCATCCGTGCACTCACGCGGCGCGCGACAGCAGGAGCGCGTTGGTCCGCTTCACGAAGCTCGCCGGATCGTCCAGCATGCCGCCCTCTGCAAGCAGCGCCTGGTCGAACAGCAGGTGGCACCAGTCGCCGAAATCGGCGCTGTCGGCGTTCAGCTGCTTGACGAGCGCATGCTCGGGGTTGATCTCGAGGATCGGCTGCATCGCCGGCGCGTTCTGGCCGGCCGCCTTCAGCATCCGCTGCAGGTAGCCGCTCATGTCGTTGTCGTCCGCGACGAGGCACGACGGCGAATCGGTCAGGCGGAATGTGACGCGCACGTCCTTCACCTTGTCGCCGAGCGCTTCCTTCATTTTGTCCACGACCGGCTTGATCGCGTCGCCCGCCTGCTCCTGCGCCTTCTTCTCGTCGTCGTTCAGCTCGCCGAGATCGAGGTCGCCGCGCGCGACGCTTGCGAGCGGCTTGCCGTCGAATTCATGCAGGAACGACAGCATCCACTCGTCGACGCGGTCGGTCAGCAGCAGCACCTCGACGCCCTTCTTGCGGAACACCTCGAGATGCGGGCTGTTCTTCGCGGCCTGCCACGTATCGGCGGTCACGTAGTAGATCTTGCTTTGCTCGGGCTTCATGCGCGCGACGTAGTCGGCGAGCGACACGTCCTGCGCATCGGTGTTGCCGTGCGTCGACGCGAAGCGCAGCAGCTTCGCGATGCGCTCGCGGTTCGCCTGATCCTCGCCGAGGCCTTCCTTCAGCACCTGGCCGAATGCGCCCCAGAAGGTCTTGTACTGCGCCTTGCCGGCATCCTCTTCCGCGTTCGCGAGCTCTTCGAGCATCGACAGCGTGCGCTTCGTCACGCCTTCGCGGATCGCCTTCACGTCGCGGCTTTCCTGCAGGATCTCGCGCGACACGTTGAGCGGCAGGTCCGCCGAATCGACGACGCCCTTCACGAAGCGCAGGTATTGCGGCAGCAACTGCTCGGCGTCGTCCATGATGAACACGCGCTTCACGTACAGCTTCAGGCCGCCGCGGTAGTCGCGGTTCCACAGGTCGAACGGCGCGTGCGCCGGCACGAACAGCAGCTGCGTGTATTCGCTGCGGCCCTCGACGCGGTTGTGCGTCCACGTGAGCGGATCCTGGTGGTCGTGCGCGATGTGCTGGTAGAACTGCTTGTACTGCTCGTCGGTGACGTCGCTCTTCGAGCGGGTCCACAGCGCGCTGGCCTGGTTGACGGTCTCATCCTCGTCCTTCAGGACCATCTCGCCCTTTTCCTGATCCCATTCTTCCTTCTGCATCAGGATCGGCAGCGCAATGTGGTCCGAGTACTTCTGGATGATCGACTTCAGGCGGTACGACGACAGCAGCTCGTCCTCGCCTTCGCGCAGATGCAGCGTGATCGTCGTGCCGCGCTGCGCGCGCTCGATCGCGTCGACCGTGAAATCGCCCTCGCCCGCGCTTTCCCAGCGCACGGCTTCGGACGCCGGCAGGCCCGCGCGGCGGGTTTCGACGGTGATCTTGTCCGCGACGATGAAGCCCGAGTAGAAGCCGACGCCGAACTGGCCGATCAGCGCGGCGTCCTTCTGCTGGTCGCCGGACAGCTTCGAGAAGAATTCCTTGGTGCCCGAGCGCGCGATCGTGCCGAGGTTCGCGATCGCCTCGTCGCGGCTCATGCCGATGCCGTTGTCTTCGATGGTGATCGTGCGCGCGGCCTTGTCGTAGCCGATGCGGATGCGCAGGTTCGGATCGTTCTCGTAGAGCGCGTTGTTCGCGAGCGCCTCGAAGCGCAGCTTGTCGGCGGCGTCGGACGCGTTCGACACCAGTTCGCGCAGGAAGATTTCCTTGTTGCTGTAAAGCGAATGAATCATCAGGTGGAGGAGTTGCTTGACCTCTGCCTGAAAGCTCATCGTTTCGTGTGCCATGGATTCAGTTTCCTCTTACTTGAATGGTGTGTCCCCGTTGCGCGGCGCGCGATGCCGGGCGGGTATTGCGCGCCTATCTGGGGACGGACGAGGCAATTTCAAGGGGGTGCCGGACAATCGCAGCGTGCGGATAGTACATGCCTCACGTGCGGCCGGTCCAACCCGGCCGCCAAACCGCACCAATTCGAACATGTCCAATGTTTCCACCGCCGGAAATTTGTTTCAATGGCGCATTCGCTACAGGATGGACGACGACATGATTCGGTGCAGCTTCGAACTCTGATTCCCATACGAATCGACGCCTGTCCGCTGTGCTATGACACTAAAATATGGAGAAGACCGAGTATGGCAACACCCGCGCCACCAAAAAACGGCTACGAGAAATGGCAAGAAGGTATTAAGTCGGCAATCGGCAATCCGAAATGGCAAATGTACGATTGCGAGATTCGGGCAGCAGTCGGTGAGTACAATCAACACCTTGCCAATGTTGCTGGTTATCGTCCGTTGAACTGGCATCTAATCAAGGCGATATCATGGGTCGAGACCGGCGCAGGAGATCCCTTGTGGGCATCCAATCCGATGCAGATCGGTATGTACAACGATCCGGGCTTGGACGGCCTGTTGTCAGGCAAGGAAGGGGGTGATCTTGTCATGCCAGTGTCTGTCAAATCGCAGCTGACTCGCGCCAATGCACGCTCCGTGCCCGCTTACAACATTCGTGCTGCTATCGGTTATCTGCTCATGCGCCTGGCGAATTTCTCAATACAGAGCGTACCCGACACGGACCGACGAACGTACGAAATTGCCGTCAAGCCAGGCGATAGTCTGGATAAGATCGCCAAGAAGCAAGGTTCGACAACGGATATGCTGCGCGCGCTAAATCCCGGCATTGGTATATTGCGCCCCGGACAAGTTGTGAAGTATCAGAAGGCGGCAATACGCAAAGTCATCGTGGGCTGGAAGCCAACGACGACGGCAAATATCGGCCGACTTTACAACACGAAAGATCCCGAAACTTATGCCAAAAAGCTCGACCATGCGCTGGCGGCAATTCAACAGGCCAAGGAGTCGGCATGCGCGCCGTGAGAATTTCCCGTTGGTTGGGTCTTCTTGCAGCGATGCTGGCAAGTGCTGCATATGCTGACAATCAACCATTTACAGGGACTTTCGTCGGTCATGGTCGGCAATGCGATGGCCAACTTCGGGTGACCGAAAAAATGATCGAATGGCACACGCCTTTCGCTAATTGCACGAAACGCCCCTATCAAGTGATTGAAAGCGATCTGGCCTCGGCCAAGCCGAAAATCGCATTCTTGCTGAAAGGACGGGCGTGTGATTTCGGCGTGATATCACTGCGTTTCGACCCAGCCTATCCCGATTACTGGATCGCAAAAGGCTACAGGAATCTGGATGGCTACAAGCACGACAGCGTGGATGCACTAAGCTGCAGCGTGGCGCACGTGAAGAAGTAACGCGTGCGACTTGCCGCGCAGCAGCAAAGTATCCCTCGGCGCGCTACGCGGGCCTCACCCACCCGCCCCGCGCCTCGACACCGTCCGCAGATACTCGCCGAGAAACGGCGCCAACGCCGGATCGCCGCAGTTCGCGATATTGAACCGGGTCCACGTCGACGGCGACTGCTGCGGCGAGAACAGGCTGCCCGGCGTCAGCAGGAAGCCCGCCTCGTGCGCGGCGGCCGCGAGCGCGTCCGAATCGACGCCCGTGTCGGCCCACAGGAACATCCCCGACGCCGGCATCGTAAACAGGCGCAGGCCCGTGCGCTCCAGCATTCGCGCGGTCTTGTCGCGCACGCCGTCGAGCCGCGCGCGCAGCCGCTCGACGTGGCGACGGTAATGCCCTTCGGTCAGGATCTTGTACAGCACGCGCTCGTTGAGCTCGGGCGTCGTCATGCCGACCAGCATCTTCTGGTCGGTCACCGCCTTCGCGATCTCCGGTGCGCAGGCGACGTAGCCGACCCGCAGGTTCGCGGCGAGCGTCTTCGAATAGCTGCCGAGGTAGATCACGCGCTTCAGCTGGTCGAGGCTCGCGAGCCGCGTCGCCGGATAGCTCGGCGGGCACAGGTCGCCGTAGACGTCGTCCTCGACGACGAGGAAGTCGTACGCCTCCGCAAGCTTGAGGATCCGGAACGCCTGCGCGGCCGACAGCGACGTGCCGGTCGGGTTCTGCAGCACCGAGTTGATCACGAGCATCTTCGGCCGCCACATCTGCACGAGCGTCTCGAGTGCGTCGAGGTCGGGGCCGTCCGGCGTGTACGGCATGCCGACGAGCTGCGCGCCCTGCGCGGCGAAGCGGCCGAACATCTGGAACCAGGCCGGATCGCCGACGATCACCGCATCGCCCGGCCGCACGTAGATCCGTGCGATCAGGTCGATCGCCTGCGTGATGCCCGACACGAGCACCAACTGGTCGGGCGTCGCGCCGATCTCGACTTCCGCGAGCCGCGTCTGCAGCTGCTGGCGCAGCGGCAGGAAGCCCTGCGCGGTGCCGAAGCCGAGCATGTGCGCGCCGGCCTGCCGCCCGAGCGCGCGCAGCGCGCCGGTGATCAGCTCGCCGTCGAGCCAGCGGCCCGGCAGGTAGCCGAGACCCGGCCCTTTTTCCGGGCTGACGGTGTGCAGCATGTTGCGCAACAGCCAGACGACGTCGATCGTATTGTGGACAGGCGCCGCCTCGGCGCCGCGCGACACCGCATCGAGCGGCTGCGGGCCGGCGACCCGCTCGCGCACGTAGAAGCCCGAGCCGCGCCGCGAATCCAGGTAGCCCTGCGCGACGAGCCGCTCGTACGCCTCGACGACGGTGAAACGCGACACGCTCTTGTCGAGCGCGAGCTTGCGGATCGACGGCATCCGCATGCCGGGCCGGAACACGCGCTCGTCGATACGCCGCCGCGCCCACTGGACGAGCTGCTCGACGAGCGTGAGGGTGGCGGTGTCGTGCGGGACGGGGATCTGATCGAGCGGGACGGTCGACATGGCAAGGCTCCAACTGTACCGAAGGGTATCGCGGCGATTGTACCGTTACTGTGCCGGTCCACACGATTACAGTGGGTCGGACCATGCGGCGCGCGGCCGCCGCTTCCGGCGGCGCCGCCTGCCGGACAGGGCCGCCCGCCGGCGCCGCGCAAACTTGACGCGCCGGCCGGCGCAGCGCCCTTCCACCGCGACACTTTGGCTTTCCGACCTGCTTTTCCGAACTTCATGGCAGCCCATCCCCTGACCCTCGACCATCTGGTCGTCGCCGCGCGCACGCTCGACGAAGGCGTGCGCCACGTCGCCGACGCGCTCGGCATCGAACCGGCCGGCGGCGGCCGGCATCCGCTGATGCGCACCCACAACGCGCTGTTCGGCGTCTGGGGCGGCCTCTACCTGGAAGTGATCGCGATCGATCCCGACGCGCCGGCCGACGCCGGCGCGCCGCCGCGCGCGCGCCTGTTCGCGCTCGACGATCCGGCGCTGCAGGCGCGGCTCGCGCGCGGCCCGTTCCTCGCGCACTGGGTCGCGCGGGTCGACCGGCCGCGCCGGCTCGCGCTGTGGCAGCGCCAGTACCCGGCCCGCATCCCGCCCGTCGTCGCGATGCGGCGCGGCGACCTGAGCTGGGGCCTGACGGTGCCCGACGACGGCGCGTTCCCCGCGTGGCAGGGCGCCGGCGACGGCCTCGTGCCGTCGCTGATCCAGTGGGACAGCCCGCGCCATCCGTCCGACGCGCTGCCGCAGGACGGCGTCGCGCTGACGGCGCTCAAGGGCGTCCATCCGCACGCGGACACGGTGCGCGAACAGCTCGACTGGCTCGGCGCCGCCCACCTGCTCGACCTCGAAACCGGCGAAGGCGCGCCCGCGCTCGTCGCCGAGTTCGACACCCGCCAAGGCACGCGCACGCTGCGCTGAGCCGTTCACACGACATACGGAGACACCCTCGACATGAATTCGCGCGAAACCCGGGGCATGCTGCTCGGCCTCATCGGCGTGATGATCTTCAGCCTGACGCTGCCGATGACGCGCATCGTCGTCGCCGAACTGCATCCGCTCCTCAACGGGCTCGGCCGCGCGCTCGCCGCCGCGGTGCCGGCCGGCCTGCTGCTGTGGTGGCGGCGCGAGCCGCTGCCGACGCGCGCGCAGCTGAAAAGCCTCGCGATCGTGTCGTCCGGCGTGATCGTCGGGTATCCGGTGTTCTCCGCGTGGGCGATGAAGACGGTGCCCGCGTCGCACGGCGCGGTCGTCAACGGGCTGCAGTCGCTGCTGGTCGCGCTGTACGCGGCCTGGCTGTCGCACGAACGGCCGTCGAAGGGGTTCTGGATCAGCGCGGTGACGGGCAGCGCGCTCGTGATCGCGTTCGCGCTGCGCGACGGCGGCGGCACGCTGCAGGCGGGCGACGCGCTGATGCTCGCCGCGGTCGGCATCGGCGCGCTCGGCTATGCGGAAGGCGCGCGCCTCGCGCGCCAGATCGGCGGCTGGCAGGTGATCTGCTGGGCGCTCGTCGTGTCCGCGCCGTTCCTGGTGCTGCCGGTCGGCTGGCTCGCATGGATGCAGCACGCCGCGCACCCGGGCCCGCTCGCGCCGCGCACGTGGCTCGCGTTCGGCTACGTGACGCTGTTCTCGCAGTTCATCGGCTTCTTCGCGTGGTACGCGGGCCTCGCGATGGGCGGCACCGCGCGCGTCGGCCAGGTGCAGCTGCTGCAGATCTTCTTCACGATCGCGTTTTCGGCGCTGCTGTTCGGCGAGACCGTCGCGCCGTCGACGTGGCTGTTCGCGGCGGCCGTGATCGCGACCGTGATGCTCGGCCGGCGGGCCGCGGTGGCCGCCGCGCCGCAACCCGCTCGCGCTGTCTGAATTGGTGCGCCATAATGGCCGTTTTGCCTGACCGGTTTTGCCCACCCGGCCGCGCCAGACCGATCGCCGTCGACCCAGCCTACCCGGCTTCGTCGCACCGACCGGCCCGGCCGACCATCATGACTGACCCTGATATCCGAACGAGGAGACATATGAATCCGAGCGACCTGCACCCGCCGCACTGGCAGCTTTCCGAACGCGCCCGCAAGCTGACGAGCTCTGCGATCCGCGAGATCCTGAAGGTCACGGAGCGCCCCGAAGTCATCTCGTTCGCCGGCGGCCTGCCCGCCCCCGCCACGTTCCCGGCCGAGCGCATGCGCGCCGCCGCCGACCGCGTGCTGCGCGATGCGCCGGCCGCGGCGCTGCAGTACAGCGCGACCGAAGGCTACCTGCCGCTGCGCGAGTGGATCGCCGAACGCTACAGCGTGCGCGTGTCGCAGGTGCTGATCACGACCGGCTCGCAGCAGGCGCTCGACCTGCTCGGCAAGGCGCTCGTCGACCCGGGCAGCCCGGTCCTCGTCGAAACCCCGACCTACCTCGGCGCGCTGCAGTCGTTCTCGCTGTACGAGCCGCGCTACGTGCAGGTGCCGACCGACGAGCAGGGCCTGCTGCCCGAAGGCCTCACGCCCGACCTGACGCAAGGCGCGCGCCTCCTGTACGCGCAGCCGAACTTCCAGAACCCGACCGGCCGCCGCCTGCCCGTCGAGCGCCGCCGCGCGCTCGCCGCGTTCGCGCAGACGAGCCCGTTCCCGGTGCTGGAGGACGATCCGTACGGCGCGCTCAACTACCAGGGCGAGCCGCTGCCGACGATGCTGTCGATGGCGCCCGACCACATCGTGCACCTCGGCACGTTCTCGAAGGTGCTCGCGCCGGGCCTGCGGATCGGCTACATCATCGCCCCCGAGGAACTCCACTACAAGCTCGTGCAGGCGAAGCAGGCCACCGACCTGCACACGCCGACGCTCACGCAGCGCATCGCGCACGAAGTGATCAAGGACGGCTTCCTCGACGAACACATCCCGACGATCCGCCAGCTGTACGGCGCGCAATGCGAAGCGATGCTCGGCGCGCTCGCGCGCCACATGCCCGAAGGCGTGACGTGGAACCGCCCGGAAGGCGGGATGTTCATCTGGGTGAAGCTGCCGCAGCAGATCGACAGCATGAAGCTGCTCGACGCGGCCGTGGCCGACCACGTCGCGTTCGTGCCCGGCGCGCCGTTCTTCGCGGACGACGCGCAACTGAACACGCTGCGCCTGTCGTTCGTCACGGTGCCGCCCGAGAAGATCGAGGAAGGCGTCGCGCGGCTCGGCAAGCTGCTGCGCGAGCGTCTCTGATCCCCCTTTCCTTTCACGACCCGCAACGAGGAATCGAACAGATGGCAAACGTCTACGACAAACTGAAGTCGCTCGGAATCGAGCTCCCGACCGCCGGCGCCCCGGCCGCCGCCTACGTGATGAGCGCGCAAAGCGGCAACACGGTCTACCTGTCCGGCCACATCGCGAAGAAGGACGGCAAGGTCTGGGCCGGCAAGCTCGGCGCCGACCTCACGACCGAGGACGGCAAGGCGGCCGCGCGGTCGATCGCGATCGACCTGCTCGCGACGCTGCACGCGCACACCGGCGACCTGAACAAGGTCACGCGCATCGTCAAGCTGATGAGCCTCGTCAACTCGACGCTCGACTTCACCGAGCAGCACCTCGTGACGAACGGCGCGTCCGAGCTGATCGCCGACGTGTTCGGCGACGCGGGCAAGCACGCGCGTTCGGCGTTCGGCGTCGCGCAGATCCCGCTCGGCGCGTGCGTCGAGATCGAGATGATCGCCGAAGTCGCGTAACGCGAGCCCCACGATGCCCGGCCACCGCCTCGTCCGCTTCAAGCAGGTCGACGTCTTCACGTCGGTGCCGTTCAAGGGCAACCCGCTCGCCGTGGTGTTCGACGCCGATTCGCTCGGCGACGACGACATGCTTGCGATCGCCCGCTGGACCAACCTGTCGGAGACGACGTTCCTCTGCACCCCGACGGACCGGGACGCCGACTACCGCGTGCGGATCTTCACGCCCGGCGGCGAGCTGCCGTTCGCCGGCCACCCGACGCTCGGCACCGCGCACGCGTTTCTCGAAAGCGGCGCCGTGCCGCGCACGCCGGGCCGGCTGATCCAGCAATGCGGCGTCGGCCAGGTCGCGCTGCGCCAGCAGGGCGACGGCTGGGCGTTCGCGGCGCCGCCCGCGCGGGTCACGCCGCTCGAGCGCGCGGACTACCCGGCGCTCGAGGCGGCCCTGCGCAGCCCGGACGTCGATCTGGACGCCGAGCCGTGCGCGGTCGACAACGGCGCGCCGTGGCTCGTCGTGCGGATGAAGTCGGCCGAGGCCTGCCTCGGCCTGGCGCCGGACGCGGCGGCGCTCGACGCGCTCACGCATCGCTACGGCACGCACGGCGTCGCGGCCTACGCGCCGCATCCGCCGGGCGGCCCCGCGACGTTCGAGATCCGCTGCCTGATGACGGGCGGCGTCTTCGGCACCGGCGAGGATCCCGTCACCGGCAGCGCGAACGCCGCGCTGGCCGGCGTGCTGACCCGCCAGCAGCGCCGCCCCGGACCGTCGTACACCGCCCGCCAGGGCACGGCCATCGGCCGCGACGGGCGCATTTCCGTCGCCTACGACGACGGCGGCACGACGTGGATCGGCGGCAACGCCGTCACGATCGTCGACGGCAGTTTCCGGCCTTCCGTCTGATCATCGGATATTTCGCGGCGCGCCATGCGCGCCGCGACTCCCGGCGCTATGCTTGTCCAGCTATCGCAAAAACGATCCAGCCAGTAATATCGGGCCTAATCCGTCGCTTGAGGGTCTGTCCACAGATGCGTTTTTCCGCAGGTGAACAACCGCTGACGCGACCCCATATTCAGCCATCCTTCGGGATGGCGCACGCGCGCCAGGACGCCGCCCCTTTTTGATGAGCTCCGCCCGGTCATCCCATACGCCGTCGACCCGACCGCTGCGCGCGCCGCGCAAGTCGCGCCGGCGGGCG
Source organism: Burkholderia ubonensis subsp. mesacidophila (assembly GCF_002097715.1). Classification (NCBI taxonomy): domain Bacteria; kingdom Pseudomonadati; phylum Pseudomonadota; class Betaproteobacteria; order Burkholderiales; family Burkholderiaceae; genus Burkholderia; species Burkholderia ubonensis. The sequence goes on from NZ_CP020737.1 coordinate 2,796,701, forward strand.
CTGTTCGCGATCCCGCTGCTCGGGATGCTCGCACTTGCGCTGCTGTGGGCGGTCATCATCGCGCGGATGTCCGTCGAAAAGGACAGCGCGTACAAGGAAGCGGCGGCTTCCGCGGCAATCCTGTCGTCCGCGCTCGAGCAGCACACCGTCAAGGCGATCCACCAGGTCGACCAGATCACCCGCTTCGTCAAGTTCGAATTCGAGAAGTCGCCCGCGAACTTCAATCTCGCGAGCGCCGTCGAGAAAGGCGTCGTGCCGAGCGACACGCTGATCCAGGTCTCGCTCGTCAACGCGAAGGGCATCCTGTTCGCGAACACCTCCGAACGCCATCCGCAGCCGATCGACCTGTCCGACCGCGAGCACTTCAAGGTGCACGTGAAGCGCAACGACGACCAGCTTTACATCAGCAAGCCCGTGCTCGGGCGCGTGTCGAGCCACTGGACGCTGCAGATGACGCGCCGCCTGAACAATCCCGACGGCAGTTTCGCGGGCGTGGTGGTCGTGTCCGAGGATCCGAGCTACTTCACGAACGATTTCTACAACAACGCGGCGATCGGCAAGGAAGGCGTGATCGCGGTGGTCTCCGACACCGGAGCCGTGCTCGCGCGCCGCACCGGCCTGCTCAACAACGCGCCGGGCGCGTTCTCGGCATCGGGCGTGTACCCGCTCGCCGAGCGGGTCTCGGGCACGATCGTCGATCCGATCGACAGCGTGACGCGCATCGTGTCGTACCGCCATCTCGACGGCTATCCGCTCGCGGTGATGGTCGGCCTGTCGCAGGCCGAGGAATTCGCCGACTACAACCACACGCGCAACGTCTACCTGCTGATGACGAGCTTCATCACGCTCGCGATGCTCGCGTTCTTCGGCGTCGCGACGGGGCTCATCGGCAAGCTGCTCGGCCGCGAGCGCGAGATGACCCAGCTCGCCGAATACGACCTGCTCACCGGCCTCGCGAACCGCTACGCGACGCTGCGCGGGCTGCGCAACGACGTGTCGATGCCGTCGAGCCTGTCGCGGCTCGGCCTGCTGTTCATCGACCTCGACAATTTCAAGACGGTCAACGATACGCTCGGCCACAACGCCGGCGACATCGTGCTGCAGATGACGGCGTCGCGCCTTGCCGACGCCGTCGGCGACGAAGGCGCGCTGTCGCGCATCGGCGGCGACGAGTTCGTCGTCGTGATGAAGGGCGACGACGTCGAGCGGCGCGCGGTGCGGCTCGCCGAGGCGATCATCCGGATGTTCGGCGAACCGTTCGACGTGCGCGGCAGCTCGTTCGTGCTGCACGCGAGCATCGGCATCGCGCTGCACACGGTCGCGAACGAGAGCGAGATCGACCTGCTGAAGAAGGCCGACCTCGCGATGTACAGCGCGAAGGACGCGGGCAAGAACTGCTACCAGTTCTACGCGCCGCACCTGTCGCACCGCGCCGATCACCTGATGCGCTGGGAACAGCAGTTGCGCGTCGCGCTCGCCGAAGGGCAGCTGTTCCTCGCGTACCAGCCGAAGATCGACCTCACCCACCGCCACATCACCGGTTTCGAGGCGCTCGCGCGCTGGGACCATCCGGAACACGGGATCATCTCCGCGAACGAATTCATCTCGATTGCCGAATCGACGGGCCTCATCGTGCCGATCGGCGACTTCGTGATCCGCACCGCGTGCGAGCAGATCGCGCGCTGGCGCGACGAGGGGCACGACACGCTGACGCTCGCCGTCAACATTTCGCCGGTGCAGTTCTGGCGCGGCGACCTGATCGAGACGATCTCGCGCACGCTGCGGGAGACCGGCATCGCGGCCGGCCGCCTCGAACTCGAGATCACCGAGACCGCGATGATGGAATATCCGGAGCTCGTCTCGGAAAAGATCGTCGCGCTCAAGAAGCTCGGCATCCGCATCGCGCTCGACGATTTCGGCACCGGCTATTCGTCGCTGTCGTACCTGCACCGTTTTTCGGTCGACACGCTGAAGGTCGACCGCTCGTTCGTGCAGGCGATCCCGAACGACCGCAGCGTGTGCGTGATGGTGTCGTCGATCGTGCATCTCGCGCGCTCGCTCGGCCTGACGGTCGTCGTCGAAGGCACGGAGACCGAGGAGCAAGTGGCGTGGCTGTCGGCGCTCGGCGAGATCGAAGCGCAGGGGTTCCTGTTCTCGCGTCCGGTGCCGGCCGACGCGATTCCCGCGCTGCTCGCCCGCTACGGCGTGCGCGGCGACCGCGCGAAAGTCGTCCCGCATCGCGCGACGGGCAGCACCGGCGCCTGAACAGCCGCCCGGACGCGCGTTGTTTCGTTGTCCGGCTCGCTTGTTTACCTAGCGTTTTCGCGCATGGCCGCCGCGCGCCTCAGGTCAGACAATGCCAGTGGCAGTTACGACCATGGCCACACGTCCTATATTCAGGGCCCGTTCGCGAGAGTAACGACGGGCCCGCGCCTCTACACCAGCCATGATGAGCGTCGAAGTCGAAGCCGCCCAGCACGTGGAGCAGGAATCCCTGTGGGCCTTTTTCAAGGTCGTCATGGGTATTTCCGCCGTGTCCTGGGGCGGGCTCGCGATGATGGCACAGCTCGAGCGCCGCTACGTCGAACGCCTGCAGCGCATCGAGCCGCCCGCGTTCGGCGACATCGTGTCGCTGGCCTGGCTCATGCCCGGCCCGGTCGGCTGCAACGTCGCGATCCAGGTCGGCCAGACGCTGCACGGCCGCGTCGGCGCATGGATCGCCGGTTTCGCGAGCGTGCTGCCGTTCTTCGTGATGATGACGCTGTTCGCGGTCTTCTACCGCACGCCGCTCGTGCGCACGCTCGCCGCGCCCGTGATGCTCAACCACTTCAGCATGGTGCTCGCCGCGCTGATCGGCGTCACCTGGGTCAAGCAGTTGCGCACGCTGGTGCGCGCGCGGCTCGAGCAGGGGATCGCGGCGGTGTCGACGCTTCTGCTCGCGTTCGCGCACAGCCCCGCATCGTTCGTCGTGATCCTGTTCGCCGCGTTTGCCGCGGGCTGGCTGACCGGGCCGTCGCAGGACAACCGGGTCAACTTCACGCTGGCGAAGCGCGACCGCAAGCTGCTCGTCGTGCTCGCGGCGTTCGTCGCGCTGTTCGCGCTGCCGATTCCCGGCGACTACCAGGCGACGCTGCTGTGGCCGCGGCTCGCGGGCGCCGGCATGACGCTGTTCGGCGGCGGCTTTTCCGCGCTGCCGGTGCTGAAGGCGCTGTTCGTCACGCCCGAGACCGGCATCTCCGATCACGACTTCACGCTCGCGTTCGCGCTGTCGCCGGTGTCGCCGGGGCCGCTCCTGAACGTCGTGCCGTTTCTCGGCTACCTGACCGACGGCTGGCGCGGCGCGCTCCTCGCGACCGCCGCCCTGTTCATCCCGTCCGGCTGCCTCGTCGTGTTCGCGCAGCGCCACCTGTTCCGCCTCAGGCGCCATTCCCGCTTCGAGCACGGGATGCGGCTGCTGCGCGCGGCGACGACCGGGTTTCTCGTCGTCGCCGTCGTGAAGATCCTGCACCGCGAACCGGCCGACCCCGTCTACTGGCTCACCGGCGCGTTCGCCACGCTGTGCTTCGCGCGCTTCAAGGTGCCCGTGTACGCGGTGTACGCCGCGGTCGCGATCGCGTGCGGCGCGTGGCTCTGGGCGGCCGCGCACTGACCGCCGGCCGGGTGCGGGTCACGCGGCGACCCGCCGCGCGAGCCGGCGCGCCCGCAGGCTGTCGTACGCGAGGTTGAAGCAGAACGTGTAAGGCAGGAAGAACAGCACGATGCCGAGGTCGAGCAGCAGCGCCTCGACAAGGCCGATGCCCAGCCACCATGCGGCGAGCGGCACGACCATCGCGACCAGCCCCAGCTCGAATGCGACCGCGTGCGCGATCCGCAGGCCCACGTTGCGCACCCAGCCGAAGCGCCGCTCGAGCCGGTCGAACAGCGCGTTGAACGTCATGTTCCACGCCATCGCGATCAGCGACACCATCACCGTCAGCGCGCCGACGTGCGACACCGGCATGTCCAGCAGCCACGCGCCGAGCGGCGCGCACAGCGCGATCGCGACCAGTTCGAACGTCAGCGCATGCACGAGCCGTTCCGTCACTGTTTTATTCGTGTGTTTCATTGCAAATCTCGGGTCCGGTGTAATCCATGCCCGCCATTCTGATCGGCATGACCGGATGATTCCAATTGGTTATCATCGGTTTTTCCGATAGGACGATGCCAGGAGCACCCGTATGCGCCACGCCCCCGAAGCGTTGCTCGCGTTCACCGAAGCCGCGCTGCTCGGCTCCTTCACCGCCGCCGCGCGCAAGCTGGGCAAGCGCCAGTCGACGGTCTCGGAGGCGATCGCGAACCTCGAGATCGATCTCGGCGTGCAGCTGTTCGACCGCTCGACGCGCACGCCGACGCTGACCGACGCCGGGCGCGCGCTGCTGCCGCAGGTGCAGCGTGCGCTGGAGGCCGGCGCGGCGATCGACCGCACCGCCGCGCGGCTCGCGCGCGGCGAGGAGGCGCGGCTGACGCTGGTGGTGTCCGACACCTACCAGTCGAAGCGCTACGAGGAGACGCTGACCGCGCTCGAACGGCGCTTCCCCGCGCTGGAGCTCGAATGCCAGATCGCGGAACACGAGGACGTGCTGGACCTGATCCAGCAGGGCCGTGCGCAGCTCGGGCTGATGGCCGCGCGCGCGGCCTACCCCGCCGACATCGGCGCGGCGACGATCGCGGAGGAGTCGGAGTTCGGCCTGTTCGTCGGGCGCCCGCACCCGCTCGCGGCGTCCGGCGACGCCGAGGTGCCGCATGCCGCGCTGCGCGATGCGCGCGAGTTGCGGCTCAACACGTATGCGATGCCGGACAAGCGCGGCGAAGAAGGCCGGATCGTCGCCGGCACGCACCGCTGGTCGGCGCCGAGCTACCTGATGCTGCTGGAGATGGCGGTACTGGGATTCGGATGGGCGGAACTGCCCCGCTGGATGGTCGAGCATTTCGCGCGCGACCGGCTGCGCGAGTTGCGCGCCCGCGGCTGGCCGCGTCGGGTACGGGTCGATGCGGTGTGGTCGCGCAGCCGGCCGCTCGGCCCCGCCGGCGCGTGGCTGCTCGACGCGATGCTCGCCGACTGAGCGGCGCGCAGCCGCGGGCCGCCGTCAGAAGCCGCGCGACAGCACGGCCGCGCCGATCGTCACGACGCCGAGCACGATATTGACGACGACGAGCAGGCGCACCGCGTTCACCGCACGCGCGCCGTCCGGCCAGTTCTGCGCCTGCACCGCTCGGCGGATGCGCGGAAACAGCGCGAACCGCACGTGGCCGAAGATCAGCATCATCACGACGCCGAGCCCCGCCATCGCGTGCAGCGCCCAGGTCGCGTGCGCGCCGCCGAACTGCATCAGCAGGAAGCCGCCGGTGAGCAGGATCACGATCACCGACCCCGCGACCCAGTTGAAGAAGCGGCCGAACACGCCCTCGATCAGCGGCAGCCGCAGCTGCGGCGACAGGTCGGAAAGCGCCGGCCGCAGGCAGAAGTTGGCGAACACCATCCCGCCCACCCACACGGCGACGGCCAGCAGGTGAAGAAACAGCGCGACGGCGATTGCGTGGGACATGGCGAACATCCTGTTATGAGTTGAATACGGCGGACCAGCCGCGCGCGACATCGAGCGACGTTCGACAGGCGCGGCCACTCGCGGTTCAGGCCCGCGCTCAGATTTCACAATATTTTGCAAGTGCCGCGCGCCGCGCATGAAAAAGGCCGCACGCCCGCCGAAGCGGCCGTGCGGCCTGTGATGCCGCCGGAACGCGCGCTCAGCCGAGCAGCGGACGCATCTCGGTGATGACCTTGAGCTTCGTGTCCGGCGCGCGGCCCTTGCGCGCGCGCTTGCCGACGTGCGGCGCGAGCGCCGCGTACGACAGCGTCTCGTCCATCGCCTTGCCGCCGCGGCCGGTGCCGATCAGCACGACGCCGGCCGGATCGATCGCGAGCGCCTGCACGAGCGTTTCCTTGTCGTCGAGCGCCATCAGGATCACGCCGCGGCCGCCGCCCGACAGCGTCTTCATCTCGTCCATGCCGAACACCAGCAGCCGGCCGCCGCTCGACAGGCACGCGACCTGCTTCGCGTTCGGCAGCACCGGCATCGGCGCGAGCGGCGCCGCGCCTTCGTCGATGGTCATGAACGCCTTGCCGGCCTTCACGCGGCTCACCATGTCGCCGACCTTCGCGAGGAAGCCGAAGCCGTTGCTCGACGCGAGCAGCAGTTGCTGATCGGCCGGCGCGGCGAAGTAATGCATCAGGTGGGTGCCGGATTCGAGCTCGATCAGCGACGTGACGGGAACGCCGTCACCCCGCCCGCCCGGCAGCACCGACACGTCGACCGAATACACGCGGCCGCGGCTGCCCCACGCGATCAGGCGGTCCGGCGTGCGGCACTGGAACGCCGCGTACAGGCTGTCGCCGGCCTTGAACGAGAAGCCGGCCGGATCGAGCCCGTGGCCCTTCAGCGCACGCACCCAGCCCTTCTGCGACACGACGACCGTCACCGGCTCGTCGACGACCTTCGCCTCGAACGTCGCGCGCTTTTCCTGCTGGATCAGCGTGCGGCGATCGTCGCCGTACTGCTTCGCATCGGCCTCGATCTCCTTGATCATCAGCCGCTTCATCGCGCTTTCGTTCGCGAGCAGCTCCTCGAGCTTCGCCTTCTCGTCGCGCAGCGACTCGAGCTCCTTCTCGATCTTGATCTTCTCGAGCCGCGCAAGCTGACGCAGGCGGATTTCGAGGATGTCTTCGGCCTGGCGCTCGGAGAGGCCGAACGCGCTCATCAGCGCGGCCTTCGGCTCGTCCGACTCGCGGATGATGCGGATCACCTCGTCGATGTTGAGGAAGACGATCATCCGCCCTTCGAGGATGTGGATCCGGTCGTCGACCTTGCCGAGACGGTGGCGGCAGCGGCGCGTCATCGTCAGCTGGCGGAACGTCACCCACTCGCGGAGGATCGTCAGCAGCCCCTTCTGGCCCGGCCGGCCGTCGGCGCCGATCATCACGAGGTTCAGCGTCGCGTTCGACTCGAGGCTCGTGTGCGCGAGCAGCGAATTCACAAACTCGGTCTGGTCGATCGTGCGCGACTTCGGCTCGAACACGAGCCGCACCGGCGCCTCCTTGCCCGACTCGTCGCGCACCGCGTCGAGCAGGTCGAGCATCGTCTTCTTCGTGTTGAGCTGCTCGGGCGTCAGCGTCTTCTTGCCGAGCTTCAGCTTCGGGTTGGTCAGCTCCTCGATTTCCTCGAGCACCTTCTGGCACGACGTGCTCGGCGGCAGCTCGGTGACGACGAGCTGCCACTGGCCGCGCGCGAGATCCTCGATCTTCCAGCGCGCGCGCACCTTCAGGCTGCCGCGGCCGCTCTCGTAGGCCGTCGAGATTTCCGTGTCGCTCGAGATGATCTGGCCGCCGCCCGGGAAGTCCGGCCCGGGAATCAGCCCCATCAGCTCTGCGTGCGTGAGGTGCGGATGGCGGATCAGCGTGACCGCCGCCGCCGCGACTTCGCGCAGGTTGTGCGACGGGATTTCCGTCGCGAGACCGACCGCGATGCCCGACGCGCCGTTCAGCAGCACGAACGGCAGGCGGCCCGGCAGCAGCTTCGGCTCCTCGAACGAGCCGTCGTAGTTCGGCATGAAGTCGACCGTGCCCTGGTCGATCTCGTCGAGCAGCAGCTTCGAGATCGGCGTGAGCCGTGCTTCGGTGTACCGCATCGCCGCCGCGCCGTCGCCGTCGCGCGAGCCGAAGTTGCCCTGCCCGTCGATCAGCGGGTAGCGCAGCGAGAAGTCCTGCGCGAGACGCACGAGCGCGTCGTACGCGGACTGGTCGCCGTGCGGATGGTATTTACCGAGCACGTCGCCCACCACGCGCGCCGACTTCACCGGCTTCGCGTCGGGGCCGAGGCCCATTTCGTTCATCGCAAACAGGATGCGGCGCTGCACCGGCTTCTGGCCGTCGCAGACGTCCGGCAGCGCGCGGCCCTTCACCACGCTGACCGCGTAGCTGAGGTACGCCTGCTCCGCGTAGTTGCCGAGCGTCAGCGCGTCGCCCGAGGGCGCGTCCGACCCGGTAAAGAGATCGGGAGTGTTGTCGTCCATCTGAAATCCGTATTCGTAGGTGGCGCGAGTCAGGACCGGGCGTCACGCCCGGCCGCGCTCAAATATCCGCTTCGACCTCGTTGCCCTTTTCCTCGAGCCAGCCGCGCCGTGCGGCCGCCTCGCCCTTGCCCATCAGCATCGTCATCCGCGCGACGGTCGACTCGTAGTCGAGCTCGCCGAGCTTCACCGGCATCAGGCGGCGGGTGTCGGGGTTCATCGTCGTGTCCCACAGCTGCTCGGCGCTCATTTCGCCGAGACCCTTGAAGCGGCTGATGCTCCACTGGGTCTCGCGCACGCCGTCCTTGCGCAGCTTGTCGAGGATCGCTTCGAGCTCGCCTTCGTCGAGCGCGTACAGCTTCTGCGCGGCCTTCTTGCCGCGCGCCGGCGCGTCGACGCGGAACAACGGCGGACGCGCGACGCACACGTGGCCGCGCTCGATCAGCTGCGGGAAGTGCTTGAAGAACAGCGTGAGCAGCAGCACCTGGATGTGCGAGCCGTCGACGTCCGCGTCCGACAGGATGCAGATCTTGCCGTAGCGCAGGTTCGACAGGTCGACGCTTTCGTCCGGGCTGTGCGGATCGACGCCGATCGCGACCGAGATGTCGTGCACCTCGTTGTTCGCGAACAGGCGGTCGCGCTCGGTTTCCCAGGTGTTCAGCACCTTGCCGCGCAGCGGCAGGATCGCCTGGTATTCCTTGTCGCGGCCCATCTTCGCGGAGCCGCCCGCCGAGTCGCCCTCGACGAGGAACAGCTCGTTGCGCGTGATGTCCTCGGTCTCGCAGTCGGTCAGCTTGCCGGGCAGCACCGCGACACCCGAGCTCTTGCGCTTCTCGACCTTCTGGCCCGCGCGGGTGCGCGCCTGCGCCTGCTTGATCACCAGCTCGGCGAGCTTCTTGCCGTGCTCGACGTGCTGGTTCAGCCACAGCTCGAGCGCGGGGCGCGAGAACGACGACACGAGCTTCACCGCGTCGCGGCTGTTCAGGCGCTCCTTGATCTGGCCTTGGAACTGCGGATCGAGCACCTTCGCGGACAGCACGAACGACACGCGCGCGAACACGTCTTCCGCGAGCAGCTTCACGCCCTTCGGCTGCAGGTTGTGCAGCTCGACGAAGCTCTTCACCGCCTGGTAGAGGCCGTCGCGCAGGCCGGATTCGTGCGTGCCGCCGGCCGGCGTCGGGATCAGGTTCACGTACGACTCGCGCACGAGCGAGCCTTCCTCGCTCCACGCGACGACCCACGACGCGCCCTCGCCTTCGGCGAACGTGTCGTCGCCCGAACGCGAATCGGCGAAGCGCTCGCCCTCGAACAGCGGGATCAGCAGCTCGCTGCCGTTCATCTCGTCGAGCAGGTAGCCGCGCAGGCCGTCCTCGTACTTCCAGGTCTGCCGTTCGCCCGACTTCTCGTTGACGAGCACGACCTCGACGCCCGGCAGCAGCACGGCCTTCGAGCGCAGCAGGCGCTGCAGCTCGCCGAGCGGCAGGTTCGGCGAATCGAAGTATTTCGGATTCGGCCAGACCTGCACGCGCGTGCCGGACTTCTTCTCGCCGCGGCCCGCGGCCTGCGTGGACAGCGGCTTCACGACGTCGCCTTCCGCAAAGCCGAGCCCGGCGATCTTGCCGTCGCGCCAGACGGTCACGTCGAGGCGCGTCGCGAGCGCGTTCGTCACCGACACGCCGACGCCGTGCAGGCCGCCCGAGAACGTATACGCGCCGCCCGCGGCCTTGTCGAACTTGCCGCCCGCGTGCAGGCGCGTGAACACGATCTCGACGACCGGCACGCCTTCTTCCGGGTGCAGGCCGAACGGAATGCCGCGGCCGTCGTCCTCGACGGACACCGAATGGTCGGCATGCAGCGTCACCGTGATCTGCTTGCCGTAGCCGCCGAGCGCCTCGTCCGATGCGTTGTCGATGACTTCCTGGATGATGTGCAGCGGATTCTCGGTACGGGTGTACATGCCGGGCCGCTGCTTGACCGGCTCGAGGCCCTTGAGCACCTTGATCGATGCTTCGCTATAGGCCGCGCTGGGCTTCTTCGTTGACATAGGCGCTGATGTTCGTCATTCATCGGGACGTTGTCCACACCTCGTGTGGATAACGTCGTGGACAAAACGTTGAGTTCCGTAAAAAAGCGAATCGAAACAACGGTGTGCTTGGACTGCTCCGAAAGCGGGCGCGCGGCGTACGCCGCAAGCGCCCGAAACGGGCCGTATTCTACTGGTTCCGCGCGGCGCGCCATCGGACGAAAAGCGCGGCGGCGCCTGTGGCGCGCGCTCGCGACTGGCCGCCCTGCGTCACGGCTTGCGTTTCGCCTCGAGCGTTTCCCAGCGTTCGAGCGCGGCGAGCAGTTCGTCGTCGATCGCCGCGAACCGCTCGGTCAGGCGCGTGCCTTCCTGCGGATCCTTCGCGAAGATCGAGCCGTCCTCGAGCTGTGCGCCGATCGTCTTCTGTTCTTCCTCGAGCGTCGCGATCCGCTCGGGCAGCGCCTCGAGTTCGCGCTGCTCGTTGAACGACAGCTTCACGGTGCGCTGCGCGTTGCGGCCGGCCGCGCTCTTCGCCGGCTCCTCCTTGACGGGCGCCGCGTCCTTCGCGGCCCGTTTCGCGGCGTCCTGCTGGGCGAGCTGCTGCGCGCGCTCGCTCTGGATCTGCCAATCGGTGAAACCGCCGACGTATTCGCGCCACTTGCCTTCGCCCTCCACCGCGATCACCGACGTCACGACGTTGTCGAGGAACGCGCGGTCGTGGCTGACGAGCAGCACCGTGCCGTCGTAGTCGGCCAGCAGCTCCTCGAGCAGCTCGAGCGTGGGGATGTCGAGGTCGTTGGTCGGTTCGTCGAGCACCAGCACGTTGGCGGGCCGCGCGAACAGGCGTGCGAGCAGCAGCCGGTTGCGCTCACCGCCCGACAGCGACTTCACCGGCGAACGCGCGCGCTCCGGCGCGAACAGGAAATCGCCGAGATAGCTCATCACGTGCTTGCGGTTGCCGCCGATCTCGACCCATTCGCTGCCGGGGCTGATCGTGTCCGCGAGGCTCTTTTCCTGGTCGAGCTGCGCGCGCATCTGGTCGAAGTACGCGACCTGCAGGTTCGTGCCCGTGCGCACCGTGCCTTCGTCCGGCTTGAGCTCGCCGAGGATCAGCTTGAGCAGCGTGGTCTTGCCCGCGCCGTTCGGGCCGATGAAGCCGATCTTGTCGCCGCGCATCACCGTCGACGAGAAACGGTCGACGACCGTGCGGCCGCCGTAGCGCTTCGTCACGTCGGTCAGCTCCGCGACGATCTTGCCGGACTTCTCGCCCTGCGCCACGTCGAGCTTCACGTTGCCTTGCGCGTTGCGGCGCTCCGCGCGATCGTTGCGCATCTGCACGAGCCGCGCGATGCGGCCGACGCTGCGGGTGCGGCGCGCCTCGACGCCCTTGCGGATCCACACTTCTTCCTGCGCGAGCAGCTTGTCGAACTTCTCGTTCTCGACCCGCTCGACTTCGAGCTGCTGCGCCTTGCGCGTCTGGTACGCGGAGAAATTGCCCGGATACGACAACAGGCGGCCACGGTCGAGTTCGACGATGCGGGTCGCGACGCGGTCGAGGAACGCGCGGTCGTGGGTGATGAACAAGAGGCCCGCGCGCTGCGTGACGAGCAGCTCCTCGAGCCAGCGGATGCCGTCGAAGTCGAGGTGGTTGGTCGGCTCGTCGAGCAGCAGCACGTCCGGTTGCAGGACGAGCGCGCGCGCCAGCGCGACGCGCTTCTGCATCCCGCCCGACAGCGCGTCGACGCGTGCGTCGACGTCCGCGAGGCCGATCTGCGCGAGGGTCGTCGACACGCGCGTGCGCCAGTTCCACGCATCGTGCGCGTCGAGCGACGACTGCAGCGCGTTCATCCGCGCGAGCAGCGCGTCATGCTCGGCGCCTTCGGGGGTCTCCGCGAGGCGATGCACGATCGCGTCGTATTCTTCGAGCAGCTCGCGCGTGTGCGTCAGCCCCGACGCGACCGCGTCGAACACGGTCGCGCCGGGCTCGAATTCGGGTTCCTGCGGCACGTAGACGGTCACGAGCTCCTGCTGGCGCGTGACGAGCCCGTCATCGGGGCGCGCGAGATCGGCGACGATCTTCAGCAGCGACGACTTGCCTGCGCCGTTGCGGCCGATCAGGCCGACGCGCTCGCCGGCCTCGAGCGAGAAATCCGCGTGATCGAGCAACGCGACGTGACCGAACGCGAGCTGCGCTCCGGTAATGGAATAAAGCGACATGGGGAAGACGGCGAAGAGAAGTCGGAAGCGCTCATTGTACCGGTGGCGGACGCCGCCGCCGGTCTGGCCGAACGGATGATGCCGCAAGACCGGCCGTGCAGGCCGGTTGGCGGCCGCCGCGCAATGGCGGCGGGTGCCGGAGGGCCGGTGCAGGCCCTCTCGCGCGGACGGCCAGGCCACCCGCGCGGGTGCGCCACTTACTGGGCGTTGACGACGATGGTCTGGCTCAGCTCGGGACCGTACGACCGGTGGACGCCGTCGCCGAACTGCAGCGTCAGCGTGTGCCGGCCCGGCGGCAACCGGATGTCGGTTTCGGTCTGGGCCTTGCCGTAGTGCAGCGACTGTTCGCCCATGGGAATCACGTCGCCCTTCGTAATCGGCCGGCCGTCGATCAGCAAGTGGTGGTGACCGGTATTCGGCGTCATGTCGCCGGCCTGCCGGAGCTGCATGTCGCCTTCGAGACCGAACTTCACGTGCACGGGGGTCCGCACCGTCGCACCTTCCGCCGGCTCGACGAAATACACGCGCGACTCGGCCCGCGCGATCGTGGCAACGGCCATCGCCGCCACGCACACTGCACCTGCGATCCACTTCTCGTTGAGCATCGGTTTCTCCTGATGATTGGACAGCCCGGGAAGCATACACCGCACGTACGGCGCGCGTGTCCCGGTCGCATTGTTCGCGATGCGCACGTTTAAAACGACGTTGCGGCGGCGTTCGACGAAATTCCGGTACCATTGCGCGTTTCGTCCGCCGGCCGGGCCGCGGACGGCATCACCCTGATTTCAATATCGTGAGCGCAACATGAGCGAAGTGACCGAATATCAAAGCTGGGTCTGCCTGATTTGCGGGTGGGTCTATAACGAGGCGGAAGGGCTGCCCGACGAGGGCATCGCGCCCGGCACCCGCTTCGCCGACATTCCCGCCGACTGGCGCTGCCCGCTGTGCGACGTGGGCAAGGACGACTTCGTCGTCGTCGACTTCTGATCGCGCAACGCGTTCGCGCGCACACGGATTCCGTGTGCCGACGCGAACGCACGTTTGCTATACTCTGCGCGCTGTCCACACCGCTGTCCGGTTCGCGCCGCGCGCGACACGCCGGATCCGCAGGCTCCCCGTAGTTCAATGGATAGAACAAGCGCCTCCTAAGCGCTAGATACAGGTTCGATTCCTGTCGGGGGGACCAAATATCCTCCAAAGTTTCACCAGCTTCGCCACAAGAACCCCGTCACGCTTGGCTGTGCGGGGTTTTTTGTTGCAAACTTCCACCAGCGACCACCAGTGGAAACAACCCCCGTCTTGGGGTTGTTTTGGGGGCTTCGCAAAACACCCCCGTCAAACAACCCCCGAGGCACCAGTACATGGCGCTCACCGACCTCAAGGTCCGCACAGCCAAGCCCGCTGAGAAACAACAGAAGCTTTATGACGGCGGCGGACTGCTGCTATTGATAACGCCGGCCGGCGGCAAGCGATGGGTTCTCAAGTACCGCGTCGACGGCAAAGAAAAGAGCCTGGCGCTCGGCACGTATCCGGAGGTATCGCTCGCTGAGGCACGCGCTCGCCGCGATAGCGCGCGCGAAAAGCTTGCCGCAGGCATCGACCCGGGCGAAGCCAAGAAAGCCGACAAGCGCGCTGCACAACTGGCTGCCGCCAGCTCGTTCGAAATCGTCGCACGCGAATGGTTTGAGACTCAGCGCGACGGATGGTCCGAGGTGTACGCAGGCAAAGTCATCAACTGTCTTGAAGTCGACGTTTTTCCTCGACTCGGCGCCCGCCCTATTGCGAGCATCGATGCTCCCGAGCTGCTGGCGATCATCCGTACTGTCGAATCTCGTGGCGTTCGCGAGACGGCCAAGCGGGTACTGCAGCGATCGCGTGCTGTGTTCCAGTACGGCATCATGACCGGTCGCTGCAGTCGAAATCCGGCGGCTGACATCGACGCCGAGACCGCATTGAAGAAGAGCACCGGCGTTCAGCATATGGCGCGCGTGAAGGCGACCGAGATCCCGCAGCTCATGCGCGACATTGACGAATACTCCGGCGATCTGGTCACGCGGCTCGCGCTTCGGTTCATGGCGTTGACGTTCGTGCGGACGAAAGAAATGATTCAAGCCGAGTGGTCAGAGATCAACGTCGATGCCGCCGAATGGCGCGTACCAGCCGACCGAATGAAGATGCGCGATCCGCATATCGTGCCGCTCTCCCAGCAGGCGCTCGACGTATTGGCGCGGTTGCGCGAGATCAATGGTGAACAGCGCTTCGTCTTCTACAGCGTGCAGGGCAGGAGTCATATCTCGAACAACACGATGCTGTATGCCCTGTATCGGATGGGCTACAAGTCGCGCATGACCGGACACGGCTTTCGCGGTCTTGCCGCTACGGCACTGCGCGAACTGGGATACAGCCGGGACGTCGTCGAACGTCAGATGGCACACGCGGAACGCAACCAGGTCACTGCCGCCTACGTTCACGCCGAGTACCTGCCAGACCGTCGCAAGATGATGCAGCGTTGGGCCGACTACCTCGACGAATTGAAGGCCGGGGCGAAGGTATTGCACTTTGCAGCCTCGGATGCGTAAACCTCCCTTCGCACAAAACCTTGCACCCGACGCTACAATTGCCGGCAACGTTTGTCCTTTATGAACTGGAGAAATTCGATTGACCGGTATCGATTACCACTATTGGGCGTCTCTGGACAAATGGAACAAGAAGGAGGCCGCCCTCCTAATCGATGGCAAAGATCCTCGATCACACAAAGAAATATCACTCCGAGCGAAAGAGATACCAGAAGGATACGAGCACGCCGCGAAAATTGCTGCCATCCTTGATCGCGCTGATTGGGCTGCTCGATATGGTGCAACGGCATGGCAAGTGGGTAGCAACCCGCTCTATATCATTGACGTTATCAGAAGCGCTGGAATTGAGATTCCGCAACCGCTGCTCATAGAGATCAAGAAACGGCAAGCCCGAGAGATTGAAGCGGAAGCCCGCTCCAAAGCTGCTGAAGAAGAAGACGAACGCAACAACCAGCGCAACGCGAGCGCCGCCACAAAGGAACGACATGCGATGCTCAAATTGATCATCGGTTTCGCTTACGGCGGATATCGCATGGACCCAGACTCACCGAGGAATAAGCACGCAAAAGAGATGCGTATCGACCTCGAACGAGCCGGCGTGCCACTGGACGACGAAACCATCAAAAAATACTTAGACGAGGCCAAACAACTACGCCGGAGTATCCTCGCAAGACGCGGAACTCCTTAACGAACTGAACGCTTCGCCCATCTGCAAAGCCGTGCACTGCACGGCTTTTTTGCATCTAAGCCAAGGAATTTTCTCCATCGAAACGGGAACCAGCGGGCATCCAGGGTGCAATCCATCGGCATCCATTGGTATGCATTTGCATGTATTGATACGTACTGACACGGCCCGACACGTGTTGGCACGTGCCGATGAGGCCCGTACGTTCTCGTCACGTCTCGCGAAAGAGTTGCAAATAAACGCAAACATACACAAATCGACGCGATGAGTAGAAAAAAGTAGAAAACCGTTCCAGTTTTTTTAGAAGAAATCTCCCACGCAGCCAAGCCCAGCAAGCAAACCGCCCGGGTAGCGTACCTGTCCGGCCAATCGGCTATTTCTGGCCGCAAACGCTTACCAGTATTGAAATTGCACCCGAAATCGGGTTTTGCGAATGGTCTCCGGACAACGCAACGGCCGTACCGAGTTCAATTGAGGCATTGCAACCACTACTGCCCACAGAGGGCAAAGGAAACGCGATGTCGTCCAATAAAGCGTCTGCACACCTCAACAGCGCAAACCTCCCTAGCCCGGAGACACTTCCGGCCGACGGCTTCACGCGCTGGAATAGCCTGCGTTCGTTTGTTCCATTTAGCCGCGAAACCGTCCGCAAGCGCGAAAAAGAAGGCCGCTTCCCTCGCCGTCAACAACTTGGTTCCGAGCGTTGCGCGGCTTGGCCGAACCGCGAGATCCACCGCTGGCTTGCAGATCCCGCAAATTATCGCGCGGAGGGCTGACTCGATGAGCGCACGAAAGCAATGCCTCGCCCTGATTCTTACCCGCCTCCCTGGAAATGATGCCGCCACCCAACGCGCACGGCTGCTAGCCGCAATGCGCGAGTTGGGCAGCATTACGACGTTCGAGGCCATGCGCTTCCTCGACGTGTTTGACCCGAGGCCGCGAATCCATGAACTGCGGCACTCACACGGGTACAAAATCTCGACCACCATGCGAGCCGAGCAGACAGAAAGCGGCGTCGTTCACCGCGTCGGCGTCTACATTCTCTCGTCACTGGGAGACGTGACGTGCTAATCGGCGGCGGACCTTGTAAACCCGAGCCAACGCGCTATACTATGAATGCGTCTGAAACAACGGACGCCGGGTTTGGCGACCTGAAAATACTGGCGGACGACCGCCTCAGTGCGGTTTTTTTACGTCCGTATGCCTTCGCGCGCCCATACGATCAATGGGCGGGCCTGGGTGGGGAGACCCTCGGGTCTGCCGGTTCCAGTGTTCCGGTTCGCCAACCCCGCTCAGTGCCCGCCCACCCCATTTGGCGATGGGAGGCGGGCTCCAACTCAACACTGGAGGCCGCTATGCGTGCTATCGCCCCCGCTCGCCCTGAGCAAACGCAACTTCTTCTCGAAATCGTCCAATCAGCGCTGCGCGCTGCTGCACTCGCCCCAACCTACCAGGACGCACTCGACGTAACCGGCGACGCACTACGCCGCCTGGCAGACCTCGTCCGTGCGGAGGCGTCGGCATGAATAGCGCCGCTACGAAACCCATTCTCAAGCACGCCATCGTCGACACCCTGCTTGACTGTGGGTCTGCTGCCCACTGCATCAAATGGCTTTTCGAGAAGTACGACGCCGGCGAGCACGAATGGTCCATCGAGGCAATTCGCCTGCTCACCTCGATACTCAACACCAAGCTGACCGACGCGCTGGAAAAGGCAGAATCAATCGAAGCGGAGGCGCGCCATGATTGATAGGCAACCTGACGCTGCCGGCCTGATGTCGTTCTTCTACGGTCGCTTCGACATGAAATCCGCCTCGACCGAAGAACTCGAATTTCTCTCGTCAGCAACAGCACCGGACGAGGCTGGAGCCTTGCGCGACACGCTTGATGGAATTGCCTGCCTTGTGGCCGAGGATTTGAGGAAGGAGCGCGGGCGACGTGTCGGCAATTTCCAAGAAAGCAGCGTTCCTTCGTTGCTGTGGAGTATCGCCCGACAGGTGGATGCAATCGGACAGATGGCCTTCATCGCGAGCGAAGCCGACTACGAACTGCGCGATCGCGCCGTGCGCGCCTCCTCTACCTTTTGTCGTCGATCAACCTCTAAGCAGTCCTTATCTGATAAGGGCAGCGAATGACAGCTACCCGATCCGAGGAAATCAAAGCGCGCGGCAATCGGATGATCGAGCGCGAAATCGAACGCTGTAGAACGCAGATGGGTGAACGCGAGTGGGAAGAGCACAAGGAATGGGTGACGGCAAACATCGTGACGGCCGCAAAGGCGTGGCTCACCCGCGAGGCGAAGGCGGGGCGGCTATGACGGATCACCTTGCAGAATTGGATTTGGATAGCGCGATTGACGCCGGCCAAGTCGCGGCGGCCCGTGAGGCGTTCTTTGCCCGGTTGCCGGGAACGAACGACGCGAAGGCCCGCCCCGCCGTGACCATCACCCGCGCCTCGAACGTTGTGCCGGAGGCTATCCGCTGGCTCTGGCCGGATTGGCTCCCTGAGGGGAAATTGACCCTGCTGGCGGGATCTCCGGGAACCGGTAAGACGACGCTAGCCTTGGCTCTGGCGGCGACGGTAACACGCGGCGGCGCGTGGCCGGACGGAACGGCCTGCAATCGTGCCGGCGACGTTCTCGTATGGAGTGGCGAGGACAACCCCGCCGATACGATCGTTCCGCGCCTGATGGCTGCCGGCGCCGACCTTGAGCGCGTACACATCATCACGGGCCGCACCGACGAGAACGGAGAACTGCTGCCATTCGATCCAGCCGCCGACATGCCGCTGTTGTCCGAACGGCTGGCCGATATGGGCGACGCTCGGCTGTTGATCCTCGACCCGATTGTTTCGGCCGTGTCAGGCGACGCACACCGCGTCAACGACGTTCGCCGCAACCTGCAATCGCTGGTGGACATGGCGAGCGCGTACCGCTGCTGTGTACTCGGCATCTCGCATTTCGCGAAGGGCACCAAGGGCAGTTCCCCTGCCGAGCGCGTTATCGGTTCTCAGGCGTTTGTCGCACTCGCTCGAATGGTGCTGGTTGCAGGCAAGGACGAAACAGCCGAGCGCCGGATTCTGGCCCGCGCGAAATCGAATATCGCCCCGGACGACGGCGGCGTGTCGTATGCGCTCGAATTGTCGGAGACGGACGGCATACAGGCAAGCCGGGTTGTGTGGGGCGCACTGATCGACGGATCGGCCCGCGACATTCTCGGGGACGTTGAGCAGGACGATGAAGAGCGCACCGGGCTCGATGACGCGTGCGAGTTTCTAACTAGCCTGCTGTCGGATGGGCCGGTTCGAACGAAGGTGCTGAAAGCCGATGCTGACGGCGCCGGGTTCAACTGGAAGATGATGCAGCGAGCCGGGTCGAAGCTCGGCGTTGAGAAACGCAAGATCGGGATGAAGGAAGGATGGGAATGGGCGCTCGCGAAGGAGACAGCCCCCGAAGAAGACACGAAGAATCCCACTCTCTATACCGTGTCCCCTTCGGGAAGTCATGTCCCCTTCGGCTCTGGCAAGGGTTTGCGGGCGGTCGATTTTGGCGATTCTCCCGAAGGGGACATGGTAAAGGGAGTGTCGCCTTCGGGAAATTCTTCGGACGCGGACGCCGGGGGTGACGTATGACGCCCCTCGAAATCTGGATCGAGTGCCGGCGAAGCGGGATCACCCTGATCGTCGATGGCGATCGGTTTACGTGGCGAGGGCCGCAGGATGCGGCGGATAGGTTATTGCCCGCCATGCGGGCGAATCGGGTTGCGTTGCGGGAGTGTGCGCGCGAGCTGAACGGTCTGCCGATCGAAGACGGCCCTTTCCTACCGTGGGGACCATACATGACGCCCGAACTGGTCAAGCAATGGCAACGTGAGCTGTACGACGCCGTGACAGAGCTAGCGCGCCTTGAGCGATGGCCGGACGAGTTTTACGACCATGTGGTGTTGTGCATCGAACGGCAGCCGCTTTCGACGCTGCGCCCCGACCTGACCCACTTCACTGAACGGCTCGCGGCGGCGCGGGCATCCATCAAAGCGGAGAATCGAAATGAACAGCACTGAACAGGCGATTGCGGATTACCAAGGGGCGGTAAAGCACCTGCTGCAAGCCGCTTTCGATCAACAACGGGTAGAGAACCCGGACGCATATGGAAATTGCTCGCTGGTGCTGCAATCGGGAGGCATGGCGCAGGTGCGCAGTTCCGCGATGATGGGGGGCGTGCTGGAGACGGTAATCAGCGTGGTAGACGCCGCCGGGGAGTCGGTTGAAGTTGCACGACTCGAAACAGGCGTTGTTAACCATTGAGGACTACTATAAAATAATTGACAAACAGCGGGATGTATGCCGGGCGCTACATCCTGCCTCTGCAGAAGGCGACGCGCCAAGCGCTGTCGTAACCACACCGAGCAGCATAGCCGAGCGCTGTTGAGCGGGCCGTGACAGACACTTTCCCATTTTCTATTTGAGGCGTTCAATGAATCACCCGTATACCCAAAAACCGATTGCCCGAGGCATCCGCTTCGTTCGCGCACAGGCACCGTCCGATGTTCAAGCGCTGATCGGCGGCCTAACTACCGCTTTCGCTGAATTCAAAGACAAGCATCAAGGCGAAGTGGACGAGCTGCGCACCGCGGTCGATTCCTTCGCTATCGCGATGGCTGCACAGCAGATGAACGGCAATGCCGGCGGCGCGGCTGCTCGCGCAGAACAGCAGCCGGTTTACGCAGCTCGCGGTCTGCGCTCTGCTGAGATTGCAGCGCACTACAACAAGCGTGCGCAGGCAGCCGACGAGGACAAGAGCGTGACGCTGGCGGACTTCATGCGCGGTGTGGCGGGCATGAAAACGACGGAAGGGGTAATGGCGTCGCTCGCGGTCGGGACGGATACGGCGGGCGGCTACGCAGTGCCGAACGTCGTCATGCCGAAGATCCTCGACGCTCTGGTGGATCAAAGCGCGCTGCTGACGGCAGGCGCGGGCATCCTGCCGCTCGACGGGGCCAAGAGCATCACGGTTGCCGGCATCGACACCCTGCCGGTTCCGGCATGGCGCCAGGAGCTGGGCGCGGTCGCGGAAAGCGAGCCGACCTTCCGCGCGCTGACTGGCAAGCCGCGTTCGCTCGCGTGCATCGTCCGTATCTCGCGCGAACTGCTGGCCGATGCGGACGACGTATCGCGCGCTCTCACACTGGCTATCTCGCAGGCGTTCGCGCTTGAGCTGGATCGTGTGGGGCTGGTTGGCTCCGGCACCGATCCGGAACCGCTCGGCCTGTATGGTCGCGACACGATCAAGAAGATCAAGCAGGCCGGCGCGACCTTCGGCTATGCCGACCTGCTGGCCGCGTACCAAACGCAGCTCGAAGGCAAGGCACCGGCCCCCACGGCGGCCATCATGGCACCGCGTACGCTGGTCGGACTCGCGGGCCTGACCGATACCACCGGCCAGCCGCTGGCTGCGCCGCCGCTGCTGTCGGGCGTGCGCCAGATGGCAACGAATGGCGCGCCGGTCGATCTCGGCACTGGCAAGGCCAGCAGCCTGGCGTTCGTCGGTAACTTCAGCACGATGCAGTTCGTCATGCGGGAGAACTTGAACATCGGCGTGCTCCGCGAGGCATACGCGAAGACGGGTGAAATCGGCTTCCTGTGCCACGCCCGCGCCGATCTGATCGTGAACTACCCGCAGGCGATCACCATCATCGAAGGCGTGACGAGCAAGGCCGCAAAGGCGTAAGCGGAACGGCAGCGAGGATGCCGAAGGGGCCGGGGCTATCGAAAGTCCCGGCCCTTTGTCCGTCTAGACCCCACGTTCCCTCACGCGCAGAAAATTTCCCCTTTCACACGATTTGTTAAAGCCTTTAACACGATGCAAAGCTGCTCAAGCCGTTATCAGCAAACAGATTCCGTCGATTGAGACGATGTTAAAGAGCAGCCATGTTGTTAACCCGATGACAAATCGCGAGCGAGCATGTTGCCGCCCCGCTGACGCGGCCAGCACTGGCCCACGCGCATTGTTGCCGTCCCTCGACTCCCGAGAATCAGAGCAAGTTGCTCCGTCTACGTGCCTCACGGTGCAAAGTTTGCATTTCGGCATCATATTGCGGTTAATCTACCGGGTAACCACACGGGACATACCGCGCCGCTGTACAGAGGCCCATAGCGGAAGCACCAAAACTAGATCGAGAACGGAGAACGAGCGATGCCGTTGGACTACGCGCAATACAAGAACGAGATCACTGCTGATGTGGCACAGGTACTCGCTGACGCAAGTTGCCAGCCGATACTATTCGTCGGCTCGGGCTTCTCGAAGCGCTACGCCAACGGGCCAAATTGGGAAGAACTTCTCACACAGCTAGGCAAAGATTGTCCGTTGATAGACAAGGATTTTGCCTACTATAAGCAGGCACATAATAACGATCTAAAAAAGGTCGGATCAGTATTTTCGGACCTCTATCGAGAATGGGCATGGGGAAAGGGACGTGCAAAATTCCCGGATGAATTTTTCCGTGCAAATTCACCACGAGATATTTTCATCAAGCATGCAATCGCACAGCTTGTGAAGGGGATCGGACCTGACGCCAAAGGCTCTTATGGATCTGCTGAGAACGACTCCGAAATTGAAGCCCTCAAGGCGATTAGCCCGCACGCCGTCATCACGACAAATTATGACGAAGTTCTAGAGCCATTATTTACCGACTACGAGCGAGTAGTTGGCCAACAAATTCTGCGCAAACCATTTCTTGCCATAGGCGAAATATTCAAAATACATGGGTGCATATCCAATCCAGACTCCATTGTCATTAACGAGGCAGATTACGATCGATTCTCAGAAGATCACAAGTATCTGAGCGCCAAATTACTTACGTACTTTATCGAGCACCCACTCTTGTTTATCGGCTACCGCGCCGAAGATCCAAATATCAAGAGCATCCTGTCCGACGTCGACAGGATGGTGCGTGCTTCCGAGTATGAACTTGTGCCGAATATTTACATTCTCGAATGGGATTCGAGCATTAACGATGCGTCCTATCCGCCTCGCGATAAGGTACTACCCGTCTCCGATGGGCGAAACATCCGAATCAAAAGCATTACTGCCTCGTCATTCGAATGGGTATTTCGCGCGTTCGGCCAAGCAGGAAACCTGGAGAAAATTAATACCAAACTTCTGCGCGCATTGATGGCTCGCTCGGTTGAATTGATTAGATCCGATATACCAAAAAAGCACGTCGAGATAGATTTCAAAACTCTTGAGCACGCCGTAAACTCCGGCGAAAATTTCGCCAAGCTTTTTGGTGTTACTTCACTCGACGATCCGGCCCAGGTGAACTTGAACTACAAATATGTGCTCAGTGGCGTCGCAGAGCAACTTGGACTGCCGAACTGGAACGCGGTGCAGAAGGTCATTGATGTTTTGAAGGAGTCTACTGGTTTCGATATCAAATCTACGGATAACAAATACCACATCACCATGCGAACTGGACAGGCCGCAGGTAGCAAGACCCATAAGTATTCAGAGGCCGCCGTTGACCTATTGCGGAAAGTCTACAACGGCGAAGAGTACGCTCTCGATCAATCCGTGCTGAACCTGAACGCGGAAGAAAAAAAATAGCAGGGGCCGTCTGAGCAGAAACAACGCGGAACCCTCGCCAAGCAGCACGTTGGGGAGGGGCCGCTGCGACGATCCCGGCTTCCCTTTCATGGCCACGATCGTCAGGGGGTTCTTTTGGGGGTTGTTTTACTAACATCCCGCCCACATCCAGCTACCGTCATATAGACATGAATTCTGTCGGGGACCAGCCCGCTCCCTGCACTGCCAGGATCGGCCAACGAAGCCCCGCAACGCCCAGCACTGCGGGGCTTTTTGCTGTGACTGGCGCTCGGGCAGGCCCGCAAGCCGGTCACTGAATTCGCGGACATCGCCAGCGCTGGCCCGGCTGCCTCCGCGCATTGCCGCGCGCCGTTTCCGCCGCCCCGCCCTCGTCGCGCGTCGCGAACGCCCAGCCCGCGCTGCCTCCTTCCGTCTGCCCGAATAGACACCAGCAACCGGGTTTGCTACGTTCGCACGGCAATCCTGCCGGACGACCACTCGTGCCCGCTTCGCCCATCACACGACAGGAGACCCCGTGGAAAGCCCCGTTGCCGCATCTGTGCGGACGGCCGCCGTCCGGCTCCTGCCATCCTTCCCGCTAATCGCCGCGCTGATCGCGTACAGCGTCGTCCTGTTCGTGCCTGCGGTGCTCAACGACGCGGACACATACTGGCACCTCGCAACCGGCGACTGGATCCTCGACCACCACGCGGTGCCACACACCGATCCGTTCTCGTTCACGATGGCGGGTCAGCCGTGGGTCGCACACGAATGGCTGTCCGAAGTGCTGATGGCGCTCGCGTACCGCGCGGGCGGCTGGAGCACCGTCGCGCTCCTGTTCGCCTGCGCGGCCGCGGTGACCGCCGGCGCGCTCGCGCGCTACCTGTCGCGGTGGCTGAGCCTGCCGGCCGCGGCCCTCGTGGCGCTGCTCGGCACGGCGTGCGTCAGTCCGAGCCTGCTCGCGCGCCCGCATTTGCTCGCATTGCCGATGCTGACGCTGTGGACGATCGGATTGCTGTCGGCCGAAGCGCATGCGAGCGCCCCGCGGCCGCGCCTGCTGGTGCTGATGCTGATCTGGGCCAATCTGCACGGCAGCTTCGTGCTCGGGCTCGCGATGATCCCCGCCCTCGCCGCCGACGCCATGCTCGACGCGCGGGGGCAGGACGTCCGTCGTTGCTTGCGCAACTGGAGCCTGTTCTTCATTGCCGCGGTAACGACGTCGTTGCTCACGCCACATGGCGCAAACGGGCTGCTGTTCCCGTTCCGCCTGCTCGCGATGCATCACGTCGCGCAGATCGGCGAATGGCGGCCGCTGGATCTGACGACGCTGCAACCGCTCGAACCCGCGCTCGCCGTGTTGGGGTACGTGATGGCGTTCCGACGTGTGCGAGTACCGCTGGTGCGGCTGCTGATCGTGCTCGGGCTCGCCTGCCTCGCGTACCGGCACGCTCGACACGAGATGCTGGCCGGAATCGTCGGCGCCGCCATGCTGGCCGAGCCGCTCGGCCGCAGCTTCGGTCCGCCGCCTGCGGCCGCAAAGAGCCGCGCGCCATTGCCGGGGGCAGCCGTTGCGCTTGCATGCGCGATCGCACTCGCCGCGCTGCGCTTCGCGCATCCGATCGTGCGCGGCGACGATCCGGTGTCGCCCGTCGCCGCGGTCGCGGCCGTTCCCGCCGACCGCCTGGACGCACCGGTTCTCAACAGCTACGAATTCGGCGGCTATCTGGTCTTCCGGCACGTGAAGCCGTTCGTCGACGGCCGCGCGGACATGTATGGAGACGCGTTCATGTCCGCGTATTTCGATGCGCTCAAGCCGGACCGTGCGGCGATCGAACGGCTCGTCGAACGATACCGGATTCGCTGGGCGCTGCTCGCCGCGCACGGCACGCTCGCCGAAGCCATGGCGACGCTGCCGGGATGGCGGCGCATCCACGCAGACAACGTCGCCGTCGCGTTCGTGCGCGACGGCCCATGACTATCGGCGACGCGACCTCGATACCGCGTTACTGCACCGTCGCGCGCCGCACGTCGCCCGACGCATGCCACACGCGATACCGCACCTCGAAGCCGTTCGGCACGTACACGACGACGGGCAGCCGGCTGTTGTAGCGCAGCAGCTGATCGTCGCCGCGCACCTGCACGAACCGTTCGCGCGGCGCCTGTCCCGGGCACGCCATCAGCGTCGACGCCGGTCCCTTCACGTCGGACAGCCGGTAGTACGTATAGCCCCAGCCCTGCACGGTCTCGGCCGCCAGATCGCCGCCGAACCATTGCTGGTTGCAGTCGGTCTGCAGCGTCTTGCCGATCATCAGCTCGACGCGCGCGTCCGCTTCGTCGGGCAGCGCGGGCAGCGCGATCACGACGCGCTGCTGGCCGGCCGCGGGCTGCGGGAACATCTTGATCGATTCGGCCGAAACGGCCGGCTCGGACGCCGGCCCCGCCGCGCATGCCGCGGCGGTCGTCACGCAAACGGCGGCCAGCGCGGCCCGGATCGCAAATTTCATCGAGGTGCTCCTGTATGACAAATGGCTCCGGATGCTAACACTTTCGCCGCCCGGCCTTACGGCGCTGTAATTTAGAGACACAATTGGTGGCAGATGCGCGGCGTTCCGCCTCTTATGATTCGCCCCAAGGGAGAACGCCATGATCAAGCTCATCGCCACCACCGCCGCCGTCGCCACGCTGCTGACCGGCTGCGTCGTCGCGCCGGACGCCGGCTACGGCTACGGACAAACCTATTACTCGGACCCCGGCTACGCGTACGGCCCCGCCTATGCGCCCGTGTACGGCACGGTCAACGTCTGGGGCGGCGGCGACTGGGATCGCCGCGATTACCGGCGCGACGACCGCGACTGGCGACGCGACCGCGGCTGGGGCGACCACGGCTGGGGCAATCGCAACTGGGGCGATCGCGGCAATGGCAACGGCGGCTGGAATCGCGGCAACGGCGGCAACCGCCCGACCGAAGGCAATCGCGCGAGCGGCGGCGCCCGGGACTGGCGCGGCGGCCAGGGCGACAACGACCGCGGCAACGGCCGCTGGCACTGACGCAATTGCAACCGTTTGTATCCGGCGCGGGCGGTGTGCACCCGTGTGGATAGCACAATCGGCCACGACACCTCGCCGCCCTCCGCCAACGAAAAAGGCCCTCGCTCGATGCGAGGGCCTTCTGTTTTTCGATGCCGCTTACGCCTGCGCCGGCCGCCGTACTCACCATCCGCCCGGCTGCGCATAGCCGTAGCCGCCCGGCGCCGGCGCGCCGCACACATACGCGCGCTGATAGCGGTCATAGCAATAGCGCGGCTGGTCGCCGTAGCCGTCGTCGTCCTGGTACTGCGCCTGCTGATAGCCCGGCGCATAGGCCGGCGGTTGATACGCCGGCGCCTGGTAATACGTCGGCGGCTGATAGGCGGGCGCCTGATACGCAGGCGCGGCATACGCGACCGGCGGATTCAGCGCGGACGTCACGATGGCGCCCAGCACCGCGCCGCCGATCAGCGCGCCGATGACGGCGCCGCCGCGGTCATGCGCGGACGCGGGCCCGGCGACGGCAAGCGAACCGGCGAGGACACACACTGCTGCGATCTTCTTCATGTTGCACTCCCACGCGAAGTGGTACGGGATGCGATGCATTGTGGACGCGGCCCGCGGTAATAGATGCAGCAAGTGGTAACGCACGATTACGCCGGACCGGCAAACCAAAACGCGCAAGCGCCGTGCTACATTTTCGGGACCAAGGAGACGCCTGCATGCAGCCCGAGATCGCCCGCCGTTTCGATACCGAATTCGCGCCGCGCATCGCGCACGCGATCGCCGCCTACTTCGCCGACCATGTGCAGACCGAAGTCGTCCCGTATGGCGGCCACGGCCACCCGTCGCAGGTGCGCGTGCGCAGCGCGCCGCACGAACACGTGAGCGGCTTCGGGCATCCGCTGAACCTCGAGCTGACCTGGGATACCGACGAGATCGAACGGCTGATGGCGCCGGAAGGCGAAGCACGCTTCGAGCACTACCTGGCCGCGCTGCCGAGAAAGCTGTCCGCGTGGCAGGGCGCGCGCGACGTCGACCTTGCGTCGCGCACGCAGGCCGATCCGGTCGTGCGGCTCGGCGGCCTCGACTTCGAGGGATGACCGCGCAGGCCCGCCGGCCGGCGTCGACAACGCGTAGCGCGGCCCGGTGATACACTCGGCCGGCTCGCGCCCGCAGGCATGCGCGCCGCCTGCGCGTTCCCGCCGTCGAACCCCACAAGGACGCCCCATCGCCACATCCCGGTCCGGGGCCGACACGTTCCCGCCATGAATCCCGATACCGGCCTGCCCCTTCCGCAACGCTACTGGGCGATCGTCTGCGTCGCACTGGGCATCACGCTCGCCGTGCTCGACGGCGCAATCGCCAACGTCGCGCTGCCGACCATCGCGCATGACCTGCGCGCGTCCGACGCCGCATCGATCTGGATCGTCAACGCGTACCAGCTCGCGGTCACGATCACGCTTTTGCCGCTCGCGTCGCTCGGCGAGCGCATCGGCTACCGGCGCGTCTACATCGCGGGCCTCGCGCTGTTCACCGCCGCATCGCTCGGCTGCGCGCTCGCCGGTTCGCTGCCGACGCTCGCGGTGATGCGCGTGATCCAGGGCTTCGGCGCGGCGGGCATCATGAGCGTCAACGCCGCGCTCGTGCGGATGATCTACCCGACGTCGATGCTCGGACGCGGCCTGTCGATCAATGCGATGGTGGTCGCGCTGTCGTCGGCCGTCGGTCCCACCGTCGCGTCCGCGGTGCTGTCGGTCGCGCCGTGGCCCTGGCTGTTCGCGATCAACGTGCCGATCGGCATCGCCGCGGTGCTCGGCAGCCTGCGCGCGCTCCCCGCCAATCCGCTGCACGACGCGCCGTACGACATCCCGAGCGCGCTGATGAACGCGTGCGTGTTCGGGCTGCTGATCATGGCCGTCGACGGGCTCGGGCACGGCGAGCGCGGCGCGTTCGTCGCGGCCGAGCTGACGGTCGCGCTCGTCGTCGGCTGGTTCTTCGTGAAGCGGCAGCTGTCGCAGCCGGCGCCGCTGCTGCCGGTCGACCTGATGCGCATCCCGCTGTTCGCGTTGTCGATCTGCACGTCGATCGCGTCGTTTACGTCGCAGATGCTCGCGTTCGTCGCGCTGCCGTTCTGGCTGCAGCATTCGCTCGGCTTCTCGCAGGTGCAGACCGGCCTCTACATGACGCCGTGGCCGCTCGTGATCGTCGTCGCCGCGCCGCTCTCAGGCGTGCTGTCCGACCGCTACTCGGCCGGCATGCTGGGCGGCATCGGGCTCGCGCTGTTCGCGGCGGGCCTGCTGTCGCTCGCGACGATCGGCGCCCATCCGGACAGCATCGACATCGCATGGCGGATGGCGCTGTGCGGCGCGGGCTTCGGCCTGTTCCAGTCGCCGAACAACCGCGCGATCCTGTCGTCGGCGCCGCGCTCGCGCGCCGGCGGCGCGGGCGGCATGCTCAGCACCGCGCGGCTGACCGGCCAGACGCTCGGCGCCGCGCTCGTCGCGCTGATCTTCGGGATCGCGCCCGCGCACGGACCGACCGTCGCGCTCTACGTCGCCGCCGCGTTCGCGGCCGCGGCGGCCGTCGTCAGCGCGCTGCGCATCGCGGCGCCGCAGCCGAGCGCCTCGGCCTGACCGGGCCGGCGCCCGGCGCGCCTCATGCCGCGTCGAGCGCGTCCAGCACGAAACGCACGCGCGCCTTCACGCTCGCGCGCGGCAGCTCGATCAGCCGATAGCCGTACGACGCATAGCATTCGACCATCGCGTCGTAAGTGCGCACCGCTTCGGCGAAATCCTGGCGGCGCTCGGTATCCTGCGTGTAGATGTCGGGCCACGGCGGCGCGATGAACACGCGCGGGTGATAGCGGAAGCGTCGCGCCGCGGCATCCGCGTGCGCGGGCACCGCGAGCCCCGACAGGCGCAGATAGCCGATCACGTCCGGCACGCCGCGATCGAAGAACACGGGCCCGCGCGCCTGCCGCGCGAGATGGTGCGAACGCATCTCCCAGCCCAGCATCAGCTCGGCGAACGCATTCCGGTCGCGCCACGGCAGCGCGGGGCCGTCGACCGCCATCTGGTCCTGGATCACCCCGCGCCCCGCTTCCTGCGAACGCGCGAAGCCGGCGCGCTCGAGCGCGTCGAGCAGCGTGCTCTTGCCCGACCCGGGCCCGCCCGTCACGACGAAAAAGCGCCGGGCGGCCTCGTCGGCCCCGCCGTCCGTGCCGCTGTCCACCCGTGCGCGCTCAGGCATGCGCGACCCGCCGGCCGGCCCGCCGCGTCACCGACGCGGCCGTCGCGACGCTGCGCAGATCCGCGACGAACGTGTCGCGCCAGACCGACAGGTCGTTCGCGCGCAGCCGCGCGAGATTGTCGGCATGCCGCGCCTGCCGCTCGGCGGGCGGCATCGACAGCGCGCGCTCGAGCGCGTCGGCCATCTGCGACAGGTCGTATGGATTGACGAGCAGCGCGCCCGGCAGCTCGGCCGCCGCGCCCGCGAACTCGGACAGCACGAGCACGCCCGGATCCGCCGGATCCTGCGATGCGACGTACTCCTTCGCGACGAGGTTCATCCCGTCGCGCAGCGGCGTCACGTAGCCGACCTGCGACATCCGGAAGAACGCCATCAGCAGGTTGCGCTCGTACTTGCGGTTCAGATACTGGATCGGCGTCCAGTCGAGCTGCGAGAAGCGCCCGTTGATGCGACCCGCCTCGCCTTCGAGCGTCTCGCGAATGCGCTGGTAGGTCTGCACGTCGGCGCGCGTCGGCGGCGCGATCTGCACGAGCGACACGCGCCCCTGCCAGCCGGGCGCGTTCGCGAGCATCCGTTCGAACGCCTGGAAGCGCTCGACGAGCCCCTTCGAGTAATCGAGACGATCGACGCTCATCACCAGCTTGCGGCCGTCGAGCGCGTCGCGCAGCATCTTCACCGGCTTGCGCGCGCCGTACTCCACCGCCGCCTGCGCGATCGCGTCCGGATACACGCCGATCGGATACGCGGCGACCTTCACGACCCGCCCGTGCGCGTGCAGCATCCCGTCGTCGCTCGAGGCGCCGATGCCGCGCCGCTCGATATAGTCGACGAACGCCTGCTTGTCGGCGTCGGTCTGGAAGCCGGCGACGTCGTACGCGCACATGAATTTCACGAGCTCGTCGTGCGGGGGCACCATGCGCAGCACGTCGGGCGACGGAAACGGGATGTGCAGGAAGAAGCCGATCGGATTCTTCACGCCGAGCTCGCGCAGGCAATGCGCGAACGGCAGCAGGTGGTAGTCGTGCACCCAGATCAGGTCGTCGGGCTTCAGCAGCGCGGCGAGCTGTTTCGCGAGCGCGGCGTTCACGCGCAGATAGCCCGCGTATTCCTGGCGGTCGAAGCGCGCGAGGTCGCCGCGATAGTGGAACACCGGCCACAGCGTCGCGTTCGAGAAGCCGCGGTAGTACTGGTCGTAGTCGCGGCGGGTCAGGCCGACCGTCGCGTAAGTCACGTTGCCGTCGCGCCGGATCGCGGGCGCCTCGGGCGCGCCGGCGATCTCGCCGCTCCAGCCGAACCACATGCCGCCGGTTTCCCGCAGCGCGTCCATCACGCCGACCGCGAGGCCGCCCGCGCTCGGGCGCGTGTCCTCCCCGATGGCGACGCGGTTCGATACGACGATCAATCTGCTCATGCGGCTTCCCCCTTCTTGATTCGAATGGCCGGCGCGCAAGGCGCGCGCCGTGACGGGCGCGGCAACCCGAAGGCTGCCGCGCGGCGGTTCAGACGTGAGAAATGCTGCGGCGGAATGCAACGGATACGACGTCACGCGTCCTGATCGACGCCGAGGTCGCGTTGATAGTCGAGCCCTTCCGGGCGGGTCCCGCCCTGGTTGTGATCGCCGTCGTGCGGCGTCGTGGCGGGTACGCCGGCGGGGGGCGCGGAGGGTGCATCGGTGCGCGGCCGCGAGCGGCCGGCGTCCGGGTCGGGCAACTGCTGCGAAGGCCGTCTGGAACGGCGCATGGTTGGGTGTCTCATGGGCGGAACGGCGCACGGCCGTCGTCGAAACATTCCATAACAAAACAGTCTAGGCGCGAAGCTTGGACGCCAGCGTAACAATTACCTTCAATTTGTAACGTTTCGACCCCTCGTCCACCATCTGCCAGACAATAGCGCCGCGCGCGCGAGGCCGGCCGCCGGCGATTTTTCAAAGCTTTGCAGTTTCCCTATGACAATTGCGAAACAATGGCACGGCATGGGCGCGCGCATGCCTCGCCGCCCACCCAGACAGGACTCGCACTCAGGGATGAACTTTCGTTTCGAACCGCCGCGCCTGGCCATGCCGGCACGCATCGTGCTGGCCGTGGCCGCCACGGCGGCACTGCTGTCCGGCTGCAACTCGCTCTACAGCGAAGGCGCGACGGCCGGGGCCGGCATCGCCGGCGCCGCGATCGCATCCAAGGTCACCAACAACGCCGCCGTCGCGACGGGCATCGGCCTCGGCGCGGTCGCCGGCGCGCGCGCGGGCGTCCAGTACACGCAGCGCGTCGCGCACCGCTATTCGCAGCAGCAGATCGCCAACGCGGCCGGGCCGCTCGACGTCGGCGGCGTCGCGCCGTGGACGACGAACCACGCGTTTCCGATCGAGGACGACGAGCGCGGCCGCGTGACGGTCAGCCGGATGATCAGCGTCGGCCCACTCGACTGCAAGGAGATCGTGTTCTCCGTCGATGCGCCGGCAAAACCCGATGCCGCCGCGCAATCCGCGTTCTTCGTCGCGACCATCTGCCGTGACGGCTCGGTGTGGAAATGGGCGTCGGCCGAACCGGCGACCGAACGCTGGGGTGCGCTGCAATGAGCGTCGCGATCCGCGTCGCGTGGCTCGGCGTGCTGTGCGCGGCCGGCGCCGCGCTGTCGGGCTGCGGGTCGGTCGGCGCGGCAAGCGGCGCGCTCGCGGGCGCGGCGACGGGCCTCGTGACCGCCAACCCGGCCGTCGGCGTCGGGGTCGGCATCGCGGTGCAGGCCGCGACGGACGAGGCCGTGAAGCGCACGATGAAGCAGCTCCACCAGAACCAGCAGGATGCGATCGCGCAGGCGGCCGGCAGCCTTGCGGTCGGCGAAGTGAAGCCGTGGAAGGTGAAGAATACGCTGCCGCTCGAGAACGGCGAAGGCGAGGTGCGCGTCACGCGCGCCTATTCGACGTCGCTCGCGCTGTGCAAGGAATTCGCGTTCTCGATGAAGGACGGCGCGAAGGCGGACTGGTATTTCGCGAACGCGTGCCAGCAAGGTGCGCGCTGGAAGTGGGCCGCGGCCGAACCGGCCGTCGACCGCTGGGGCAATCTGCAGTGACGCGCCACGCCTGATGCGCGGCGCCCGCCGCTGCCGGGCCGGGCGGCCCGGCGCGCCGGTCAGGACTCGACGTCCTCGAGACTGAAAATCTCGGTCTGGTCGTTATACGAGAAGATCTCGCCGTAACGGCCCCAGTCGATCACCGCGTCGAGCGTCTCTTCCGCGGCGCCGTCGGACAGGAAGTCTTCCAGCTCCTGCTCGAAGCGCACGCGCGGCGCGCGATGGCCCGGCCGCTCGTTGAGCACTTTCTTGATCCGCGCCGCGAGCGGCACGTGCTTCAGCAGGTGGTCGGCGAACATCAGCTTGCGCTCCTGCGTGCCGAACTCGGCGAACACGCGCCCCGGCGGCGTCAGGAACACGTCCCCTTCCCGCACGTCGGCAAAGCCGAGGTATTGCAGCACTTCGGCGATCGGGAACAGGTCGTCGACCTCCAGATGCAGCGTGCGCGCGATTTCCGGCATGTCCGCGCGGCCGTGGTACGGCGGCGCGGCGAGCGTCTCGATCAGGCCGGCCATCAGGTTGGTCGACACCTGCGGCAGCCAGCTGCCGGGCTCGAGCCCCTTCTTCGTCGCCTCGCCGATCTGGCGGGCCGTCATCTTCGCGTAGATGTCGTCGACCAGCCGGCGGAACGCCGGGTCGAGACGGTTGCGCGGGTGCTTGAACGGCACCTTGATCTCGGCGATCACGCGGCCCGGGTTCGACGACAGCACGAGGATCCGGTCGCACATGAACACCGCTTCCTCGATGTTGTGCGTGACGATCAGCACCGACTTGATCGGCATGCGGCCCTGCGTCCACAGATCCAGCAGATCGGTACGCAGCGTCTCGGCGGTCAGCACGTCGAGCGCCGAAAACGGCTCGTCCATCAGCAGGATCGTCGGGTCGACGACGAGCGCGCGCGCGAAGCCGACGCGCTGGCGCATCCCGCCCGACAGCTCGCGCGGATACGCGTTCTCGAAGCCGTCGAGACCGATCAGGTCGATCGCCGCGAGCGCGCGCTCGCGCCGCTCGCGCGCGCCGACGCCGAGCGCCTCGAGGCCCGCTTCCACGTTCTGCAGCACGGTGAGCCACGGAAACAGCGCGAAGGTCTGGAACACCATCGCAACGCCTTCGGCCGGGCCGCGCAGCGGCTTGCCGAGGTAGCTGACCTCGCCGCCCGTCGGCTCGATCAGGCCGGCGATGATGCGCAGCAGGGTCGACTTGCCCGAGCCGGAGCGGCCGAGCAGCCCGACGATCTCGCCTTCGCGCAGCGACAGGTTCGCGCCGTCGAGCACGAGCAGTTCGCCCTGGTTCTTGTTGAAGCCGCGGCTGACGTCGTCGACGCGCAGGATCTCGTCACCGAGCTTCGGCGGCGCCGGCTGCGTCTGAACGGGGGCGTTTACAGCATTCGGATTGTGCATCGCGTTTCGCTCTCAATCAGTTTCAGTCAAGTCGCAGCTTCGATTCGGCAAACGCATACAGCGGGCGCCACAGCAGGCGGTTGAACAGGGTCACGAACAGGGACATCACCGCGATGCCCAGGATGATCTTCGGGAAATCGCCGGCGGCCGTCGTCTGGGCGATATACGCGCCGAGGCCGTGCGCCTCGATCTTGGTGTCGCCCCACTGCACGGCTTCCGACACGATGCTCGCGTTCCATGCGCCGCCCGATGCGGTGATCGCGCCCGTCACGTAATACGGGAAGATGCCCGGCAGGATCGCCTGGCGCCACCACTGCCAGCCGCGGATGCGGAAGTTCGTCGCCGCCTCGCGGTAGTCGTTCGGATAGGACGTCGCGCCGGCAATCACGTTGAACAGGATATACCACTGGGTACCGAGCACGATCAGCGGCGACAGCCAGATGTCCGCGTTCAGGTGGAAATGCGCGATCACGATCACGAACGCCGGGAACAGCAGGTTCGCCGGGAATGCGGCCAGGAACTGCGCGAGCGGCTGCATCTTTTCGGCAAGCGCCGGGCGCAGGCCGATCCACACGCCGATCGGCACCCAGATCACCGACGCGATCGCGATCAGCACGATCACACGCAGCAGCGTGATGAGCCCCAGCGTGAAGACGTGGCCGACGTCGGCCATCGTCACCCCGGTCGCCACGAAGCTGAACACGCGCCAGACCACGTAGGCCGTGCCGAGCAGCACGAGGATCGCCCAGGCGATGTCGACGGCGAACGACGCCTTCTTCTCGACGCGCGGCAGCGTGAAGCGCACCGCGCCGGACAGCGGCAGGCGCAACGGGATGCGCGCGGCCTTCGCGAAGAACCAGCCGGCCGGCACGAGCAGCTTGTGGATCAGGCGCGTGCGGCGCACGAGGTCGAGCAGCCACGACTCGGGCGCGTTGCCGGAGCTCGTGGTTTCCATCCGGAACTTGTCGGCCCACGCGACGAGCGGGCGGAACAGCAGCTGGTCGTACGCGAGGATCACGACGGTCATCGCGAGGATCACCCAGCCGATCGCGCCGAGGTTCTTGTCGCCGATCGCCTGGGCGAGATACGCGCCGATGCCCGGCAGCGTGATCGTGTGGTTGCCGACGGTGATCGCCTCCGACGCGACGACGAAGAACCAGCCGCCCGACATCGACATCATCATGTTCCAGATCAGGCCCGGCATCGAGAACGGCACCTCGAGCTTCCAGAACCGCTGCCAGGACGTCAGGTGGAAGCCGCGCGACACTTCGTCGAGATCGCGCGGCACCGTGCGCAGCGACTGGTAGAAGCTGAACGTCATGTTCCACGCCTGGCTCGTGAAGATCGCGAAGATCGCGGCCAGCTCGGCGCCGAGCACGCGGCTCGGGAACAGCGCGAGGAAGAACGTCACCGTAAACGAGATATAGCCGAGCACCGGCACCGACTGCAGGATGTCGAGGATCGGCACGAGCACCATGCCGGCGCGGCGGCTCTTCGCCGCGAGCGTGCCGTACACGAGCGTGAACGCGAGCGACGCGACCATCGCCGCGAGCATCCGCAGCGTCGTGCGCAGCGCGTATTCGGGCAGGTTCGACGGATCCAGCGAGATCTTCTGCGTATTGAGGGTCGTGATCGGCGCCATCGTTTCATGGAACCCGACCACCGCCATCGCGATCACGCAGATGATCAGCGGAAAGGCAATGAAATCCCAGCGGTTCGGCAGGACGCGCCATGCCGATGCATTGGCGATCCGGTTTGGATCGAATCCGAAATCCATCAGGCGCTCTCCCCGGTAAGGCCGATCGAATCGAAGGATGTGACCGGCAGACGATGTTGATTCATGGCAAAGCGCGCGGGCGCGGTAATTCGTTTTGACTCACGATGTAAGGCAGGCGCAATGCGCCGCATCCGTGCCGACAGCATCACCGCGCGGGTCCCGGTCGAGTCGTTCCGCAAACGGCACGACACTACTACAACCTGTATTTCAGGCACAACCTTCCGGATCGAGACGGTGGAATCCGCTGCAGCCGCGGACGAATCGGGCCCGGAACGGGCTGGCGGCTGACGGATCGGCGCGGGACGCAGCGGCGCGCAACGCGCCGGCCGGCATGCAGGCCCGAATTATGCCGTGAACCGGCCCGCCCGTGAACCCGCCCGCCGCGCGCACCGGGCAAAACCGTGCGCCCCGTCAGGGGCGGGTCGCGGCGAAGCAGGTATGATCAGGGCTGGCCCCCACGGGGATCGATCGACGAGCGGGAGGAAGGGAATGGCAGGAAACTTGGTGATCGTCTGCCGCGATCAGGATGCCGATGCGTTCTACGAGCTGATGCAGGAGTACGGTTCGTTCCAGACGCGGCTGTCGTCGACGGCCTGGTACCTGAACATGAACATCGTGCCGGAATCGCTGCAGGATGAGATCCTCGAGCGCCTCGGCCGGTACACGACCGTGTATATCTTCGAAGCCACCAGCGTGACCTACAACACGATCGACAGCAACGCCGCCGAGACGCTCGGCTCGCTGTTCGGCGAATGACGCGCCGCCGGGCCTAGTCAGGCCCGGCCAGACCGGCGCCGCGCGCTGCGCTCACGCCGCCTGCGCGTGCGCTTCGGCCTTCGGCACCGTGTCGAACGGGAACTGCATCGCGACGCGCAGGCCGCCTTCCGGCCGGTTGCCGATCTCGCAGGTCCCGCCCAGCCGCAGCACCAGCCGCTCGACGATCGCGAGCCCGAGGCCGCTGTGCCCGTTGCCGCCGCGTGCGGGGTCGAGCCGGACGAACGGCCGCGTCGCGGCCGCGAGATCGCGCGGTGCGATGCCGCCGCCGTGGTCACTCACCGCCAGCACGTAGCCGGTCACGGTGCGCTCGGTTTCGACGACCACGGGCGGCGCGCCGTACGCATGCGCGTTGTCGAGCAGGTTCGACAGGATCCGGTCGAGCGTCGCGGTCGGCAGGCGGAAGCCCGGATCCGCGGCGAGCCGGGTCTGGACCGTCGGCGCGTTCGGCGCGACCGCGCGATAGGTGCGCGCGATCCGCTCGCAGGCCTGGTCGACCGGCACCGGCTCGCTGCGGTCGTTGCCGCCGTGCGCGAACACGAGGAACTGGTCGACGATATGCGACATCGAGTCGACATCGCGCACGACGCCGTCGCGCAGCCGCGCGTCGTCCATCATCTCGGCGCGCAGGCGCATCCGCGCGAGGGGCGTGCGCAGGTCGTGCGCGACGCCGGCCAGCATCACCGCGCGGTCGTTCTCCGCGCGCGACACCTGTTCCACCATCTGATTGAAGCCGTGCGTGAGCTGGCGCAGCTCGCGCGGGCCGCGCTCGCGCAGCGGCGGCACCGGCTGGCCGCGGCCGAAGCGGGCGACCGCGCGCGCGAGCGAACGCAGCGGCTGCTGCAGCTGCCAGGCCGCGAACAGCGCGGCGACCACGCCCGCGGAGAAGATCGTCCCGAGCCAGATCAGCATCCGGTCCAGCGAGCGCGGCGGCCGCAGCGGCTGCACCGGCACGACGATCCAGTTGCGGTCGGCCGGCTCCTTGACCCACAGCACGGGCGGATGGCCCGGCACGCCGATCTCGACGCGCGTGCCGGCCGGCATGCGGTCGCTCACGTCGTCGCGGAAACGCTTGAGCGCCGGCGGCAGGCCGGTGTGCCCCTGCGGCACGTCGGGGCTGTCGGGCGGGACGAGCCGCACGCGCGACGGCAGCGGCTGGTCCGGCGTGCGGGCGACGTGCTGGCGCACCGCATCGACCAGGAACGACGCTTCCTCGACCGCATAGCGCGTCTGCATCTGGTTGCGCTCGAGCCGCATCGCGAAGTACCACGCGAAGTGCGACAGGAGCAGCACGCCGACGACGAGCAGCGCCAGCCGGCCGAACAGCGAATCAATGGGTTTGCGCATGGGCCTCGCCGTCGGGCACGAACACGTAGCCGCGCCCTCGCACCGTCTGGATGAAGCGCGGCGACGACGGATCCGACTCGAGAATACGGCGCAGGCGCCACACCTGGACGTCGATGCCGCGGTCGGTGCCGTCGTATTCCGGCCCGTGCAGCAGCTCGAGCAGCCGTTCGCGCGTGAGCGTGCGCAGCGCGTGGTTGACGAAGATCTTCAGCAGCGCGAACTCGCTGCTCGACAGCGCGGCCGGCTTGCCGTCGACCGACAGCGTGCGCGCCTGGAAATCGAGCAGGAAGCGGCCGAACGCATAAGGCTCGCGCTGTTCGGGCGCCGCGGCCGACGGCGTCGCGCGGCGACGCCGCAGCACCGCCTGCACGCGCGCGAGCAGCTCGCGCGGGTTGAACGGCTTGCCGAGGTAGTCGTCGGCGCCGAGCTCGAGCCCGACGATGCGGTCGACGTCGTCGGCGCGCGCGGTCAGCATGATCACGGGGATGTCGTCGCCGGCCGCGCGCAGCTGCCGCAGCGCGGTGAGGCCGTCCACGCCCGGCATCATCAGGTCCAGCACGATCAGGTCGGGGCGCTCGCGCTCGAGGCGCTTCTCGAGCGTCGCCGCGTCGTGCAGCACGGACACTTCCATGCCCTGGCGTACGAGGTAGTCGCGCAGCAGGTCGCGCAATTCTTGGTCGTCGTCGACGATGAGGATCTGGGTAGTCATGGCTCGAAGTTTACCGCGCGACGGCGGCCGCAAAGAACGACACAAAGGGACGAAAGGGTTACTGCGGATTACCGCGCAAGCGAACTGTAATGCGCGGTAACCCGTCCGCCGGCCGCCGTAACACCGGCCGCCGGACGCGCCGCTAACCTGCGTCTTACCGGATGCGGCCCCGCGGTCTCGCCCGCCGCCGCGTCGCCGGACCCTTTCGAACAGGAGTTTCTGAAATGTATAAGAAGACGTCCCGGGTGGCCATTGCGGCCGCCACCATGCTCGCCCTCGCCTTCGGCGCCGCGCACGCGGCGCCCCCGGCCGACGCGCCGCCGGGCGGCCCGGGCATGCACCAGATGCACGGCCACGACGGCGGCCCGTTCGGCGCGATCCTGCGCCTGCACGACCAGCTGAAGCTCACTGCCGCGCAGGAGCAGCAGTGGCAGACCGCGGTCAACACGATGAAGCAGAACCGCGACGCGATGCGCACGAGCCACGAGCAGATGCGCGAGCAGTTCAAGGCGCAGCAGAACCAGCCGATCCTCGACCTGAACGCGATGCATGCCGCGCGCCAGCAGGCCGAGCAGCAGAACGCGCAGCTGCGCGAGCAGACGTCGGCCGCGTGGCTCGCGTTCTACAACGGGCTGAACGACCAGCAGAAAACGACGGTCAGCACGGCGATCAAGCAGCAGTACGCGCGGATGGAGCAGCGCCACGAGAAGATGAAGGAGCGCTGGGAACAGCACCGCCAGGCGGGCAAGCCCGCTTCAGCGCCGGCGCAGTAAGCCGGCCCGATCCGGCTGCGCCGCCCTCCCCGGCGCGGCGGCGAAGCGGACGCGGGCACCCGGCCCGCGTCCGCTTCGCGTCCATATCTGGCCGTTCAGGCGAGATCGAACAGCAGCACCTCGGCGTCCCGGCCGTGCGCCAGCGCGACCGACGCCACCCCGCCGATCCGCACGCCGTCGCCGCTCTCCAGCGGCTCGCCGTTGACCTCCAGCGCGCCGCGTGCGACGTGCACGTACACCCGGCGCCCCGCCGGCACGTCGAACACCGTCGCTTCGCCGCCATCGAACAGCCCCGCATGGATCCGCGCGTCCGCGCGCATCGACACCGAGCCGTCCTGCCCGTCCGGCGACGCGATGAGCCGCAGCCGGCCGCGCTTCTCGCCCTCGCCGAAGCGCCGTTCCTCGTAGCCCGGCCGGCCGCCCCGCTCGGTCGGCAGCAGCCAGATCTGCAGCAGATGCAGCGGCCGGTCGCGCGACGCGTTGGTTTCGCTGTGGACAACCCCCGTGCCGGCACTCATCCTCTGCACGTCCCCGGGCCGGACGATCGACCCGTTGCCCATGCTGTCGCGGTGCGCGAGCGCGCCTTCCAGCACGTAGGTGACGATCTCCATGTCGCGGTGAGGATGCATGCCGAAGCCGCGCGTCGGCGCGATCCAATCGTCGTTCAGCACGCGCAGCGGGCCGAACGACGGATGCGTGTCGCCGCCAACACCGGCGATCGGGATGCTGTGGCGGGACTCGAGCCAGCCGTGGTTGGCATAGCCTCGGTCGGCGGCGCGGAGGATCTGGAACATGGACGCTCCGTGGGGCGGTTTGTCGAAATGCCGCCAATGTAGGAGTTCGCCGAGCCCGCAACAATCCACGCGCGCGCACCGCATCGTTGCATCCACGAACCCAATTCAAGCAATATTCGTTGCGACTGCAGCGAATGCCGCAACAGCGGCGCCGATCCGGGCCGCCGGCGTCGTTCGCCGCCAACGGAACCCGCTGGAAGCACGCTTGTGCGCTGCCCGGGGTGCGCGTTCGGGTAAAATACCGCGCTTTTGGCGCCCGCCTGTCCGGCGGTTGCCGCCGCCAGGCCGCCGAACCCGAATTTTGGCTATCTAGAATACGGCGCGGCGCACGGCCCGACAGGCCGCGCGCGCCGCCCCGGAAAGTCAGCAACTGAAGGATTGAAATGAAGAAGGCCGCCCTGTGCGCCGCCCTCGCCCTCGTGGCGGGCAGCGCCTTCGCGAAGGAGTGGAAGACCGTACGGATCGGCGTCGACGCCAGCTACCCGCCGTTCGAGTCGACCGCGCCGAGCGGCGAGATCGTCGGTTTCGACGTCGATCTCACCAAGGAAATCTGCAAGCGGATCAACGTCAAATGCGTGTGGGTGGCGCAGGATCTCGACGGGATCATCCCGGCGCTGAAGGCGAAGAAATACGACGTGATCGTGTCGTCGCTGACCGTGACGGACAAGCGCCGCGAGCAGATCGACTTCTCCGACAAGGTGTACGACGCGCCGGCGCGGATGATCGCGAAGACCGGCTCGCCGCTGCTGCCGACGATCGCGTCGCTGAAGGGCAAGCGCGTCGGCGTCGAGCAGGGTTCGACCCAGGAGACCTACGCGAAGGCGTACTGGGAGCCGCAGGGCGTGACCGTCATTCCGTACCAGAACCAGGACCAGGTCTACGCCGACCTCGGCTCGGGCCGCCTCGACGCGACGCTGCAGGACGAGCTGCAGGCCGACTACGGCTTTCTGCGCACGCCGCGCGGCAAGGGCTTCGCGTTCGCGGGGCCGGAAGTGAAGGATCCGAAGACGATCGGCGACGGCACCGCGATCGGCCTGCGCAAGGAGGACACCGACCTGAAACTGAAGATCAACAAGGCGCTGGCCGACATGCACAAGGACGGCACGTACGACCGCCTGTCGCACAAGTATTTCGCGTTCAGCGTCTACTCGGCGCGCTGAGCGCCGGGTGCGAACGCGGGGCGCGCCCCGCGTTCGCGCAGTACAGGCAGTCAAACCACGCGCCGCCCGCCCCCTCGCCCACCGCCCACCGCGGCAGGCAGGTCCGGCGCCCTCGCCGGGCGGACGGTCATGATACGCACGGGGCGTTCCGCGCAACATGCGGAACGCGTCTTTCTCGGCGCACCCGGTGCGCCGTCAAGGACCACATATGTTTCTTCAAGGTTACGGCCCGCTGATCCTCGCAGGCACCTGGCAAACCGTCAAACTGGCGGTGCTCTCGCTCGCGCTGTCGTTCCTGCTGGGTCTCCTCGGCGCGGGCGCCAAGCTGTCCCGCAATCGCGTCACGAACGGCGTCGGCACCGTCTACACGACGCTGATCCGCGGCGTGCCCGACCTCGTGCTGATGCTGCTGCTGTTCTACAGCCTGCAGATCTGGCTGAACCAGCTGACCGACCTCGCGGGCTGGGACCAGATCGACATCGATCCGTTCCTCGCCGGCGTGCTTGTGCTCGGCTTCATCTACGGCGCGTATTTCACCGAGACGTTCCGCGGCGCGTTCCTGTCGGTGCCGCGCGGCCAGCTCGAGGCCGGCAGCGCGTACGGGATGACGAACTGGCAGGTGTTCACGCGCATCATGTTCCCGCAGATGATGCGCTTCGCGCTGCCGGGCATCGGCAACAACTGGCAGGTGCTCGTGAAATCGACGGCGCTCGTGTCGATCATCGGCCTCGCCGACGTGGTCAAGGCGTCGCAGGATGCCGGCAAGGGCACGCTGCGGTTCTTCTTCTTCACGCTGATCGCGGGAGCGATCTACCTGGCCATCACGACGATTTCGAACTTCGTGCTGATGTGGCTTGAAAAGCGCTATTCGACCGGCGTCCGCAAGGCAGACCTATGATCGACCTCATCCAAGAATACTGGCGCAACTATCTCTACACCGACGGCTACCGCCTCACCGGCGTGGCGATCACGCTGTGGCTGCTCGTCGTGTCGATCGGGCTCGGCTTCTGCCTGTCGGTGCCGCTCGCGGTCGCGCGCGTGTCGAGGAAGAAATGGCTGTCGGGCGCGGTGTGGCTCTACACGTACGTGTTCCGCGGCACGCCGCTCTACGTGCAGCTGCTGCTCTGCTACACGGGCCTCTACAGCCTGCAGGCCGTGCGCGGCACGCCGATGCTCGACGCGTTCTTCCGCGAAGGGATGAACTGCACGCTGCTCGCGTTCACGCTGAACACCTGCGCGTACACCACCGAGATCTTCGCGGGCGCGATCAAGGCCACCTCCTACGGCGAGATCGAGGCCGCGCGCGCGTACGGGATGTCGACCTTCACGATGTACCGCCGCGTGATCCTGCCGTCGGCGCTGCGCCGCGCGCTGCCGCTGTACAGCAACGAGGTGATCCTGATGCTGCACGCGACGACGGTCGCGTTCACGGCGACGGTGCCGGACATCCTGAAGATCGCCCGCGACGTCAACTCGGCGACCTACATGTCGTTCCACGCGTTCGGCATCGCCGCACTGCTCTATCTCGTGATCTCGTTCACGCTGGTCTGGCTGTTCCGCCAGGCCGAGCGCCGCTGGCTCGCATATCTGCGCCCGCAGGGCAAGTAAGTTTCCGCAGGACTATTGATGAACTCCCAGACTCAGAAGCTTTTCGTCGACGATCTCCACAAGCGGTACGGCAGCAACGAAGTGCTCAAGGGCGTGTCGCTGAAGGCGAACGCGGGCGACGTGATCAGCGTGATCGGCTCGTCCGGCTCCGGCAAGAGCACGATGCTCCGCTGCATCAACTTCCTCGAGCAGCCGAACGCGGGCCGCATCTTCGTCGACGGCGAGGAAGTGCGCACCGCGCTCGACAAGACGGGCGCGCTGCGCGCCGCCGAGCCGAAGCAGCTGCAGCGCGTGCGCACCAAGCTCTCGATGGTGTTCCAGCACTTCAACCTGTGGTCGCACATGAACGTGCTGGAGAACGTGATCGAAGCGCCGGTCAACGTGCTGAAGCTGAACAAGCGCGACGCCGAGGAGCGCGCGCGCGAGTACCTGGAGAAGGTCGGGCTGCCGCCGCGGGTCGAGAAGCAGTATCCGTCGCACCTGTCCGGCGGCCAGCAGCAGCGCGTCGCGATCGCACGCGCGCTGGCGATGCATCCGGACGTGATGCTGTTCGACGAGCCGACCTCCGCGCTCGACCCCGAACTCGTCGGCGAAGTGCTGAAGGTGATG
The DNA here is from genome assembly GCF_002097715.1 of Burkholderia ubonensis subsp. mesacidophila. Classification (NCBI taxonomy): domain Bacteria; kingdom Pseudomonadati; phylum Pseudomonadota; class Betaproteobacteria; order Burkholderiales; family Burkholderiaceae; genus Burkholderia; species Burkholderia ubonensis. The sequence goes on from NZ_CP020737.1 coordinate 2,840,180, forward strand.
CAGAAGCTGGCCGAGGAAGGCCGGACGATGGTCGTCGTCACCCACGAGATGGGTTTCGCGCGCAACGTGTCGAACCACGTGATGTTCCTGCACCAGGGGCGCGTCGAGGAAGAAGGCGTGCCCGCCGAGGTCTTCGCGAACCCGAAGAGCGAGCGCCTGCGCCAGTTCCTGTCGGGCAGCCTCAAGTAAGCCCGAATCTGCTTTGATGCTCCCGACGCCGGGCGCCCCGCGGTTCGCCGCGCGGCGCCCGGTTGCGTTTACTTGCGCTTATTTGCGTTTACGCGCGGCCGGACGGCGCGGCGTCCACCGGCGCCGCATCGGCGAAAGCGCGCAGCGCGTCGCCCGCGAGCCGGTAGCGCACCCACTCGCTCTGCGGCTGCGCGCCGACGCTCTCGTAGAAACGGATCGCCGGTTCGTTCCAGTCGAGCACGCTCCACTCGAAGCGGCCGCAGCCGGCATCGACCGCGATCCGCGCGAGGGCCTTCAGCAGGCGCAGGCCGGCGCCCGCGCCGCGAAAGCGCGGCGGCACGTACAGGTCCTCGAGATACAGCCCCTGCCGGGCGAGCCACGTCGAATACGAAAAGAAGTACACGGCAAAGCCCGCCGGCTCGCCGTCGACCTCGCAGATCAGCGCGCGCGCCGGCGACGCGTCGCCGAACAGGCTGCGCTCGAGCGACGCGACGGTCGCGACCACCTGGTCCTCGGCCTTCTCGTAGATCGCCAGCTCGGAAATGAAGCGCAGGATCACCGGCACGTCGGCGACGGTGGCGGAACGGATGTCGATATGCACGGTAAAGGCCCTCCCCGGCCGGCATGCAGCAAACGGCGGCGCCGCGCACGCGCGCTGGCGCCGATGAAGACGTCATGCTACGTTCGTCGGCCTACTGCAGGAAGTGCAGCTTCTTCATCCAGACCTGAAAATCATGCATCTCGATCTGCGCCGCCTCGACCTGAACCTGCTGCTCGTGTTCGATGCGCTGTACCGCCACCGGTCGGTCGCCGCGGCGGCGAACGAGCTGGCGATGAGCCCGTCCGCGCTGAGCCACGCGCTCGCGCGGCTGCGCACGGCGATCGGCGACGCGCTGTTCGTGCGGCTCGGCAACGAGATGCAGCCGACCGTGCGCGCCGATGACATCGCGACCTGGGCCAGCAACGCGCTCGACACGATGTCGAAGGGCCTCGCGCGCGCCCGCCGCTTCGACCCGGCGCACAGCGAGCGGACCTTCGTGTTCGCTGCGACCGACTACACCGCGTTCGCGGTGCTGCCCGCGTTCATCGCGCGGATCCAGCACGTCGCGCCGCAACTGCGGTTCCGGGTCGTCCACTCGGACCGCAAGATCTCGACCGACGAGCTCGCGGCGGGCCGCATCGATTTCGCGCTCGGCTACCACGAGGAAGCGGCGGCCGACGCGCCGGGGATCGAGGAATTCGACTGGTTCTCCGACGACTACGTCGTGATCGCGAGCGAGCGCCATCCGCAGGTCCGGCGACGCCTCACGCTCGAGCAGTACCTGGCGGCACGGCACGTCGTCGTCACGCCGTGGAACGAGACGCGCGGCGTCGTCGACTACGTGCTCGACCGGCTCGGCCTCGCACGCCAGGTCGCGGTGCAGTTGCCGACCGTGCTCGCCGCGCCGTTCATCATCGCGGAATCGGGACTCCTGATGACCGTGCCGAACCGCGCCGCGCAGGCGCTGCGGCACGCGGCGCCGATCCGGATCTTTCCGGCGCCGTTCGAGATCCCGCGCTACACGTTGAAGGTCTACTCGCACGCGAAGCATGCGCGCACCGACGCGCATCGCTGGATTCGCGCCCGGTTGATCGAGGCGCGGCCGGATAGCGCGGACATCGCGTAAGCGTGCCGATCATTACGAAATACTTACCAATTCGGCACGCCGCACGCTTAATTCTCCGTTTTTCCTGCGTCAATAGTGGCAATCCTTGACGCAACTTCCCGCAAACCGTGTCTCCCTTGTCGCACAAGGCGCTGCCGGCGTTCCGCCCGCCCGCGCCGCGGTGTCGCGCGCCGTGTTGCATGGCAATTTCGACACACGTGTTAGTCAAACAACGATTTCCGTCGCCACAAAAGTGTATTTTTGCTAAATTAGTAACCAAAGTAGCAAAACGAAGTTCATGAAATGTAGTTTAGTTTCATGACAACAAGGAGACCCCGCCAGGCCGACCCGGCCACGCGGGCCCGCTCAACGGCCACCCCGTCTGTTCGCCCGCGTGCTGCGCCTGACCGGCTTCGCACGAGGTCTCCGTAGTTGCCCGCTTTTGCCCGGCGCTCGCGGCGTCGGGCATCTCGTGCAGTTCTGGGTTGACTTTTTGACAGGGTATGGAGGAGATGATGAAGAAAGCTTTGGTCGCCGCAGCGCTGATGGCTGCTGGAGTCGCAGCACACGCGCAAAGCAGCGTCACGCTGTACGGCCGTCTGGACGCCGGCATCGAATACTTGAACGGGATGCAGAACGGCTCCCGCTGGCGCGCGGAAAGCGGCGACTGGGGCACGAGCCTGTGGGGCATCAAGGGCGCCGAGGACATCGGCGCCGGCAACAAGGTGGTGTTCCAGCTCGAAGGCAGCTTCGACACGATGACCGGCAACGGCCCGGGCGCCGGCAGCCTGTGGAATCGCTGGGCGACGGTCGGTATTGCGAACAACACGTACGGTACGCTGCTGCTCGGCCGCGAGCTCGCGATCGCGAACGGCGTGTGGGACTTCGACCCGTTCGGCCAGTCGGCCTGGTCGACGGCGTCGCTGGTGCGCGGCCGCAACTGGAACAAGACCAGCAACAACATTTCGTATCAGTCGCCGAAGCTCTACGGCTTCGACTTCTACGGCCAGTACGCGCTGTCGAACGCGACGAACTGGAACGGCAACGGCACGACCGGCCAGGGCCGCAGCGTCGGCGGCCAATTGACCTACACCACGTCGCTGTTCCAGCTGCGCGGCATCTACGACGAAGCGCGCAACCCGGCGAACGGCCAGCTCGACGACGTATTCAACTACTCGCGCGAATACTTCATCGGCGCGAACGTGTTCCTCGGTCCGTTCAAGCTGCAGGCGGCCTATCAGACCTCGCACGCCGATTCGGACGCGGGCAACCTGAAGAACAACGGCATTACGTCGACCCAGCAGGTCTGGGGCGGCGTGACGTGGCAAGCCACGCCGGCTGCCGCGCTGATCGCGGCCGTGTATCACGTGAACGCGAACCACGGCGGCGGCAACGCGAACATCTACACGCTCGGCGGCACGTACAACCTGTCGAAGCGCACGCTGCTCGACTTCCAGGTCGCCACGGCCCGCAACAGCAAGACGGCCAACTTCGGCCTGAATGCGAATGCGGCAGGCACCGACGTGGCGACGGGCAACCCGAAGCTCGGCCACAGCCAGACCGGCTTCTACGCAGGCATCCAGCACCTGTTCTGATCCGGGCCCGACTCAAGAGCCCGACTCAAGGAATCGATTCGACGACGTTTTCCACGCTGCTGCGAGAGGCGCGTATCGGTGCGGTACCCGACAGGGTATCGCACCGTTTTTTATTGCGCGGGTGCATGGCGCCTGCGGCGTCAGACGGCCGCTTCGTTCTCCTCGCCGGTGCGGATGCGGATCACGCGCTCGACGTCCGACACGAAGATCTTGCCGTCACCGATCTTGCCGGTGCGCGCGGCGCCGATCACAGCGTCGATCACCTGGTCGACCTGCGCTTCCGCGACGACCACCTCGATCTTCATCTTCGGCAGGAAGTCGACCACGTACTCGGCGCCGCGGTACAGCTCGGTGTGCCCCTTCTGGCGGCCGAAGCCCTTCACCTCGGTCACGGTCAGGCCCGTCAGGCCGACCTCGGCGAGCGCCTCGCGGACTTCGTCCAGCTTGAACGGCTTGATGATGGCGGTGATGCGTTTCATGATGGTTGTCCCTCAATGCTCGTTTGGATGAAAACACGTGAGCCCGATTCTACGCCGCGCACGGCTCAATCAAGGCGCTCGGCGAAGCGCGACGTGATCGGGTAGCGCCAGTCGCGGCCGAACGCGCGATGCGTGACGCGGATGCCGATCGGCGCCTGGCGCCGCTTGTATTCGTTGATCTTGATGAGCCGCGTGACGCGCTGCACGTCCGCCTCGGCATAGCCCGCCGCGACGATCTCGGCGAGCGGGCGGTCTTCCTCCATGTACATCCGCATGATCGCGTCGAGCACGTCGTACGGCGGCAGGCTGTCCTGGTCGGTCTGGTTCTCGCGCAGCTCCGCGGACGGCGCGCGCGTCAGGATCCGCTCCGGAATGATGTCGCGCGTCGCGTATTCGGCCGCCGCGTTGCGGTAATGGCAGAGCCGGTAGACGAGCGTCTTCGCGATGTCCTTGATCACCGCGAAGCCGCCCGCCATGTCGCCGTACAGCGTGCAGTAGCCGACCGCCATCTCGCTCTTGTTGCCGGTCGTCAGCACGATCGAGCCGAACTTGTTCGACAGCGCCATCAGCAGCGTGCCACGGATGCGCGCCTGGATGTTCTCCTCGGTCGCGTCCTCCGCGCGGCCCGCGAATTCGCCGGCGAGCGACGCGCGGAACGCATCGAACATCGGCGCGATCGCGATCTCGTCGTAGCGCACGCCGACGCGCCGCGCCATGTCGGCCGCGTCCGTCGTCGAGATGTCGGCGGTGTAGCGCGACGGCATCATCACCGCGCGCACGCGCTCCGGCCCGAGCGCGTCGCACGCGATCGCGAGCACCAGCGCGGAATCGACGCCGCCCGACAGGCCGATGATCGCGCCCGGGAAGCCGTTCTTGCCGATGTAGTCGCGCACGCCCAGCACGAGCGCGCGGTACACCTGCGCCTCCAGCGACAGTTCCGGCGCGATCGCGCCGGGCAGCGGCCGCGCGCCGTCGAATTCGACGATCGCATGCCCTTCGTCGAACTGCGCCATCTTCGCGACCAGCTCGCCCGCCGCGTCGAGCACGAACGAGCCGCCGTCGAACACGAGCTCGTCCTGCGCGCCGACGAGGTTCACGTACACCATCGGCAGCCCGGTCTCGCGGATCCGCGCGCGCAGGATGTCCATGCGCACCGCTTCCTTGTTCATGTGATACGGGGAGCCGTTCGGGATCAGCAGCACCTGCGCGCCGGCCGCCTTCGCGATCTGCGCGGCCGACGCGTGCCACGCGTCCTCGCAGATGATCACGCCGCACTTCACGCCGTTCAGGTCGAACACGAGCGGCTCGGCGTCGGTCGCGAAGTAGCGCTTCTCGTCGAACACCTCGGCGTTCGGCAGGTCCTGCTTGCGGTAGGTGCCGACGATCTCGCCGCCGACGATCAGCGACGCCGCGTTGTAGGTGTCCGACGGCGGCACGCCGCGCTCGATCGGGCGGTTTGCATTACCATCGACGCCTGACGGGCCCGCGCCGTCGCCGGAAGCCCGCAGCGGATGGCCGACCAGCACCGCGAGCCCGTCGAACGCCTTCAGCTCGGCCGCGAGCGTGTCGAGCGCGGCCGCCGACGCCGCGTAGAACGCGGGCCGCAGCAGCAGGTCTTCCGGCGGATAGCCGGACAGCGCGAGCTCGGGCGCGATCATCAGCTGCGCACCATCGTTGTGCGCGGCGCGCGCGGCCGCGACGATCCGCGCGACATTGCCGGCGAAATCGCCGACGGTGACGTTGATTTGAGCGAGAGCGATACGGGTCTTCATGACGGGATCGGCGCTGCCCGGCGGCGCGCCATGAACGGCTGATGAAATTGCTCCGGACGCGTGCCGCGACAGGCGGCGCGGGTCCGGCGACATCCAACGGTACGGACTCACACGGTTGAAACACGAACGCATCGATTATCGCACGGGCATCCTGACGTCCCCGGCCGAGGTGTCGGCCGACGAATGGAACGCGCTCGTCCGACGTGACGCGCGCCCGACGCCGTTCCTGCGCCACGAATTCCTCGACGCGCTGCATGCCGCGCGCTGCGCAGTGGACGCTACCGGCTGGTCGCCGCGCTTCGTCACGCTGACCGACGAGCGCACGGGCCGGCTCGCGGCCGCCGCGCCCGTCTACCTGAAGACCCATTCGTACGGCGAATACGTGTTCGACTGGGCGTGGGCGGACGCCTACCAGCGCAATGGCGTGCCGTACTACCCGAAGCTGCTGTGCGCGGTGCCGTTCACGCCCGTGCAGGGCACGCGCGTGCTCGCGGCCGACGACGACGCGCGCCGCCGCCTCGCGGCCACGCTGCTCGCGCTCGCCGAGCAGAGCGACGTGTCGTCGCTGCACGTGCTGTTCCCGACCGAAGCCGAAGCGCAGCTGTTCGACTCGATGGGGATGATGCTGCGCCAGGGCGTGCAGTTCCACTGGGTCAACGAAGGCTATCGCCACTTCGACGATTTCCTCGGCACGCTCGAGCAGAAGAAGCGCAAGAACATCCGCGCCGAGCGGCGCAAGGTGCACGACGCGGGCGTGACGTTCCGGCGGCTGACGGGCGACGCGATCCGCGACGCCGACTGGCGCTTCTTCTCGCGCTGCTACCGGCAGACCTATCGCGACCACTATTCGAGCCCGTACCTGAACCTCGAGTTCTTCCGCACGATCGGCCAGACGATGCCGGAGAACCTGCTGCTCGTGATCGCCGAAGCCGACGGCAAGCCGATCGCGAGCGCGCTCGCGGTCTACCAGCGTGACGCGGGCGGCGGCGGCACGCTGTACGGCCGCTACTGGGGCGCGGTCGAGCACGTGCCGTGCCTGCATTTCGAAACCGCGTACTACCAGCTGCTCGAGTTCTGCATCGAGGCCGGGCTCGATACGTTCGAAGGCGGCGCGCAGGGCGAGCACAAGCTCGCGCGCGGCTTCCTGCCGACCGTCACGCATTCCGCGCACTGGCTCGCGCATCCGGCGTTCTCGGACGCGGTGTCGCGCTTTCTCGAACGCGAGACGAACCACATCCACGCGTACGTCGACGAATTGCACGACCACAACCCGTTCAAGCGCGGCGCGGACTAGCGCGCAGCGCGCGCGTTTTCTGAGACACTGGCGGCCTCGCCGAATTTCGCCACATTCCGCCGCCTTGTCATGTCCTGGTTCCTGTATCTGATCGAATGCGCCGACGGCAGCGTCTACACCGGCATCACGACCGACGTCGCGGCGCGCTTCGACGAGCACGCGGCCGGCAAGGGCGCACGCTATACGCGCTCGCGCAAGCCGCGCGCGGTGCTCGCGTCGTTCCCGCTCGCCGACCGGTCGAGCGCGTCGCGCGCGGAATACTGGGTCAAGCAGCTGACGGCCGCGCAGAAGCGCGAGCTGGCGGCGGGCACGAGGACGCTCGAATCGGTGTTGCCGGCAGTCGCGGCGATCGCGGACGACGATGGCAGCGAACAGGCCGCGCCGGCCCGCGCATCACGCAAGCGCGCGTCGAAGGGCGACGCGACGGCAGCGTACGCCGCTACCACGGTCGACACGGCCGACCCGAACCTCGCCGCGCCGAAACGTGGCCGCGCCGCGGCCAAGCAGGCGCCGACTTGCACGGGCCCGGCCGCGAAGACGACGCCGAAGGCACGCACGCGCCCGGCCGCGAAGGCCCAGCCCGCGGGCCGCCGTACGCCCGCGCCCGCATCCGCGCCGAAGAAAACCGCCCGCGCAAAACAAAACCGCGCGGCCTCGTAACGAGGCTCGCGCGGTTTCTTCGCATCGAGCGGACCGGCCGTCGCGGCCGGCGCGCCGCTTACTTCTTGTAGTTCGCGGCGCCGTCGGTGATTTCCTTGTGCGCGGCGTCGATGCCGGCCCAGCCCTCGACCTTCACCCACTTGCCCTTCTCGAGCGCCTTGTACTGCTCGAAGAAGTGCTTGATCTGGTCCTTCAGGTACTCGGGCACGTCGTCGATCGACTTCAGGTTCGCCGTCATCGGGCAGACCTTGTCGTGCGGGACCGCGACCAGCTTCGCGTCGACGCCCGACTCGTCGGTCATCTGCAGCATGCCGAGCACGCGCGAACGCACGATCGAGCCGGCCAGCAGCGGGAACGGCGTGATCACCAGCACGTCGACCGGATCGCCGTCACCCGACAGCGTCTGCGGGATGTAGCCGTAGTTCACCGGGTAGCGCATGCCCGTACCGATGAAGCGGTCGACGACGAGGAGGCCGAGCTCCTTGTCCGCTTCGTACTTCACCGGGTCGCTTTGCGCCGGAATCTCGATGATGACGTTGAAATCTTGCGGCAGGTCCTTGCCGGCCGGAACATGGTTGAAGCTCATGAGCGTTCTCTGTTGGTCGAAGGGAATTCGGGACAGGGCACGCCGCGGTCGAGGCACGCGCCGCCGGCATGTCCGGAAAGAATGCGCCATTATAGCCAATCGACCGGTGGCGTCCGGATGACGAACAGCGCGATAATCGCGCTGACCGTCCGGCCATCGAACAAGACGACGCATTGCATGGGACCAGGGCAAGCGCCGAAGCGCTACCCCTGATCAACAGGAGCAAGCATGGAAGAGGCAAAGCACTTCATCGCGGGCGAATGGACGTTGCCCGCGCAGCTGGAAACGATCCCGGTCATCGATCCGTCCGACGGTCAGCCGTTCGCGGCAATCGCGCGCGGCTCCGCCGCCGACATCGAGCGCGCGGTCGCCGCGGCCCGCGACGCTTTCGCGGGCGCGTGGGGCGCCGCGAGCGCCGCCGAGCGCGGCCGCGTGCTGCAACGGCTGTCGGCGCTCGTCACGGCCCATCTCGAGGAACTCGCCACGCTCGAGGCGCGCGACACCGGCAAGCCGTTCAGGCAGGCGCGCGCCGACGCGGCCGCGCTCGCGCGCTACTTCGAGTTCTACGCGGGCGCCGCCGACAAGCTGCACGGCGAGACTCTCCCCTACCAGGCCGGCTACCTGGTGCTCACCATGCGCGAGCCGCATGGCGTCACCGGCCACATCGTGCCGTGGAACTATCCGATGCAGATCTTCGGGCGCAGCGTCGGCGCGGCGCTCGCGGCCGGCAACGCGTGCGTCGTCAAGCCGGCCGAGGACGCGTGCCTGTCGGTGCTGCGCGTCGCCGAGCTGGCCGCCGAAGCCGGGCTGCCGGCCGGCGCGCTGAACGTCGTCACCGGCTACGGCCACGAGGCCGGCGCGGCGCTCGCCCGGCATCCAGGCATCGACCACATCTCGTTTACCGGCTCGCCCGCGACCGGCAAGCTCGTCGCGCAGCTGGCCGCGGAAAATCACGTGCCCGTCACGCTCGAACTCGGCGGCAAGTCGCCGCAGATCGTGTTCGCGGACGCCGATCTCGACGCGGCGCTGCCGGTGCTCGTCAACGCGATCGTGCAGAACGGCGGCCAGACCTGCTCGGCGGGCAGCCGCGTGCTGATCGAGCGCGCGGTCTACGAGCCGCTCATCGACCGGCTCGCGACCGCGTTCAACGGCCTGAGGGTCGGCCCGAGCCGCGCGGATCTCGACTGCGGCCCGCTGATCAACGCGAAGCAGCAGCAGCGCGTGTGGGATTTCCTGTCCGACGCGCAGCACGACGGCATTCCGATGGCCGCGCACGGCCAGGTGGTGCCGGACGCGCCCGAAACCGGCTTCTACCAGGCGCCCGCGCTGCTGCGCGACGTGCCGTCCACGCACCGGCTCGCGCAGGAGGAAGTGTTCGGCCCGGTGCTCGCCGCGATGCGCTTTGCCGACGAGGACGAAGCGGTCGCGCTCGCGAACGGCACGCCGTACGGCCTCGTCGCGGGCGTCTGGACGCGTGACGGCGCGCGCCAGCTGCGCCTCGCGCGGCGCATCCGCGCGGGCCAGGTGTTTGTCAACAACTACGGCGCGGGCGGCGGCGTCGAGCTGCCGTTCGGCGGCGTCGGCCATTCGGGCCACGGCCGCGAGAAGGGTTTCGAGGCGCTGTACGGCTTTACCGTGCTGAAGACGATCGCGATCCGGCACGGCTGAAGGTTCGGCGGCATGGCAGCACACGATGGCATACGACAAACAAGGAGACACACCATGCGGTTGAGCGGCAAGACAGCGATCGTCACGGGCGGCGGCTCGGGATTCGGCGAAGGCATCGCGAAGACGTACGCGCGCGAAGGCGCGAACGTCGTCGTCAACGACCTGAACGGCGCGGCGGCCGAGCGTGTCGCGAGCGAGATCGCGCTCGCGGGCGGCAAGGCGATCGCGCTCGCGGGCGACGTGTCGCGCCGCGACGACTGGCAGGCGCTGCTCGCCGCCGCGCTCGACGACTTCCACGCGGTGCAGATCGTCGTCAACAACGCCGGCACCACGCACCGCAACAAGCCGGTGCTCGACGTGACCGAAGCGGAGTTCGACCGCGTCTACGCGGTCAACATGAAGAGCCTCTACTGGTGCGTGCAGACCTTCGTGCCGTATTTCCGCGAGCAAGGCGGCGGCGTGTTCGTGAACGTCGCGTCGACGGCCGGCGTGCGGCCGCGCCCCGGCCTCGTCTGGTACAACAGCACGAAGGGCGCGATGATCACCGCGAGCAAGTCGCTCGCCGCCGAGCTCGGCGCGGACCGCATCCGCGTGAACTGCATCAACCCGGTGCTCGGCGAGACCGGCCTGATGACCGAATTCATGGGCTGCGAGGACACCCCGGAAAACCGCCGGCGCTTTCTCGCGACGATCCCGCTCGGCCGCTTCTCGACGCCGCAGGACATCGCGAACGCTGCGCTCTATCTCGCGTCGGACGAAGCCGAATTCATCACCGGCGTCTGCCTCGAGGTGGACGGCGGACGCTGCATCTAGCCGTCAGGCGGCGCAGCGGGCCATCCCCGCCCCAACCCCACCGGCCGGCATCGCACCGGCGACTGATTTCATCGAACCAGAACAAGCGCGGCCAACCGCGACAAAGGACAAGGAGACAACATGGCGACATCGACGCATTCGCTGCCGGGCTCGTCCGGCGCGTTCGAGGAAGCGACCTACCGCAAGGTGTCGTGGCGGCTCACGCCGCTCCTGCTGCTGTGCTACGTGGTCGCGTACCTCGACCGCGTCAACGTCGGCTTCGCGAAGCTGCAGATGGCGAGCGACCTGAACCTCAGCGACACCGTCTACGGCTTCGGCGCCGGGATCTTCTTCTTCGGCTATTTCCTGTTCGAAGTGCCGAGCAACCTCATCCTGCACAAGGTCGGCGCGCGCCTGTGGATCGCACGCATCATGGCGACGTGGGGCGTGATCTCGATCCTGACGATGTTCGTCACGACGCCCACGATGTTCTACGTGATGCGCTTCCTGCTCGGCGTCGCCGAGGCGGGCTTCTTCCCCGGCGTGATCCTCTACCTGACCTACTGGTATCCCGCGCACCGGCGCGGCCGGATGACGACGTTCTTCATGACGGCAGTCGCGCTGTCCGGCGTGGTCGGCGGCCCGATCTCGGGCTTCATCCTGAAGACGTTCGACGGGCTGAGCGGCTGGCACGGCTGGCAATGGCTGTTCCTGCTCGAAGGCACGCCGTCGGTGCTGGCCGGCGTGCTGGTGTTCTTCGCGCTGGACGACCGGATCGCGAAGGCGACCTGGCTGACCGACGAGGAAAAGGCGCTGCTCGCGCGCAATATCGACGCCGAGGAAGCAACCAAGGAAGACCCGTCGCTCGGCGCCGTGATGTCGAGCCCGCGCGTGTGGCTGATGGCGCTCATCTACTTCTCGTTCGTGATGGGGCTCTACGGCGTCGGCTTCTGGCTGCCGACGATCATCAAGGCGACCGGCGTCACCGACACGTTCGCGATCGGCCTGCTGTCGGCGGTCCCGTACGCAGCCGCGGTGGTCGCGATGATCCTGATCGCGCGCAGCGCGGACAAGCGCCGCGAGCGGCGCTGGCACCTCGCGATTCCCGCCGCGCTCGGCGCGCTCGGGCTCGTGCTGTCGGTGCTCTGGGCGCACGATACCGCGCTCGCGATGCTCGGCCTCACGCTCGCGACGATGGGCATCCTGACCACGCTGCCGCTGTTCTGGAGCCTGCCGACCGCGTTCCTCGGCGGCACGGCGGCCGCGGCGGGCATCGCGATGATCAACTCGATCGGCAACCTCGCGGGCTTCCTGAGCCCTTACCTGATGGGCTGGCTCAAGCAGGCGACGGGCGCGAACGACTCGGGCATGTACATGCTCGCCGGGTTCCTCGTGCTCGGCGGCCTGCTCGCGCTGTCGGTGCCGAAGCGGCTGGTCGACAAGTGACGCGCGGCCATGAAAAAACCCCGAACGCCTGCCGGTGTTCGGGGTTTTTCGTGCGCGCGGCGCGCCGCCGCGTCAGACCACGGTGATCGCGAGCGCGCTTTCGCGGTAGTGCTTCGCCGCCTTGTCGGTTTCGCCGAGATGCTCGAACAGGCGCGCGAGCGCACGGTGCGTGCGCACCCTGAGCGCCTCGTTGTCGGCAAGCTTGAGCGCCGACTCGAGGAACGACTGCGCCTTGCCCCACAGCTGCTGCTGCTGGCAGAGGCGGCCGAGCGCGAACAGCAGGTCCGCGTCGTCCGGGTGATCCTTCTTCCACCCTTCCGCCTTCTGGATCAGCGGCAGCGCATCCGCGCCGGCGGTGTCCGGGTAGCGGCGCAGCAGGCGTGCATCCCAGTTGTGCGCGAGCGCGTCCTCGACGATGCGGCGCGCTTCCGGCCGGCGTTCGAGCGACACGAGCAGGTCGGCCGCGAGATCGGCGAGACGCGGCGACTGCCGCTCCGTTGCCGACAGCGACTGCCACACCTCGAGCAGCGCGTCCGGATCGTGACGGCGCTCGCGCAGCAGGTTCTCGGCCGCCTGCTGGCGCAGCCGCACCGCCGCGGCCGGATGCAGCGCCTCGCGCTTCTCCAGCGCCTTCGCGAGCTTCAGCACCTCGGCCCAGTTCTTCAGCTGCTGCTGCGCGCGCAGCGCGACCTGCTGCGCATGGATGCGCTTGCCGCCCGCCTGCATCTCGGACAGCGCGGCGAGCGCACCGTCGGCGTCGCGCGCGTCGGCGCGCATGTCGGCCGCGGCGAGCAGGCGCGCGTCCTGCCACTCCGGCGCGCCGACCTTCGACAGCCAGTCGTCGCGACGCGCGTATTCATGCATCCGGTGCGCGGCGGTGGCCGCGACGAGGCTCGCCGCGCCCTGGTTCGCGTCGATCGACAGCGCGTCGCGCGCGGCCTTCTCGGCGCGCGAGAAACGGCCCGCGTACAGGTTCGCGATCGCGTCGCGCAGCGATGCCTGTGCCTTCTCGTTGCGCGCGCGGGCGCGATACGCGGCGACCCGCTGCGGCATGCGCCAGATGTTGCGCACGATGCGCATCAGCGCGTAGACGACGATGAACAGCACGACGATGCCGACCACGAACAGGTTCAGGGACAGGTCGACTCGGTACGGCGGATAGACGAGCAGCACCTGGCCGGTATCGAAGCGGCCGACGGTGGCGAGTGCCGCGGCGATCGCGAACAGGATCGCGAGCCAAACGATTCCTCGAAGCGTCATCGTTACCCCCGGCTCTTGAACTGCTGAACGGCGTTCAGGCTCGTGTTCAGGTTCGGCACCGCGACCGTCAGCGACGCGCCGTCGACCTGCTTGAGCAGATCCTCGACGGTCTGCGTGTCCTTCGCCGCCTGGTCGAAGTATTTCGCGAGCGAGCCCTGCGCCGCGTGCAGGTCGGCCTTCATCGCGGCGTCGTTGCGCGCGAGCAGCGACAGCCGGGCGGTCAGCAGCCGCAGCTTCACGTTCTCGCGCACGAAGTAGCCCTGGTCGGGCGACGCGAGCATCGCGTCCGCGTTGTCGATCCGGCGCACCTGCACGAGACCCTTCAGCTGCTCGCCGATGCCGGCCGAGAAGCCCTGCCACCAGACCTTCCAGCGCGGCTCGCCGGTCGCGGCGGCCGTTTTCGCGACGTCGGCCGCCGTATTCGCCTTCGGCGCCGCATGCGGCACGATCGCCTCGCCGGCGAGCGGCAGCGCGTCGATCTTCGCGATCGCGTCGTCGAGCTTGATCGCGAGGCCGGTGAGATCCGCGGACGGCGCAGCCTTCAGCTTCTCGATGTCCTGCGCGAGCGCCTTGCGCACCGTGACGGCCTGCGCGCTCTGCGAGCTCGCGAGGCGCGCGTCGGCGTTCTGCAGCGCGATCAGCGCGAGCTGCGTGTTGCCCGTCAGCTGCAGTTGCTGGCTCGCGCTCGACAGCATCTGGTCGACTTCCTCGAACATCCACGCGTCGCGGTTGCGCGCGAGATCCTGGTATTGCTGCTGCAGCGCCTGCTGCGCGTTCTGCGCATCGGCGAGCTTGCCGTCGAGCTGCGCAAGCTGCGTATCGACCTGGTGCGCGCTCGCGAGCGCCTGCTCGGTCTTCGTGCGCGTCTCGGCGGCCTGCGCATCGAGCGTCTTCTGGCGCGCCGCCAGCGTGGCGTCGAGCCGGTCGACCTTGCGGTTCAGCGCATAGCCGCCGACGCCCGCCGCGCAGCCGAGCACGACCACGACGAGCCACAGGAACGCGCTGCCGCTGCGGCGCGCGGGCGGCTCGGGCGACAGGTAAGGCGGACTGGACGGCGCGGCGGATGCAGCGGCCGGCTGGGAAGCGACGCTTTTGGAATCGTTGGTATCTGTCATGCGTTTAGTCACCGGTGCGGCTGTCGCCGGTTGGACGGCCTCGTCGGCCATCGATCGAAACGCGCGGACGATGCGCTCATCGCCCGCGCCGGTCAGCGTAATCCTATCAAAACCCAATGCGCGCGCGGTCTGCTCGATCCGCGGGTGCGGCGTCACGAGCGGCGCATGCTTCAGCGCGTCGATCTCCGCTTCGGTGAGATGCGCCTGCGCAAGCTCGTACAGGTTGCGCACGCCTTCCGAGCTCGTGACGAGCCACGCGTGCGGCTCGCCGCCGAGCAGCGCATGCACGCGCTCCCACGCGCCGATGCGCGGCTCCGGCACGACGCGCCGGTACGCAGCGACGAGCTGCACGTCCGCGCCGGCGTCGCGCAGCCGTTCGGCGAGCCATTCGCGGCCGCCGTCGCCGCGCACGATCAGCACGCGCCGGCCGGCGAGCGCGGCCGCGCCGCCGAACGCCGCTTCGATGCACGCGAACAGGCTTTCGGAATCGTAATGCGGCGCGCTGCCGTCGGCCGGCGCCTGCGGCGCGATCACCCGGTGCGCGGGCGCGGCGATGCCGTGACGCTCGAGCGCGGCGACGCTACCCGGACCGACGACGCCGACCGGCAGCGCATTCGGCCAGATCGCGCCGAACTGCGCGAGCGCGCGGTCGATCGCGTTCGGCGACACGAAGATCACGAGCGCGTAGTCGGCCAGCGCCGCGAACGCGGCGGCAAGCGGCGCCGGATCGTCGAGCGGCGCGATGTCGATCAGCGGGAAATCGAGGACGTCGCAACCGGCTTGCGCCAGTTGCGACGCGAGCCCGGCGGACTGGCCGTCCGGGCGCGTCAGCACGGCGGTGAACGTGCGTGCGCCGCCCGCCATCAGGCGTCGCCCTTGCCGGCCTGCGAGCCGGCGAGCAACGAGTGGACGATGTCGAGCGCGCCCTGCGCCTCGAGCTCGTCGGCGACCGCGCGGCCGAGCGCGAGCGCGTCGGCCGTGGTCATCACCGACGCGCATTCCTCGGACGTCAGCACGCGCTTGCCGTCGGTCGTCGACACGCGGCCCGTCAGGTACAGCTCGCCCGCGCGCCACACCGCATGCGCGGCGAGCGGCACCTCGCAGCTGCCGCCGAGCGCGCGCGACACCATCCGCTCGGCCTCGACCGCCAGCGCGGTCGCGTGGTCGTGCAGCGGCGCGAGCCACGCGGCGACGTCCGCCCGGTGCGACGCGATCTCGATGCCGAGCGCGCCCTGACCCGCCGCGGGCGGGCTGTCGTCGACGCTGATCAGCGCGCGGATCCGCGCGTCGAGGCCGAGGCGCTTGAGCCCGGCCGCCGCGAGGATGATCGCCGCGTAGTCGCCGCGGTCGAGCTTCGACAGGCGCGTGTCGAGGTTGCCGCGCAGCGGCTGCACCTGCAGGTGCGGGTAGCGCGCGCGCAGCATCGCCTCGCGGCGCAGGCTCGACGTGCCGACGACGGCACCGGCCGGCAGCGCGTCGAGCGACGCGTAGTCGTTCGACACGAACGCGTCGCGCGGGTCTTCGCGGTTCAGGATCGCCGCGAGCGCGAAGCCGTCGGGCAGCGCCATCGGCACGTCCTTCAGCGAATGCACGGCGAGGTCGGCGCGGCCGTCCGCGAGCGCGTTTTCGAGTTCCTTGACGAACAGACCCTTGCCGCCGACCTTCGACAGCGTCCGGTCGAGGATTTGATCGCCGCGGGTCGTCATCCCGAGGATTTTCACGTCACAAGCTGGATATAATTTGCGCAGCGCATCACGCACATGTTCGGCTTGCCACATCGCCAGGCGGCTTTCGCGCGAAGCAATCGTCAACGTCGCGGGCGGCTGTGCCGAAAGAGTCTCGGAATTCATTGCAGGAACATCGAAGGACGGGATTGAAGATCGAATAATAGTAGCACGCACGCCCACGCCCGCCCGGGCGCGGAGCCGGCCCGCCGCTGCCTGGCGCGGGCCGCGGCGCGGATGCGCGGAAGTGCCGCAGTAGTCGCAGTCGCTGGATCGCAGTTCCCTTTCACTCGAGCTTTCCCAAGGAAACCCATCGTGAAGTCTTCCGGATCGGCGCGCGCGACGCGCCGCAATGCTGCCTTGCCCTCCTCCGACGCCCAGACGGGCTCCGCCGCCGCCGCGAACGGTCGTGCGAAATCGGCAACCCAGCCGGCAACGAAACCGAAAGACCCGATACGACAGACGAAACGCGCGGCCAAGCCCGCCGCGAACGGCGCGGCCGCCGTCGCCGCGAAGCCGGGCGCCCGCACCCGCGAGGACAAGGACCGCCCGCTGTTCGAGGACATCCGCTTCCTCGGCCGCCTGCTCGGCGACGTCGTGCGCGAACAGGAAGGCGACGCGGTGTTCGACGTCGTCGAGACAATCCGCCAGACTGCGGTGAAATTCCGCCGCGAGGACGACAGCGAGGCCGCGCAGACGCTCGAGAAGAAACTGCGCAAGCTGACGCCCGAGCAGACGGTGAGCGTCGTACGCGCGTTCAGCTATTTCTCGCACCTCGCGAACATCGCCGAGGACCGCCACCACAACCGCCGCCGCCGCATCCACGCGCTCGCCGGCTCCGCGCCGCAGCCCGGCACCTTCGCGTTCGCGCTCGACCAGCTGAAGCAGGCGGGCGGCGCGTCGAAGGGCGTGCTGCAGCGCTTCTTCGACGACGCGCTGATCGTGCCCGTGCTCACCGCGCACCCGACCGAGGTGCAGCGCAAGAGCATCCTCGACGCGCAGCACGACATCGCGCGCCTCCTCGCCGAGCGCGACCAGGAGCTGACCGCGCGCGAGCGCCAGCACAACGAGGCGATGCTGCGCGCGCGCGTGACCGCGCTGTGGCAGACCCGGATGCTGCGCGACGCGCGCCTGACCGTCGGCGACGAGATCGAGAACGCGCTGTCGTACTACCGCGCGACGTTCCTCGACGAGCTGCCCGCGCTGTACGGCGACATCGAGGCCGCGCTCGCCGAGCACGGCCTGCCCGCCCGCGTGCCGGCGTTCTTCCAGATGGGCAGCTGGATCGGCGGCGACCGCGACGGCAACCCGAACGTGACCGCCACGACGCTCGACGAGGCGATCAACCGCCAGTCCGCGGTGATCCTCGAGCACTACCTGGAACAGGTGCACAAGCTCGGCGCCGAGCTGTCGGTGTCGAACCTGCTGGTCGGCGCGAACGATGCGGTGAAGGCGCTCGCCGCCGCGTCGCCGGACCAGTCGCCGCACCGCGTCGACGAGCCGTACCGCCGCGCGCTGATCGGCATCTACACGCGGCTCGCGGCGAGCGCCCGCGTGCGCCTCGGCGAAGGCACGGTGCCGGTGCGCAGCGCCGGGCGTGGAGCTGCGCCCGTGCGCGCGACGCCGTATGCCGATTCCGAGGAATTCGTGCACGACCTGAAGGTGCTGATGGAATCGCTCGACGAGCATCACGGCGCGTCGCTCGCCGCGCCGCGCCTCGCGCCGCTCGCGCGCGCGGCCGAGGTGTTCGGCTTCCATCTCGCGAGCATCGACCTGCGGCAGAGCTCCGACATCCACGAGGCGGTCGTCGCCGAGCTGTTCGCGCGCGCGGGCGTCGTGGCCGACTACGCGGCACTGTCCGAGGACGACAAGCTCGCCGCGCTGCTCGCCGCGCTCGCCGATCCCCGCCCGCTGCGCTTGCCGTACTTCGAATACTCGGCGCTCGCGCAAAGCGAGCTCGGCGTGTTCGAGAAGGCGCGCGCGGTGCGCGCGCAGTTCGGCCCGCGCGCGGTGCGCAACTACATCATTTCGCATACCGAGACGGTCAGCGACCTCGTCGAGGTGCTGCTGCTGCAGAAGGAAACCGGCCTGCTCGACGGCGCGCTCGGTGCTACCGGCGAAGGTGCGAAGCACGGCGGCGCGAAGAACGGCCTGATGGTGATCCCGCTGTTCGAGACGATCCCCGACCTGCGCGACGCGTCGCGGATCATGCGCGAGTACTTCGCGCTGCCGGGCGTCGACGCGCTGGTCGCGCACCAGGGCGGCGAGCAGGAAGTGATGCTCGGCTACTCGGACAGCAACAAGGACGGCGGCTTCCTCACGTCGAACTGGGAGCTGTACCGCGCGGAGCTCGCGCTCGTCGACCTGTTCCACGAGCGCGGCATCACGCTGCGCCTGTTCCACGGCCGCGGCGGCACGGTCGGCCGCGGCGGCGGCCCGACCTACCAGGCGATCCTGTCGCAGCCGCCCGGCACCGTGAACGGCCAGATCCGCCTGACCGAACAGGGCGAGGTGATCGCCAGCAAGTTCGCGAACCCGGAAATCGGCCGCCGCAACCTGGAAACGGTCGTCGCCGCGACGCTCGAGGCGTCGCTGCTGCCGCAGTCGAACGCGCCCGCGCAGCTGCCCGCGTTCGAGACGGCCATGCAGGCGCTGTCCGACACCGCGATGGCCGCGTACCGCGCGCTCGTCTACGAGACGCCCGGCTTCACCGACTACTTCTTCTCGTCGACGCCGATCTCCGAGATCGCCGAGCTGAACATCGGCAGCCGTCCCGCGTCGCGCAAGCTGCAGGACCCGAAGCATCGCCGGATCGAGGATCTGCGCGCGATTCCGTGGGGCTTCTCGTGGGGCCAGTGCCGGCTGCTGCTGACCGGCTGGTACGGCTTCGGCAGCGCGGTCGCCGCGTATCTCGACGGCGCCAGGGACGACGCCGAGCGCGGCAAGCGCCTCGCGCTGCTGAAGAAGATGAACAAGACCTGGCCGTTCTTCGCGAACCTGCTGTCGAACATGGACATGGTGCTCGCGAAGACCGATCTCGCGGTCGCGTCGCGCTACGCGCAGCTCGTCGCCGACAAGAAGCTGCGCAAGCACGTGTTCGAGCGGATCGTCGCCGAGTGGGAGCGCACGTCGCAGGCGCTGGCCGAGATCACCGGCCAGGACACGCGGCTCGCGACGAACCCGCTGCTCGCGCGTTCGATCAAGAACCGCTTCCCGTATCTCGATCCGCTGAACCACCTGCAGGTCGAGCTGATCAAGCGGCACCGCGCGGGCGACACCAACGCGCGGCTGCGGCGCGGCATTCATCTGACCATCAACGGGATCGCGGCGGGCCTGCGCAACACGGGCTGATCCGCCGCGCGTGCGACGCACGCGCCGCGCAGCCCATGCATTGGCCGCGACGCGCCTGGCCGGGCGTCGCGGCCTTTTTGTTTCAGCGCGCGTCGATCAGCAGCGCATCGTGCTCGAACGAGCCGTCCGGCTGCACCGCGTAATGGCTGCGCACCTCGTCGGGCGCATGCGCCCACAGCGCACGGATCCCGGTCACGCTGTCGGCCGGCGTGCGCATCCGCGCGACCCACGAATCGAACTCGATCGGCAGGCGCCAGCGGCTCGCCACCTGCGCGTCGAAGCCCGCGTCGCGGAACATCGCGAGCCATTCGTCGGCCCGGTAGTTGCGCACGTGCGACGCGTCGCGCAGCACCTCCAGCGCCTGCAGATAGGTGTCGAGCAGCGGATGGTCGGGGCCGGCGATGTCGATCATCAGCACGCGGCCGCCCGGCTTCAGCACCCGGCGCGCCTCGGCGAGCGCAGCGGGCACGTCGTGCCAGTGGTGCGCGCTCATCCGGCTCACGACCCAGTCGAACGTCGCCGCGTCGAACGGCAGCCGCTCCGCCGGCCCGTGGCAGGTGCGGAGGTTCGCGAAGCCGCGCTCGCGCGCCGCCGCGTCGACGGTCGCGAGCATCTGCGGCGCGAGGTCGTAGGCGACGACTTCGCGCACGTGCGGCGCGACCGCGAAGCTCGCGTGGCCCGCGCCGCAGCCCAGGTCGAGCACCGTGCCGTCCGGCGTCGCCCGCACCGCGTCGGCGAGCGCCTGCAAGTCGGCGCCGGTCGCATGGACCGTGCTCGTCAGATAGGCGGCGGCAGTCGCGCCGAACGCGTCGGCAACCTGGTCGTGATGTTTCATCGCACTCTTCTCCTTGGTGGGGACTGTCCGCGCCGATGCGGGCAGACGCGTGAGCCGCTACAATAGGCCCGCCCATGTACCAGTACAAGTTAAGCAGTTATTCTGGTATTCGATCCACCCGCCTGACGATTTCGCATGAGCCATCCGCCCGCCGCCCCCACCCCGCCGCTCGACGCGACGCCCGCCCACGCGCTCGGCGATTTCATCCGCGCGCACCGCGAGCGCCTGTCGCCGCAGGCGGTCGGCCTGCCGCCCGGCCCGCGCCGCCGCACGCCGGGGCTGCGGCGCGAGGAAGTCGCGCAGCTGTGCGGCGTCAGCCCGACCTGGTACACGTGGATCGAACAGGGCCGCCCGGTGTCCGCGTCGGCCGACGCGCTCGCGCGGATCGCGGTCGCACTGCAGCTGTCGCGGGCCGAGCGCGCGTACCTGTTCGAACTGGCCGCGCAGCGCGACCCGGCCGAGCCGGACGTCGCCGCCGGCGACCTGCCGCCGACGCTTGCCGCGACCGTCGCCGCGATCGCGACGCCCGCGTACGTGCTCGACCGCCAGTGGAACGCGCTCGCGTGGAACCCGCCCGCCGCCGCGCTGTTCACCGGCTGGCTCGACGGCGACCATGACCGCAACCTGCTGCGCTTCGTGTTCATGGCGCCGGCCGCGCGCACGCTGATCGTCGACTGGGAGACCCGCGCGCGCCGGCTCGCCGCCGAATTCCGCGCCGACTCGATCCGCCACCTGAACGACGTGCCGACCCGCGCGCTGATCGACGCGTTGACGGCCGGCAGCGACGCGTTCGCGCAGTACTGGGCGTCGCAGGACGTGTTCGAGCGCGAAGGCGGCCAGCGCGAATTCGACCACCCGGCCGACGGGCGGCTCGTCTACCAGCAGATCACGCTGAAGCCCGCGCATCGCGAAGACCTGAAGCTCGTCGTGCTGGTGCGCGAGTGACGGCGAATCAGAAGCTGATCGTCGCGGTGATCGTGTCGCTGTAGCTGCCCGGCGCGGGCGTGGTCTGCGCGGGCACGCGCCCGTAGACCGTGATCGACTGCGCGACCCCGCTGCCGGTGCCCGTCGCCATCGACGTGCCGCCGGTGCCGTCGCCCCACGGCGTCGTATGGCCGGCGTCCTGGTAGAGCTGGTAGCCGACCGCGCCCCCGCCGCCCGAGCGCTGCATCGTGCGCGCGGCGACGTTGGCGCTGCCGCCGCCGTTCAGCGCGATCTGGTACGCATCGCCGTTCGTGCACTGCGCACTGATCGAGCCGGTCGCCGTCAGCGGCGACGCCAGCACGCCCGCTACGGGAAATGCAACATTCGTCGCACTGATGAAGCAATTGTTCACGACGGTCGCGTTCGCGGCATACGAGAACGTTCCGGCCGACGCTTGGGACGTGCATGGCGTCAGCTGGATGCCGAGCAGCGCGAAGTTGTAGCTGTACGACGCCTGGTTCCCGGCGAACGTCTGCGCGTAGACCGTGCTGCTGTTGTTGACGCTCGGCACCGTCGGCTGGTTCGGCGCGATGCGGCCGTAGACGGTCAGGTTCGCGTTCGCGGTCGTGCCGACCCCCGGCCTCGTCAGCGTGACCGACAGCGGCGTCGTGCCGCTGGCGACCGCGCCCCAGGACTGCGTATAGCCCGCATCCTGGTACAGGTCGTACTGCATCTGGTTCGCCCCGTTGGTCAGCGCGCGCGGGGTCCCGGTGAGGTTCAGGCAGACGAGCGCGGTCGTATTGAGGCTGACCGTATCCCACGTGCACGTCACGCTCACCGTGCTGGTCGTCGTGTACGCGGCCTGGGTGATCGGGCTGACCGAGCCGAAGCTCGTCGTCGGCGCGCTCACCGTGCAGCTGTCCGCGCGCGCGGACAGCCACGGCGCGCCCAGCGCCGCGGCCAGCAGCCAGCACGCCACCCAGCGCAGGCACCGGCGCGCCCGCCCGCTCCGTTCGTCCGTCATGGTTTTCCCTGTCAAAAGGACCTCCGGCACGACTGCCCGCCGCAGCCGCCGCGGGCCCGTCTGTCACGCCGGTGGTTGACCCGGATCAATCCGCCGGCCCGCGTTATGTCCGAATAATGCAAGCCGAGACCGCATTTCTACCATTGCGCACAACCAAATGCGTAGAGTAGTCTAGTTCTGTCAGACGAATGTGCGGTTCCGTCGAATCGGCGGCGCATCACGCGGGTCGGGCACCGCGAGCCGGGCGACACTTCTTGAACGGCTGGAGACAATCACAATGAATGCCACCACACGTCGCGGACTGTCGGCTGCCTTCGCAGCCACCCTCGCCATCACGCCGGCATGGCGCCCCGTCGCCGCTGCCACCTACTCGAACGGCACCGCCACCGCGCAATTCAACGTCACGCTGACGATCCAGGCAAACTGCTCGGTGTCCGCGAACCCGCTGGCATTCGGCACCAGCGGCGTGCTGACGTCGGCGATCAACCAGCAGACCACGCTCTCCATCACCTGCTCGAACTCGACGCCGTACAACGTCGGGCTCGATGCGGGCGGCGTCTCGGGCTCGACGGTCTCCGCGCGGCTGATGGCCGGCACGGCCAGCGGCAACACGAGCACGACGCTCGGCTTCCAGCTCTACCAGGACTCCGGCCATACGACGATCTGGGGGAATACGCAAGGCACCGACACCGTCGGCGGCACCGGCAACGGGTCCGCCCAGACGGTGAACGTATACGGCCAGGTGCAGACCCAAACCACGCCGAAGCCGGACACCTATCAGGCAGCCGTCACCGCGACCGTCTATTTCTGACGCGCCGTGGCGATCCGCCCCCGTCTCTTCGCCGCGCTGTGCGCCGCGTTCAGCGCAGCCGCGTCGGCGGCGACCCTGCAGATTTCGCCGGTGACGCTCGAACTCGCGCCGTCGGCGGCGGCGGCCGGCGTCACGCTCAGCAACTCCGGCGCGCAGCCGATCTACGGCCAGGTCCGCACGTTCCGCTGGACGCAGGAGAACGGCGACGACGTGCTGACGCCGACCGATTCGCTCGCCGCGTCGCCGCCGCTGCTGCAGATCGGCGCGAACGCCGAGCAATTGATCCGCCTCGTGCGCACGACGCTCGCGGCGCCGGCCGCCGAGGAAAGCTATCGGGTGCTGATCGACGAACTGCCCGCGCCCGGCACGCCGGTGGCGAACGGTGTCACGCTGCGCCTGCGCTACTCGGTTCCCGTGTTCGTCGAACCCGACAGGACGCCCGCGCCGCCAAAGCTCGACTGGCGCGTCGAAGCCGACCCGCGGGGCTGGCAGCTGTCGGTCGCGAATCTCGGCGGCCGGCGCGCGCAGATCTCCGCGGTGCGGCTCGTCGATGCGCAAGGCAATGCGCACGAGGTCACGCACGGACTGCTCGGCTACGCGCTGGCCGGCAGCGTGCGGCGCTGGCCGCTCGGGCTCGATGCCCGCAAGGCGCCGTTCGTGAAGGTCCGGGCGACCGTCAACACGCAACCGGTCGAGGCGCGGCTGACGCCGCCTTGAACCGGACGCCAGCCGCCCTCCCTTCACGTTGCGCGCGCCGACGACGCGATTCGCCGACCGACCGACGCCCTGCGGGCGACATGCGCTGCTGGCCGTCGCGATATCGGCCGGCGTCGCGCTCGGGCCGCACGCCGCCTGCGCGGCACCGGCGCCCGTGCCGCCGCCCGCCGCTCCGGCACCCGGCGCGCTGTACCTCGACGTGTCGATCAACGGCGAACCGACGCACCGGATCGCGCGCTTCCAGCTGGTCGACGGACGCCTGTTCGCGGCCTCGGCCGACCTGAACGACCTCGGCATCGCGGCCGGCGACCGCACGCATGCGCCGTCGAACGCGCTGGTCGCGCTCGACACCCTCGAAGGCGTGCGCTACGACTACGACCCCGGCCGCCAGACGATCGACCTGCGGGTGCCCGACGCGCTGCGCATTCCGCACACGTTCGACACGCGCGCGCTCGCCGCCACGCCGCCGGCCACGTCCGGGCGCGGCATCGTGCTGAACTACGATGCGTACGCGCAGACCGCCGCGCACGCGCCGCTCGCGATCTGGAGCGAAGCGCGCTACTTCGACCCGGCGGGCGTGTTCAGCAACACCGGCATCGCGTACCTGTATCGCGACCGGCAGCGCTACGTGCGCTACGACACGTCCTGGACGATGTCGAACCCGCGCGCGCTCGCGACGACGCAGATCGGCGACACCATCTCGTCGTCGCTGTCGTGGACCCGTTCGCTGCGTCTCGGCGGCGTGCAGTGGCGCAGCAACTTCGGGCTGCGCCCCGACCTCGTGACCTTCCCGGTGCCGGCGCTGTCCGGCAGCGCGGTCGTGCCGTCGGCGGTCGACCTGTACGTGAACAACGTGCGCCAGTTCAGCGGCGCCGTCCCGAGCGGTCCGTTCGTGATCAACAGCGTCCCGGGCATCACCGGCGCCGGCAACGCGACCGTGATCACGCGCGACGCGCTCGGCCGCACGATCACCACGTCGATCCCGCTCTACGTCGACACGCGCCTGCTCGCGCCCGGCCTCGCGAGCTATTCGGCGGAAGCGGGCTTCCTGCGCCGCGCGTATGGCCTCGACACGTTCGACTATGCGCGCACGCCGGCCGCGAGCGGATCGCTGCGCTACGGGATCAACGACCGGCTGACCGCCGAAGCGCACGCCGAAGCGACGAGCGGCGTCTACAACGCCGGCGCGGGCGTGCTCGCGCGCGTCGGCGACGCGGGCGTCGCGAACGCGTCGCTGGCCGTAAGCGCGGGCCGCTTCTCCGGCGCGCAGGCAGGCCTCGGCTACCAGTACGTGACGCCGCGCTTCTCGGTCGACGCGCAGACGCTGCGCGCATTCCACGGCTACGGCGACCTCGGCTCCCGGGAGGGCGTGCCGGTGGCGACCGCGAGCGACCGCGTCACGGTGTCGTTGCCGTTCCTCCACGCGCAGACGCTGTCGTTCAGCTATCTCGGCCTCAAGTACCCGGGCGCCCCCGCGTCGCGAATCGGTTCGGCTGCGTGGTCGGTGAACTTCGGGTGGCGCGCGTCGATGACCGTCAGCGCCTTCCAGGACTTCCGGCAGCACGACGCGCGCGGCTTCTTCATCAGCCTGAGCATCGGCCTCGGCGACAACACGTCGATCGCCGCCAGCGCCGGCCGCCAGAACGGCAAGTCGACCTACGCGGTCAACGCGTCGCGCGCGCCAGACTACGACGGCGGCTTCGGCTGGAACGTGCAGGCCGGCGGGAACGGCGGGATGCGCTATGGCCAGGGGCAACTGCAGTATCTCGGCCGCTCGGGCCAGGTCACGCTGCTCGGGCAGTCGTTCGGCGGCGAGCGCAACGCGGCGGTCGACGTCGCCGGCGCGCTCGTGCTGATGAACGGCCGGCTGATGACGGCGCGCCGCATCGACGACGGCTTCGCGCTCGTGTCGACCGACGCGGGACGCGTGCCGGTGGTGCACCAGAACCGGCTGATCGGCGAGACCGATCGCGCCGGCTATCTGCTGGTGCCCGACCTCAACGCGTACCAGAACAACCGCGTCGGCATCGACGGCACGACGCTGCCGGCCGATGCGCGCATCGCGGACACGTCGCTCGACGTCGTGCCGCAGGCCCGCTCCGGCGTGCTCGCGCGGTTTACGGTCACGCGCTATAGCGCCGCGTCGATCGCGCTGCGCACGCCCGACGGCGCGCCGCTGCCGCCCGGCCTCGAAGTCGTCCACGTCGAAAGCGGGCAGCGCACGATCGTCGGCTACGACGGCCTCACCTTCGTCGACGGCCTCGTGGCCGACAATCATCTGGAGATTGCCGGCAACGGACGCCGCTGCAGCGTCGAATTCGCGTACCGGCGCCCGGACGACGGCACGCTGCCGCGCATCGGCCCGCTGACCTGCGCGCTGCGCTGACGCCCGCCCGGTCGCGCGGCGGCGAATGCTAAAATCTCCCGATTCCCTCGCGGCGCACGCCGCCCAACACCCTTCGAAGATTCGCCATGACGTCCCAACTGCACAAAAAGGGCGAGGCCTGGTCGGCCCGCTTCTCGGAACCGATGTCCGAGCTGGTCAAGCGCTACACGTCGTCGGTGTTTTTCGACAAGCGCCTCGCGCTCGTCGACATCGCCGGCTCGCTCGCGCACGCGAAGATGCTCGCGGCGCAGAAGATCATCAGCGCCGACGACCTGGCGGCGATCGAACGCGGGATGGCGCAGATCCAGGGCGAGATCGAGCGCGGCGAATTCGATTGGCAGCTCGACCTCGAGGACGTCCACCTGAACATCGAGGCGCGCCTGACCGCGCTGATCGGCGACGCCGGCAAGCGTCTGCACACGGGCCGCTCGCGCAACGACCAGGTCGCGACCGACATCCGCCTGTGGCTGCGCGGCGAGATCGACCGCATCGGCGGCCTGCTCGGCGACCTGCGCGGCGCGCTGATCGACCTCGCGGAACAGAACGCCGACACGATCATGCCCGGCTTCACGCACCTGCAGGTCGCGCAGCCGGTCACGTTCGGCCACCACCTGCTCGCGTACGTCGAGATGTTCTCGCGCGACGCCGAGCGCATGCGCGACTGCCGTACCCGCGTGAACCGCCTGCCGCTCGGCGCGGCCGCGCTCGCCGGCACGAGCTACCCGATCGACCGTCACGCGGTCGCGAAGACGCTCGGCTTCGACGGCATCTGCGCGAACTCGCTCGACGCGGTGTCGGATCGCGACTTCGCGATCGAATTCACCGCCGCCGCCGCGCTCGTGATGACGCACGTGTCGCGCTTCTCCGAAGAGCTCGTGCTGTGGATGAGCCCGCGCGTCGGCTTCATCGACATCGCCGACCGCTTCTGCACCGGCAGCTCGATCATGCCGCAGAAGAAGAACCCGGACGTGCCCGAACTCGCGCGCGGCAAGACCGGCCGCGTGAACGGCCACCTGATGGCGCTGCTCACGCTGATGAAGGGCCAGCCGCTCGCGTACAACAAGGACAACCAGGAAGACAAGGAACCGCTGTTCGACACGGTCGACACCGTCGCCGACACGCTGCGGATCTTCGCCGAGATGGTCGCGGGCATCACCGTGAAGCCGGACGCGATGCGCGCGGCGGCGCTGCAGGGCTTCTCGACCGCGACCGACCTCGCCGACTACCTCGTGAAGCGCGGCCTGCCGTTCCGCGACGCGCACGAGGCGGTCGCGCACGCGGTGCGGATCTGCGACGATCGCGGCATCGACCTCGCCGACCTGACGCTCGACGAGATGAAGCAGGAGCTGCCGAACGTCGCGCACCTGATCGGCGACGACGTGTTCGGCTACCTGACGCTCGAAGGCTCGGTCGCGAGCCGCAACCACCCGGGCGGCACCGCGCCGGACCAGGTGCGCGCCGCCGTGAAGGCCGCGCGCGCGGCGCTCGGCAAGTAAGCTTCGCTACGAACGGACGCCCCTGCGGCGTCCGTTTTTCGTTGATGCGGGCCGCGGCACCTTGCGTGCATCGCCCGCCTTCTCCCCCGACTCCCGGACCTCCGCAATGACGTTTTCCGCCGCGATCTTCGACATGGACGGCCTGCTCATCGATTCCGAGCGGACGATCATGAACACGTGGATCGACGTCGCCCGCGCGCACGGCGTCGGGCTGTCCGTCGCCGACTACCTGCAGATCGTCGGCCGCTCGTTCGCGGAAGGCCAGACGATCCTCGCGGGTATCATCGGCGACGCCGGCACGTTCGACGCGGTGCGTACGCGCGTGCGCGAACGCCTCGCCGCGCCGGAGCCCCATCCGAAATTCCCGCTGAAGCCCGGCGCGCACGCGCTGCTGAGTGCGCTCGCGCAGGCCGGCATCCCGTGCGCGGTCGCGTCGTCGTCCGCGCGCGACGTGATCCGCGCGCGGCTCGACGCGGTCGGCGCGCTGCCGTTCTTCCACGCGCTCGCGGGCGGCGACGAAGTCGCGCGCGGCAAGCCCGACCCGGCCGTCTACCGGCTCGCCGCCGAACGGCTCGGCGTGCCGGCCCATGCGTGCATCGCGTTCGAGGACAGCGATTTCGGCGCGCAGGCCGCGGCCGGCTCGGGCGCGTCGGTCGTCACCGTGCCGGACCTGAAGGCGCCCACGCCCGAGATCGTCACGCTGAGCCTGCACGTGCTCGCGTCGCTCGACGACGCGCTTGCGCTCGTGCCGGCGTGGTTCGGGCCGCACGACGCGCAGCGCGCGTAGGCAACGAAGCGCCCCCAATGCAAACGGGCACCTTCCGGTGCCCGTCGTTCCCTGGCGCACTGCGTCGCATGGCCGTCAGTTGTTGCCGGCCGTCTCCGACAGGCGCTTCATCGTCGCGATGCGCGCGCCGATCAGGTCGATCCGCCCGTCCTCGCCGACGAGCGGCGCGGTCGCGTCGCGGTATGCGACCCACGCGCGCTGCGCATGCACGAGCGTCGCAGCCGAATGCGCGGGCATCTTGTGCCGCAGCTTCTGGTAATAGCGGTTCAGGTCGAACAGCGCGTGCTCGCACGCGGCGTCCTGCTCGCACGGCCGGATGCGGCGCGACGGATCGCGCGCGTCATTCTTCGGCGTGTTCGCCGGGCCGGCGGCCGCCGCGTTCGACGCGCCATTGTCCGCCGCCTTCGGCGTCGCCCCGCCCGGCCCGCCGGCCGGCGCCGCATAACGATCGGCCGCCGCCCGCAGCGCGAGCGCGCGGTCGCGCACCGGCTGCAGCTGCGTGTCGGCGCTCGCCATCGTGTACATCGTGCCGCGCGTCGTGTCGTAGACGGCCTTCAGCAGCAGTGCTTCGTCCTTGCGCCACGTGAGCCAGCGCCGCTGGCTCTCCTGCCAGCCGCGCTTCGCGTCGTCGGGCGCATCGTTCAGCAGGCGCTTGTACGCGGCGTCCATCACCGTCTGCCACTGCTGCTGCGCTTCGCCCATGCACTGGATCTGCCCGGCCGTCGACGAGCGATCGCGCTGCGCGAGGCACTGCCGCATCGCGACGTCGACCGGATCGGCCGCGGCGACTTCCGCGTGCGCCCCGTCCAACCCCGCCGACCAGGCCGCCCAGGCGACGAGCGCGGCCGCGGCCGCGCGCATCGTCCCGAATCGATTTCGCGCCATCGTCAATCGCGCACGCAGTCGACGAAGTACTCGACGCGCCCGTTCACCTCTTCCGCGACGAGGCCGTGGATGTCGGTGTGGAAGCCCGGGAAGCGCTCGTTGAAGTCGCGCGCGAACCGCAGGTAGTTGACGATCGTCTTGTTGAAGCGCTCGCCCGGAATCAGCAGCGGAATGCCCGGCGGGTACGGCGTCAGCAGGATGCTCGTCACGCGGCCTTCGAGTTCGTCGAGCGGCACGCGGTCGATCTTGCGGTGCGCGAGCTTCGCAAACGCGTCGGACGGCTTCATCGCCGGCTCCATGTCCGACAGGTACATCTCGGTCGTCAGGCGGGCGATGTCGTTCGCGCGGTAAACGTCGTGGATCTGCGTGCACAGGTCGCGCAGGCCGACGCGCTCGTAGCGCGGATGCTGCGCGACGAATTCCGGCAGCACGCGCCACAGCGGCTGGTTGTTGTCGTAGTCGTCCTTGAACTGCTGCAGCTCGGTCACCATCGAGTTCCAGCGGCCCTTCGTGATGCCAATCGTGAACATGATGAAGAACGAGTACAGGCCCGTCTTCTCGACGATGATCCCGTGCTCGGCGAGGTACTTCGTGACGATCGCGGCCGGAATGCCGGTCTCGCCGAATTCGCCGTCCACGTCGAGCCCCGGCGTGATGATCGTCGCCTTGATCGGGTCGAGCATGTTGAAGCCTTCCGCGAGCGGGCCGAAGCCGTGCCAGCGGTCGTTCGGCTTCAGCATCCAGTCTTCGCGCGAGCCGATGCCTTCCTGCGCCAGGTCTTCCGGCCCCCACACGCTGAAGAACCAGTCGTCGCCGTACTCGGCGTCCACCTTGCGCATCGCGCGGCGGAAGTCGATCGCCTCGGCGATCGATTCCTCGACGAGCGCGGTGCCGCCCGGCGGCTCCATCATCGCGGCCGCGACGTCGCACGATGCGATGATCGCGTACTGCGGGCTCGTCGACGTGTGCATCAGGTACGCCTCGTTGAAGCGGTGCTTGTCGAACGTGCGGTTCTCCGAATCCTGCACGACGATCTGCGACGCCTGCGAGATGCCGGCGAGCAGCTTGTGCGTCGAGTGCGTCGCGAACACCAGCGCGCCGGTGCGCGGCCGGCCGTCGCCGATCGCGTGCATGTCGCGGTAGAAGTCGTGGAACGTCGCATGCGGCAGCCACGCTTCGTCGAAGTGCAGCGTGTCGAGCAGGTCGCCGAGCAGGTCCTTGATCATCTCGACGTTGTAGACGACGCCGTCGTAGGTGCTCTGCGTGATCGTCAGGATCCGCGGCTTCATCTCCGGGTTCTGGCGCATCGCCTCGCGCGCGAACGGGTTCGCCTCGATCTTCTTGCGGATGTTCTCCGGCTTGAACTCGTCGCGCGGGATCGGGCCGATGATGCCGAAGTGGTTGCGCGTCGGCGTGAGGAACACCGGAATCGCGCCCGTCATCGTGATCGCGTGCAGGATCGACTTGTGGCAGTTGCGGTCGACGAGCACGATGTCGCCGGGCGCGACCGTCGCATGCCAGACGATCTTGTTCGACGTCGACGTGCCGTTGGTCACGAAGAACAGGTGATCGGCGCTGAAGATGCGCGCGGCGTTGCGCTCGGACGCGGCCACCGGGCCCGTGTGGTCGAGCAGCTGGCCGAGTTCGTCGACGGCGTTGCAGACGTCCGCGCGCAGCATGTTCTCGCCGAAGAACTGGTGGAACATCTGGCCGAGCGGGTTCTTCAGGAACGCGACGCCGCCCGAGTGGCCCGGGCAGTGCCACGAGTACGAGCCTTCGTCCGCGTACTTGACCAGTTCCTTGAAGAACGGCGGCGCGAGCGAGTCGAGATAGACCTTCGCCTCGCGGATGATGTGGCGCGCGACGAACTCCGGCGTGTCCTCGAACATGTGGATGAAGCCGTGCAGCTCGCGCAGGATGTCGTTCGGCAGGTGGCGCGACGTGCGCGTCTCGCCGTACAGGAAGATCGGGATGTCCGCGTTGCGGCGGCGCACTTCGCTGACGAACGCGCGCAGCTCGATGATCGCGGTGGCCAGCTCGGGCAGCTCGCCGTCCGGGCCGGTCTCGCCGAGCATGAGTTCGTCGTCGTCGATCGACAGGATGAAGCACGACGCGCGGCTCGACTGCTGCGCGAACGACGTCAGATCGCCGTAGCTCGTGAGGCCGAGGACTTCGACGCCCTCCTTCTCGATCGCTTCGGCCAGTGCCCGGATGCCGGAGCCCGAGATGTTCTCGGAGCGGAAATCTTCGTCGATGATGACGACGGGGAAACGAAACTTCATGGGCGATTCTCCAAAAAGAACGACCGCAGCGCTTCACGCGCGGCGGTCACCCGGTAACTGGTCGGTGTTCCTGTATGCAACCAGATCAGGTTTTCGGCAGCGTGACACCCCGTTGCCCCTGATACTTGCCGCCGCGATCCGCATACGACACGTCGCACACCTCGTCGCTCTCGAAGAAGAGCACCTGGGCGACGCCTTCGTTGGCGTAGATCTTCGCGGGCAACGGCGTGGTGTTCGAGAATTCCAGCGTGACGTAGCCTTCCCACTCGGGTTCGAACGGCGTCACGTTGACGATGATCCCGCAGCGCGCGTAGGTCGACTTGCCGAGGCAGACCGTCAGCACGGTGCGCGGAATGCGGAAATATTCGACGGTGCGGGCCAGCGCGAACGAGTTCGGCGGGATGATGCACACGTCGCCCTTGAAATCGACAAACGAACCCTCGTCGAAGTTCTTCGGGTCGACGATCGTCGAGTTGATGTTCGTGAAGATCTTGAATTCGTCGGCGCAGCGGATGTCGTAGCCGTAGCTCGACGTGCCGTAGCTGACGATCCTGCGGCCGTCTTCGGACGCACGGACCTGATCGGGCACGAACGGCTCGATCATCTTGTGCTCTTCGGCCATGCGCCGGATCCACTTGTCGGATTTGATGCTCATATCAGGGCGCCAGAAAACGCTGCGTGACTGTCAGGAGGGCCGCCCGCACTCGGCGGCGGCCGGGAAAGGCGCACATTTTACGCGATCGCGCGGACGCGCATGCGGCCCTTCTCATCAACGGATCACGCCGCACGCGAGCGCGGGCCCCGCGCCGTGCTGCGGGAACGCCGGATCGCCCGGTTCGCGATGCACGAGCGCCGAGCGGCCGAGCGCCGAGCGCACGCCGTCGAGCGCCAGGTCGGGCGCGACGATGAAGCCGGCCGCGACGCCGTTCGCGTCCGCGTGGATGTTGCCGAGATCGCCGGCGACGCGGGCGCCCGCGCGCAGCCGGTCGGCGGCCGGCGAGAACACCTGGCCGGCGCTCGAACCGTCGCCCGCGTTGCAGTCGCCGCGCTCGTGCACCTGCAGCGCATGGTCGCTGTTCGGCGGCAGGCCCACCAGGTTGTAGGTGACCTGCACGCCGTCGGGGCGCTCGACGAGCGTCACCATGCCGCGCGTCTGCGATCCGACGGTCGGTTGCAGTTGCGCGTCGGCGCGCTTTTCGTGCGTCGATGAAAAGGAAGTACAGCCGGCCAAGAGGCCCAGCGCGGCGGCGGCCAGCAGCGCGTGCCGCACGCTGCCGGCCCGCGCGCCGTGATGTCGTTCGTTCATGCGTTCCTCATGCCGGCAGGCGCCGCGTGTGATGCGGCGCCCGCCGGTCGGGTAAAGGGACCCTGGAAAAGTCGCCATGATACCGCGCCTCGCGGCGGCGTAAACAGCGTCCGGCCCCGCCCCGCAAGGGTTTTACGTATTTTGAACAACGATGCTCGGAAACTTCGACGTCATGTCGCGCGCGCGCTCGGCAATGGCGAGCGCGACGCCGCGCGCAATTTCGCAATAGCGCTGCGCGAGCGTGCCGTCCGGATCGGCCGCGACCGTCGGCGCGCCGCTGTCGGCCCGCTCGCGGATCGCGATGTCGAGCGGCAGGCTGCCGAGCACGTTCACGCCGTATTCCTTCGACATCCGCTGCGCGCCGCCCGCGCCGAAGATGTGCTCCTCGTGGCCGCAGTTCGAGCAGACGTGGATGCTCATGTTCTCGACGATGCCGAGGATCGGGATGCCGACCTTCTCGAACATCTTCAGGCCCTTCTTCGCGTCGAGCAGTGCGATGTCCTGCGGGGTCGTGACGATCACCGCGCCCGTCACCGGCACGCGCTGCGCGAGCGTCAGCTGGATGTCGCCGGTGCCCGGCGGCATGTCGACGATCAGGTAGTCGAGCTCGCGCCAGTTGGTCTGGCGCAGCAGCTGTTCCAGCGCCGACGTCGCCATCGGGCCGCGCCATACCATCGGGTTGTCTTCCTCGATCAGGAAGCCGATCGAGTTGGCCTGCAGCCCGTGGCCGACGAGCGGGTTCATCGACTGGTTGTCCGGCGACTCGGGCCGCTGGCCGTGGATGCCGAGCATCGTCGGCAGCGACGGGCCGTAGATGTCGGCGTCGAGGATGCCGACCGACGCGCCTTCCGCCGCCAGCGCGAGCGCGAGGTTGACGGCCGTCGTGCTCTTGCCGACGCCGCCCTTGCCGGACGCGACCGCGACGATGTTCTTCACGTTCGGCAATAGTTTGACGCCGCGCTGCACGGTATGCGCGACGATGTCCTGCGAGACGGCGACGCGCACGTCGCGCACGCCCGGCACGGCCTTGAGCGCGGCGCTCACGCGCGCACGCACGTCGTCGTGCTGGCTCTTCGCCGGATAGCCGAGCACCACGTCGACGCTCACGACGTCGCCGTCGATCGCGACGTTGCGCACGCCTTTGCTGGCCGCATACGGGCGGCCGGTGTTGGGATCAACGACAACCGCGAGCGCGGCGTCGACGAGGGCCCGGTCGATACTCATCGAAACTCCGTGAAAACGTTCTTTTCTCGCTCAAACGTCAAGAATTATCAAATAACGTCGCGAAAATCGGGAAAAGTGAAAGAATCTGTTGCATGCCATTGCGCGAACGCGCGAGCCGGCGCAATCTTCGCGTGCGGCACGCTATGGGGCCAAATCGACCCCGTACCGCCTATATTGTAGAGGCTGACGCGTCGCGCTGCCGGAACAGCCACGCTGCCGGGCAGGGCATGCGGTCGCCGCAGCGGCCGCCGCGCGCGCAGGATCGCCCCCTTTTTCCGGGCGGGCCTGCCCAGGAAGCCATACCTGTTGTTGTTGTCGTTGTCGACTCGTTCAACCAAGAGAGGAATCCCAGATGAACATGAAAATCGCGACCCGCTTGTCCGTCTTCGTATTGGCCGGTGCGGTTCTCGCCGGCTGCGCGACGTCGCCGCAAGGCACCAACACGGCCGTCGGCACGGGCGCGGGCGCCGCGCTGGGCGCCGGCATCGGCGCGCTGGCGGGCGGCGGCAAGGGCGCGGCGATCGGTGCAGGCGTCGGTGCACTGGTCGGCGGCGTGACGGGTTACAACTGGCAGGCGATCAAGAACAAGCTCGCGCCGTCGGCGGCCCAGACCGGCACGCAGGTGACCGAGCAGCCGGACGGCTCGCTGAAGCTGAACGTGCCGAGCTCGGTGACGTTCGCGACGAACCAGTACGCGATCACGCCGGCCTTCACGCCGCTGCTGAACGATCTCGCGACGACGCTGAACCAGAACCCGCAGGTCACCGCGTCGGTCGTCGGCTACACCGACAGCACCGGCTCGGCGGGGCTGAACCAGACGCTGTCGCAGAACCGCGCGCAGAGCGTCGTCAACGCGCTGACGCAGCGCGGCGTCGCCGGCGGCCGCCTGTCGGCGCAAGGCATGGGCGCGTCGAACCCGATCGCCGACAACGCGACCGAAGCCGGCCGCGCGCAGAACCGTCGCGTCGAAATCTACCTGCGCGCTGCGCAGCAGTAAGCGCGCAGGCGGGGAATGCGCGGGCGCGCCGCCCGCACTGCCCCGCCGGACAAGGCTTCCGGCGGGGCAAGTAACAAATCGAAAAAAATTTCGAACTTCTGTCGCGGCCCGTGGTCTTTCTTTACGGTACGTGGCTGGTGTTGCCGGCGCGTCACCATTCTCCTCTTGTCGTTGTTGCTCCGGGGCCGTATCCGCCCCGGTTTTTTTTGCCGGCGAAATTTGTGCTGCAACGCAGCATCCGGCGCTCGGGCACACCGCTTGCGCGCCCCCGCCTCCCGCCCGCGCCGCCTGCGCCGGCCACCCGCCTGTCCAGCCCGCGCCCCTGCTAGAATCGCAGTTTCCAGTGGTTTCCCGCCGTTCCTCTACAGACCCTATGTCCGCATCCGACCTCACTTCCGTGCAGGCCGCGCCGCAAGGCCGCCGCCAGATTCTCGTCACGTCCGCTCTGCCGTACGCCAACGGCCAGATCCACATCGGCCACCTGGTCGAGTACATCCAGACCGACATCTGGGTGCGGACGCTGCGAATGCACGGCCATGAGGTCTACTACATCGGCGCCGACGACACGCACGGCACGCCGGTCATGCTGCGCGCGGAGAAGGAAGGGCTGACGCCGAAGCAGCTGATCGACCGCGTCTGGACCGAGCACAAGCGCGATTTCGACAGCTTCGGCGTGTCGTTCGACAATTTCTACTCGACCGATTCGGACGAGAACCGCGTGCTGAGCGAGCAGATCTACCTCGCGCTGAAGGAAAACGGCCTGATCGCCGAGCGCGAGATCGAGCAGGCGTACGATCCCGTCAAGGAAATGTTCCTGCCGGACCGCTTCATCAAGGGCGAGTGCCCGAAGTGCCACGCGAAGGACCAGTACGGCGACAACTGCGAAGTGTGCGGCTCGACCTACCTGCCGACCGAGCTGCTGAACCCGTATTCGGTGGTGTCGGGCGCGACGCCGGTGCGCAAGACGTCGAAGCACTACTTCTTCCGCCTGTCCGATCCGCGCTGCGAAGCGTTCCTGCGTGACTGGGTGAGCGGCCTCGCGCAGCCGGAAGCGACCAACAAGATGCGCGAATGGCTCGGCGACGCCGGCGAAGCGAAGCTCGCCGACTGGGACATCTCGCGCGACGCGCCCTACTTCGGCTTCGAGATCCCGGGCGCGCCCGGCAAGTACTTCTACGTGTGGCTCGACGCGCCGGTCGGCTACTACGCGAGCTTCAAGAACCTGTGCGACCAACGCGGGATCGATTTCGACGCGTGGATCCGCAAGGGCTCGACCGCCGAGCAGTACCACTTCATCGGCAAGGACATCCTGTACTTCCACACGCTGTTCTGGCCCGCGATGCTCGAGTTCTCCGGCCACCGCACGCCGACCAACGTGTTCGCGCACGGCTTCCTGACGGTCGACGGCGCGAAGATGTCGAAGTCGCGCGGCACGTTCATCACCGCGCAAAGCTACATCGACACGGGCCTGAACCCCGAGTGGCTGCGCTACTACTTCGCCGCGAAGCTGAACGCGACGATGGAAGACCTCGACCTGAACCTCGACGACTTCCAGGCGCGCGTGAACAGCGACCTCGTCGGCAAATACGTGAACATCGCGAGCCGCGCCGCGGGCTTCCTGCTCAAGCGCTTCGACGGCCGCGTGCAGGACAGCGCGATGAACCACCCGCTCGTCGCGAAGCTGCGCGACGCGATTCCCGGCATCGCCGCACACTACGAGGCCCGCGAATACGGCCGCGCGCTGCGCCAGACGATGGAGCTCGCCGACGAGGTCAACGCGTACGTTGACGGCGCGAAGCCGTGGGAGCTCGCGAAGGACCCGGCGAACGCCGTCGCGCTGCACGAGACCTGCAGCGTCAGCCTCGAGGCGTTCCGCCTGCTGTCGCTCGCGCTGAAGCCGGTGATGCCGCACGTCGCGGAAGCGGTCGAGGCGTTCTTCGGCATCGCGCCGCTCGCGTGGGCCGACGCCGCGAAGCCGCTGTCGTCGGAACGGCCGATCAAGGCGTACCAGCACCTGATGACCCGCGTCGACGCGAAGCAGATCGATGCGCTGCTCGCCGCGAACCGCGATTCGCTGCAGGCCGGAGGCGGCGCAACGGCAGACGCGGCCGGCAGCGCGAAGGCTGCGAAAGCCGCGACGGCCGACGCGAAAGCCGCGAAGGCGAGTGCGAAGCCTGCCGCGGCGGCGAACGGCGCGGATGCCGACGCGCCCATCTCGATCGACGATTTCGCGAAGATCGACCTGCGCATCGCGAAGATCGTCGCGTGCCAGGCGGTCGAAGGCTCGGACAAGCTGCTGCAGCTGACGCTCGACGTCGGCGAGGAAAAGACCCGCAACGTGTTCTCCGGGATCAAGTCCGCGTACGAGCCGGAGCAGCTCGTCGGCAAGCTGACCGTGATGGTCGCGAACCTCGCGCCGCGCAAGATGAAGTTCGGCCTGTCCGAAGGGATGGTGCTCGCGGCGTCGGCGACCGACGAGAAGGCCGAGCCGGGCCTCTACATCCTCGAGCCGCACAGCGGCGCGAAACCGGGCATGCGCGTGAAGTAAGCCGCGCGCCCCGCCGCTTGCGCGACAGCCCCGCACGATGCGTGCGGGGCTTTTTTACGCGTGCCGCATGGGTCGCCACCCGGCGCGTACCGCGGACGGATTCCGCTACCATGTCGGCTTGCGCGGCAGCCGCCGGCGCAAGCCGACACAATCTGCAGCACCGGAACCCGCCGGATTCCGAAGACCGCCGCGAGCGGTCCGCCACGGGCCGTGGCGGCGGGCTCCGTCCAAAGTACAACGAAATGAAAACGCACCCGATGCCTTCCCTGCCGGCCGGACGCGCGCGTCGTCCCGCATGAGCCGCGCCGGTTCCCCGCTGACGATCCCGCTCGTGCCGGTCGCCGACGCGAACGGCGTCGCGCCGCTCGTCGTGCGCAGCCGCGCGTTCGGCGCACTCGCCGAACGCTTCGCGTGGCTCGCGCTGCGCGAGCCGCCCGCCGACGACCGCACCCGCTGGCACACGCACCGGCTCGGGAAGCGCGCGATCCGCTTTGCACAGCCGCTGACGTTCACGCCCTACGCCGCCGCGCAGCCCTGCTCCGCGCGCTGCCGGTTCTGCTCGGAAACGCTCGTCGACGAGACCGCGTCCGGCCCGATGGCCGCGAGCCTGCGCCCCGGCGCGAACTATTTCGACAGGCTCGGCCGCGCGCTGCGGGCGCTGCGCGGCGTGCCGCTGTCGTATTCGCTGTCCGGGCTCGAGAACACCGACGATCCGGGCTGGCTGCTGTCGCTCGTCGCGACCCTCGGCGCGGCCGGCGACGACGGTCCCGACGTCGGCGGCAGCGTGCTGTACACGAACGGCGCGGGCCTCGTCGAGCACGGCGACGCGCTGCTGCCCGCGCTCGCGAACTTCGGGCTGTCGTGGCTCGAATGGTCGCGCCATCACGATCGCGACGACGTGAACCAGTCGATCATGCGCTTTCGCCCCGGCCAGCCCGTGATGCGCGACGCCGCGTTCGAGACGGCGTTCGCCGCCGCGCGCGAGCGCTTCCCGGTCAAGCTCGTCTGCATCGTGCAGCGCGGCGGCGTCGAAACGCCGGCCGACGTGCTCCGTTATCTGGACCGCGCACGCGCGCTCGGCGCGAGCGCCGTGATCTTCCGCGAATTCTCCACGCTGCCCGACACGTACCGGCACAACGCGACGCGACGCTACGTCGACCACGCGCGGATCGCGATCGACGCGCTGCTGCTCGCGTGCGTCGCCGACCCCGCGTTTGCCTCCCGGTGCGAGCCGATCGCGCTGACGGGCGGCTACTACTTCTGGAACGCGCGCTGGGCGCACCGCGACGGGTTCGAAGTCGTGTTCGAGGCATCCGACTACGGCGCGATGCGCGAGCACGAACTGCGCGACGCCGTGTACAAGCTCGTATTTCATCCGAACGGCAACCTGTGCGCGGGCTGGCAGCCGACGCGCGACATCCTGTGGAGCGACGATGACCACCGCAACTAGCTGGCTGCGCCTGACCGAAGAAGCCGCCGACACCACCCTGCCCGCCGACCTGCGTGCGCGGGATTCATTCGCCGCACGCGATTGCGGCTGGGTCGAGCAGATGGTGCCGTTCATCGGCAGCCACGCGACGCCGGGCGGCTGGATCGTCGATCCATTTTGCGGCTTCGGCACGACGCTCGTCGCCGCCGCGCAATGCGGCGCACCGGCGCTCGGCGTCGAGATCGATCCGGAGCGTGCGGCGTTCGCGCGCGAACGGCTCGCGCGGGCGGGCGCCACGGCCAGCCGCCATCCGGTGCTCGCGGGCGACCTGTCGACCGCCGCGACGCAAACCGCCGCGCGCGACGCCGGCGGCCCGTTCACGCTGTGCCTGACGAGCGTGCCGTACTTCGGCTGCGACGAGCTGCCCGGCAAGTCGGCCGACGGGCAGCTGTACGGCGTCGCGCATTACGCGCCGTTTCTGGAACGGATGCGCAACGTGTTCGCGGGCGTGCACGCGCTGCTCGAACCGGGCGGCTGGTGCATCGCGATGGCGCAGAACCTGCGCCTCGGCGGCCGGTTCGTGCCGCTCGCGTGGGATGTCGCGCGGCTGCTCGGCGAACGCTTCGTGCTGCACGAGGAACGCGTGCTGATCTACGAACGCGCGGGCGGCCCCGCGCCGCACGGCGACGGCGCGACCGATCGCACGCACGAGTACGCGCTCGTGTGCCGCAAGGCGCCGCTTGCGAGCGATGCCGACGCCGCCCGTGCGCTCGTCGCCGCGCTGACGCGCGACGGCTTCGCGTTCGCGGTGTTCGGCGGCTTCGCGCGCCGGCTCGCGGCCGAAGCGGGCCATGCCGATGACGACACCGATACGCCGCTGAACGACGTCGACCTCGTGGTGCCGCCCGACGATGCGGGCGTGTCGCGGCTGCTGCAATGGCTGGAAGCCGACGGCTTCTCGCTGGAATCGTGGAATGCGCGGATCACGCCGCCGGTCGCGGCCGCCGCGCTGCGCTACCGTCACTACTTCCGCGCGCGGCGGGTCGATGCGCGCGGCCGGCTGGTGCAGGTCGACGTCACGGTCGCCGACACGCAGGAAGGATTCGCCGCGTGCGCGGCAGGAGCGAACGACCGCTGAGCCGGTTGCGCACTCACCGCCGTCACCGCTGGCCGAACCACCGGTCGAAGCGCCGCATGTAGTTCAGGTCGACGCCCTGGAACGTGCCGCCGTACGCGGACACCGACCAGAAGCGCGTCAGGTTGATCGTCGCCTTGAACGCGTTGCTCGCCGATTGCAGCCCCTGCTCGTAGCCGAGCACGAAGCGCTCGTTGATCGCTTTCGAGATCTGCACGACTTGCGGATCGGTCAGGCCGACGTCGCTGCGGCCGAAACAGATCGACGCGCTGCTCGCCGCGAACCGCGATTCGCTGGCCGGCGCGGGCACCTCGACGGACGCGGCCGGCAGCGCGAAGGCCGCGAAAGCCGCGACAGCCGACGCGAAGGCCGCAAAGGCGAACGCGAAGCCCGCCGCCGCGAACAGCTCGGACGGCGCCGACTCGCCCATCTCGATCGACGATTTCGCAAAGATCGACCTGCGCATCGCGAAGATCGTCGCGTGCCAGGCGGTCGAAGGCTCGGACAAGCTGCTGCAGCTGACGCTCGACGTCGGCGAGGAGAAGACCCACAACATGTTCTCCGGGATCAAGTCCGCGTACCAGTCGGAGCAGCTCGTCGGCAAGCTGACCGTGATGGTCGCTAACCTCGCGCCGCGCTAGATGAAGTTCGGCCTGTCCGAAGAGATGGTGCTCCCGGCGTCGGCAACCGACGAGAAGGCCGAGCCGGGCCTCTACATCCTCGAGCCGCACAGCGGCGCGAAGCCCGGCATGCGCGTGAAGTAAGCGGCGCGCGCCGCCGCTCGCTCGACAGTCCCGCACGATGCGTGCGTTTTTTTACGCCTGCGCCACGCCGTTGTCGATGCTGACCTTGCGAGCGCCAACGACATCCACCGCACGCTGCGCCCCGTTTGCAACGTCCTGCGAGATTGCCCCGATGCCAACGGCAACAATCCGTCAAAACAATACATGTCCTATGGATTAAATGCTCCAGGATGAGTAATTTTTCACACGAGAGCACTTTGAGCAGCAGACAGGTGCCTTCGATTTCTCAATAATCCGACAGGAGAAATAAGGTGGCGCA
The DNA here is from genome assembly GCF_002097715.1 of Burkholderia ubonensis subsp. mesacidophila. Lineage (NCBI taxonomy): Bacteria > Pseudomonadati > Pseudomonadota > Betaproteobacteria > Burkholderiales > Burkholderiaceae > Burkholderia > Burkholderia ubonensis. The sequence continues at coordinate 2,881,605 of NZ_CP020737.1, forward strand.
GGATATTTTCTTGAAGCTCACGGGCATCGAGGGCGAATCGACCGATCGCAGTCGTTCGAATGAAATTGAGGTACTAACATGGACTTGGTCGGTAAGCCAGCAATCCAATATGCACATGGGAAGCGGTGGTGGCGCAGGCAAATGCACCGTTGACGATCTAACGTTCGAGCACTATATCGATCGCGCCACACCGAATCTGATTCAGTATTGCTTGACAGGCAAGCCTATCGACAGCGCTGTGCTGGTGATGCGTAAAGCTGGCGGCAAACCACTCGAATACCTGAAGATCACGATGGAGGACGTGCTCGTCACCGGAGTCAAGCCGGTTAGCAACCCCAACATGAGGGTCCCGCGCGAAGAAGTTCGATTGTCTTTCTCCCGTGTGAAACAAGAATATGTGATTCAGAACGCCCAGGGTGGTGGCGCCGGAACAGTGGCTATGGGTTACGACATTAAAGCAAACAAGGCCATCTAACAACGGGACATATCATGCTGTTCATTTCAAAACAAGGTCATGTCGATGCGGAGCGCATCCAGGTCAAGATATTTTCAGAAATTGAACGAAGCCCAATGATCAAGGTTAACGGAATCGTCGTTCATCAAACAGACAGCCCAACAGCAGAAAGCATCTTCAACAGCTACAGAAAAAAAGGGGCCAATGGCGCGCACTTCCTAATCGACAAAGACGGAACAATCTATCAAACAGCTTCACTACTCAAAAGAACCAATCACGTTGGAAAACTCAAATCCCGCTGCATCATTACACACGAATGCCCCGCCGCAGAATTGAAGATAGCATCTGGAATGAAACACAAATATACAAAGCTATCAATTCACGAGCACAAAAAAAACTGGCCGAATCGATACCCATCGAACAACGACTCGATCGGCATTGAAATGGTTGGAGCGGCACACGACAAAGACATACCCGGCACCAACAGGAAGGAGAAAGTGTATGAAAGCGTCACAGAAAAGCAAAATTCATCCCTGCAATGGTTAATCAAAGAGTTAACTAAAACTCTTTACATTTCATCCCATGAAATTTATCGCCACCCTCAGCTATCCTACAAAACACCGACAGAAGCAGCCACCGCAAAATGGTAAATTCGAGACCAGCCAAACTCTTGCTCGCACTTGTTTTTCTCACACTACAAACAACAACCCAAGCAAGAACCGTGAGAAAAGTGACGATCGATGAAACGGGATTAAATCTTGACACCCAGGACTCCAATTTGACGGAAGGCTGCAAGAAATTTAAACCAACGATCAACCAAGTGAGGCATTATTTCGAAAAAGCATATCCTATCGAAAATTATACAGTTACGACCGAACGCTACTCGCCCTGCTACACAACCGGGACAATTACATTCAGCGACAACAGCTCTGGCAAATTCCAACTATATTCAGGAGGAACTTCCACACTGTTTTGGTCCAGAGGGGGAGCAGTCAACTTGCTATATAAAAAAAATAAGTGGCACGATCCCTTTGCTTGCAACTACGGCCTTGGCAACGAGCAAGAATGCTGAACCAGGCTCTTGAGGCCCCCGGCGCCCACCTCGTGCAGAACGCCAGGGGTCGTCCCCGGCGCTCTGTCATGCCTCCCCCCCGCCGTCACCGCTGGCCGAACCACCGGTCGAAGCGCCGCGTGTAGTTCAGGTCGACGCCCTGGAACGTGCCGCCGTACGCGGACACCGACCAGAAGCGCGTCAGGTTGATCGTCGCCTTGAACGCGTTGCTCGCCGATTGCAGCCCCTGCTCGTAGCCGAGCACGAAGCGCTCGTTGATCGCTTTCGAGATCTGCACGACTTGCGGATCGGTCAGGCCGACGTCGCTGCGGCCGATCGAGAATTCGTCGAGGCCGATCGTCTGCGCGACGCGCTTGCCGGTCGCGCTGCCGAGCAGCGCGAGCGCGGCCGTCATCGTGTTCTGCTGGCCGAGGTTGTTGCCCTGGTCGGTGCCGTGGCCGAACAGCAGCCACGACAGCTTCTCGTTGTCGGTCACGTTCGGCTCCGACACGAGCTTGACCGTCGGCGACTGGATCGTGCCCGTCACCTGCACGCCCGCCTCGACTTCCTGGTTGCGCCGCATCGCGAGGATGTTGACGCCCGGGTTCGACACCGGGCCGTTGAACGTGAAGAAGCCGTTCTCGATCGCGAGCTTGCGGCCGAACGACGTATACGTCGAGCCTTCGGTCACGCGCACGTTGCCGACCGCGCGCAGCGGCACGCCGGGTGCGCTCATCACGGTGATCGTGCCGCGCAGCCCGAGATCCGCGCCGTGGCCCTTGAACCGGAAGTCGTTGCCGAGGCCGATGTCGATGTTCGCGCGCGGTGCGAGCGACGGCGCGGGCTTGTCGGTCGCCGGCTGCGACTTCGCGATCGCGGTGCCGGTCTGCGTCTCGCCGCGCACCGTGCTGTCCGGGCGCACGATCACCACGTCGTCGGACAGGTGCGGCGCCGCCTGTTCCGGCAGGTCGAACAGCGCATGGTCGACGACGAACTTGCCGTCGATCGCGAGCCCGCCGTGCGCGCCCTCGTTCGCGACCGTCGCCTTGCCCGACAGCGACAGCTTGCGGTCAGGCGCTGCGAACAGCTCGAGCTTGTCCGCGACGATGCTCGCGGTCAGGTCGGGGGCCTCGTTGTCGAGCCGCACGCGGCCGATCGCGCGCAGCGTGCCGTTGCCGCCGTGGAACTCGACCTGCTGGAATTCGACGAGGTTCTCCGCCAGCCGGATGCGCACGATGCCGTCCTTCAGCTGCACGCCCTGGTCGACGAGCGTCGCGGACAGGTCGTCGCCCGTCAGCATCCCCGATACGTTCGGCTTCGCCGGCGTGCCGGCGACCGTCAGCTTCAGCGCCGCGCGCCCGCCGAGCAGGTAGCTCGGCCCGAACAGGTAGCCGGTCGCCTTCAGCGACGGAATGTCGGCATCGATGCGGCCCGACAGCGGGCCGTCGTCAGCGACCGCGAGCATGCCGTCGCGCGGCGCGAACGGCACCGCGACGCTCGCGTCGAGCGTGCCGACCCGGTTCGCCTTGGCCTGCACGGTCACGTTCAGCCGGTTGCCCGCGCCGAACGCGGCGCGCGCCTGCAGGTCGGTGAGCCCGAGCGATGCAATCCCGCGCGCGGTCTCGACGGTCACGTCGCCGCTGCGCCGCTTCACCTGCAGAGAGCCGGTCGCGGAAGTGCCGAGCGCAAAATCCCAGTCGGCGTCGAGCACCACGTCGGTCCGTACCGGCGCTCGCTCGCCGGTCAGTTCCCGGCGAATCTCGAGGAAGCGCGCGACCGACGCGCCGCTCACCGTGCCCACGGAGCGCAGCAGGCCGTGGTCGAACACGAAGGTCTTCAGGTCGATCGCCGCGCCTTCGAGCGTCAGCTTCGTCGCGCCGAGCGTCACGCGCCCGGGGCCCGCCGATACGACGAGCGGCGTCTGCAGCGCGAATGCCGGCGTGCCGCGGTTCTCGAGGCGCGTCACGGTGCCGTCCCAGCGCATCCCGTCGCGGTTTTCCACGACACCGCCGTTCGCCGCGACCGTCAGGTCGATCACGCGCCCGCCCGCCATCCCGACCGCCGACGCGTCGAGCGTGTGCTTCGCGCGCGTGCCGTCGAGGTTCGCGCGCAGCGCCTTCAGCTGCAGCGAGCCGAGCGTCACGTTGCTCGCGTCGGCGGTGAACACCAGCGCGCCGTGCGCGCCGTCGCGGATGTCGGCGCGCCCCTGCGCGGCGCCGATCCGGTTCGCGCCGAACACGACGCCCTGGGCCTTGTAGGTCGCGGTCACGTTCGGATGCGCGAAGCTGCCCGTCAGGTCGCCCTGCGCCTCGACGAGCCCCGCGACGCCGAAGCCGAGCCGGTCGAGCTGCGGCGCCTCGACGGCGAAGCGCAGCCGGTCGCCGGGCGCGCCGAAGCTGCCGCGCAGGTCGACGCGGTTGCCCGCGATCGACAGGTTCGCGCTGCTCGGCAGGATCCGCGTGCCGGCGAGCTGCACGACGCCCGCGCCGGTCAGCGGCACGCCGTCGTACAGGCTGTCGCCGAGCTTGAAGGTCGCCTTCGTCGATACTTGCGGCGCGAACGCGCCCGACGCGGTCAGCGTGCCGTTCACGCGCGTCTCGCCGCGCTTCGCCGGCGCGGCCTTCGCCACCTTCGCGGCTGCCTTGCCGGCAGCGGCCGGCGACGCGCTCATCGCGGCGAGCAGCAGCGGATCGAAGTTGACGAGCGTCGCCTTCGCGTCGTAGCTCGAATGCGCGTCGTGGCGGAACACGCCGGTCAGGTCGATGCGCCCCTTGGCCGCCGTCACGCGCGCATCGGTCAGCACCGTCTGCTGCGGCGTCAACGCGACCTTCGCGCGCGCGCCGAGCGCGAGCTTCGGATCGTTCAGGTCGAACTCGACGGTCTGCACGCCGCTCGCGAGCGTCACGCCGACCGGCCCGCCGAGCCGCATCGGGCGCAGTTCCGCCACGAACGCGTTGAGGTCGAGATTCGCGACCTTCAGGTCGAAACGGCCCTTGCCGCCCGCGAGCGCGCCGCCGCCCGTCACGCTGCCGTCGCGGATCAGCTTCAGCGCGAGGCCGTCGATCCGCTGCGCGTGCGCGTCGAGCCGCACGGTCGCGTTCGCATCGACGACCGGCAGCAGATGCTCGCCGAGCGTGCCCGGCTTCGCGTTGACGATCGACACCGGGCCCGTCACCGCGAACGCGTGCGGATGCGCGGGATCGGCCGGCGCGGGCGCGAGCTCGGCGCGCACCGCGAGGTCCGCGGCCGGCGCGCCCGGCGCCAGCGCCTGCGGGTTCACGTGATCGAACGCGAGCGACGCGCGCGTGAGCGGCACCGCGCCGAACGGCGCCGCCTCGACGTGCGCGCGCCCGTTGAGCTTCAAGCCGCTCGCATTGACGTCGGCGACGAGCGCTTCGAGCGAGCCCGAGACGCGCGCGCGCGCATCGACCGGCTCGTCGGCGAGCTTGCCCGCATAGGTCGCGTCGCCCGTCAGCGCGAACGGCCGCACGCCGTCGAGCTTCGCGCGCGCGGTGAGCGCGCCGTACGGCGTGTCGAGCCGCTCGAGCGCCAGCTCATGGTGGCGGCCGTCGCTGCGGCCGCTCAGCGCGAGATGGTCGAGCTGCGTCGTCGAGCCGCCCTCGTGGATCGCGAGACGGTCGAAGCGCAGGTCGACGATCCGCAGCTGCAGCGGCAGGCGCAGGTCCTGCGGCATCACGCTCGGCGTCGACGGCCCCGGCGCGATCCGCACGTCGATCGTGCCGGCGCGCAGCGTGTCGACCGTCAGGCGCAGCGGCGCGCGGGTCAACGCCCAGCGCCCGTCGAGACGGTCGATCCGCACCTCGGTGCCCGCGCCGTCCGGGCTCGTCCACGCGAACGCGCGCAGGCGCACGCCGGTGGCCAGCGCACCGCCCTCGAGCGTGCCCGACAGCCGCCCGCCGAGCACGCGCACCGCCGCCTGCCACGCGAGCCGGGTGCCGCGCTCGGTCGTGACCGCGGCGAGCGCGAGCCCCGCCACCAGCACGACCAGCAGCACGACGCCGGCGAGCGTCCACGCGACGCCGCGCAGGGCCCGTCCGCCGTGTGACAGGCGCGGCGGACGCGGCGCGTCCTCGGGCCGGCCGTCGGGCGTGTCCGGATCGTGGGGCGGCGGCGTGTCGTGGGCGTCCTTCGTCATGCGGTGTGTGATGGATGAATCGGTTCGGTCAGAAAGCGACGCCGAGCGTCAGGTACGGGCGCACGCTGTGGTTGCGCAGCCCGTAGGCGAGGTCGAAATTGATCGGCCCGACCGGGCTGCGCCAGCGCGCGCCGATGCCGACGCCCTTGTAGAACACCTTCTCGCCCCATGCGTCGGTCGCGGTGCCGACGTCGAAGAACGTCGCGGCGCCCCAGTCGCGGTTGAACCAGTGCTGGTATTCGGCGGTGGCGGTCGTCAGGTACTTGGTCGGCAGCACCGAGCCGTCGACGTTGTTGCCGATGCTCTGGTAGCCGTAGCCGCGCACCGAGTTCGAGCCGCCCGCGCGGAACAGCAGCGACGCCGGCACGCCGGTCGAGCTGCCGCTCGTGAACACGCCGCCCAGCTCCGCGCGGAACACGAACAGGTCGCGCTTGCCGATCGGCACATACTGCTGGCCGCGCGCGTAGCCGCGGATGAAGGTCTGGTCGGTCAGCACGTTCTTGATCGCGAAGCCGGCCTCCGCGTGAATCAGGTTGCCCGAGCGCGGGAACAGCGGATCGTCGACGTTGCGGCGCGTCCATGCCCACTGCGGCACGAGCGCGCGGCTCATGGTCGGTCCCGCGCCGTTCTGGTTGAGCCGGTCCTGATACAGCATCAGCGAATACGCGTAGTCGATGTACTGCCCGGTGCGGGTGCGCTGCACGCCGACCCGCGCGCTGTAGATGCGCGTGTCCGACACGTCGGTGTTCGTATATGACGCGAGCACGCTGTTGGTCCACGCGCGCGGCCCCGGCGGCATCGACAGCTGGACCTGGCCGTACTGCTGGATCTGGTCGAGCCGCCCCGACACCGTCAGCGGCCAGGCCGCGCCGAACGTGTCGAGGTACGTGTACGCGCCCTGGATGTGCGGGCCGGTGTCGGTCGCGTAGCCGACTCCGCCACGCACACTGTTGTACGGGTACTCGCTGACCTTCACGTGCACGGGCGTCCGGTCCGGCTTGTCGGTGTCGCTGCCGACGTCGATCGCGACGCTCGCGTAGTACGGCGTGTTCTGCAGTTGCCGCTGCAGCTCGGTGATCCGCTGCACGTCGTAGATCTCGCCTTCGGACAGCGGATTGACGTTGGTGACGATCTTCTCCGGATAGCGGCGCACGCCTTCGACGTCAACCTTGCCGATCGTGAACGTCGGGCCGCTGTCGAACGTGACCGCGAGCGTCGCGTGCTGCGTGCGCGGATCGATGCGCGCCTCGGACGCGGTGATCTTCGCGCCGAGGTAGCGGCGCGACTGCAGCTGCTTGAGCGCCGCGCCCTTCGCGCCGTCCCAGCCCGCCTGCGTGAACGGGTCGCCCGCCTTCAGCGAGAACGCGAAGCGCGTCGCGCGCTCCTGCTTCGGGTCTTCCGAGCCGACCGGCCCGTTGAACGTCAGGTCGACCGACGACACGACGGTCTGCGGCCCCGGATCGACCGCGATCTTCACGTTGCGCTTGCCGTCGCGCGTGCGCACGTCGGTGCGCACGACCGGCGAGAAATAGCCTTCGGTCGCGGTCAGGTCGCGCACCTGCTGCGGCGTGGCGGTGACGAGGAAGTCGAACTGGTCGTCGCTGACGTCGTCGCGCTTGCCGAAGCGCGCGATGTCGAGGTGAGACTTGAGGAGCTTGCGGATCGCGCGCGGCGCGTCGATCTCGACGTCGTATTTCGCCCAGGCGGGCAGCGCGGCGAGCGCCGCCAGGCAGCCGGCGAGGATGCGCGCGGCCCGGGCCGCGCCGGCGTCGCCGCGTCGGGCGCCCCGCGCTGCGTCACGCGCCGTGTCTCGTTGCTGGTGTGCCTGCCCCGCCAAATATGACCTCGCCCTCAATGATGTGAATTGTTCGAAAAACCGTATTTGACCACACGGACGTCGCCACCCCCGCCCGCGCGCCGCTTTGACGCTTGCGCGCAACGGCGCGACGCCCGCGCGTTCGACGTGCGTTTCACGCCGGCTGTTCCCTGCGATGCGGTAAAATCCCGCCATCGCACAATCCGGCGCGTTGCGCGCCGCCCTGAAACGGAAAGCCAAGCCATGCCGTACCAGTCCGACGTCACGCAATTCCTGAACCAGCTCAAGCAGCAGAAGCCGACGCTCGAGGAAGAGCAGCGCAAGGGCCGCGCACTGCTGTGGGACAAGCAGCCGGTCGAACTCGACGAGCGTGCCGCGCAGCAGGAATCGCGCGTGAAGCAAACGTCCTACGTCTACTACCAGAACTTCTGACGACGTGAGCGCCGCCGACGAGGCCAGCGCCGCCCGGCCTGACGCGGCCCGGCCTAATGCGGCCCAGCCTGACGTGGCCAGGCCGGAAGACGCGGTCGCCGCGCCCGCGGGCGCCGATTCGACGCCCGACACGGTCGACGGCGTCGCGGCGTTCGCGCGCCTGTACGGCGAGCCGCTCTTCAAGCTGCCGCAGGACCTGTACATCCCGCCCGACGCGCTCGAGGTGTTCCTCGAAACGTTCGAAGGCCCGCTCGACCTGCTGCTCTACCTGATCCGCAAGCAGAACTTCAACGTGCTCGACATCCCGATGGCGCAGGTCACCGCGCAGTATCTGGGCTATGTCGACCAGATCCGCGCGTCGAACCTCGAACTCGCGGCCGAGTACCTGCTGATGGCCGCGATGCTCATCGAGATCAAGTCGCGGATGCTGCTGCCGGTCAAGAAGGCCGACACCGGCGAGGAGGCGGAAGATCCGCGCGCCGAGCTGGTGCGCCGTCTGCTCGAATACGAGCAGATGAAGCTCGCCGCGCAGCGCCTCGACCGGCTGCCGCAGCTCGGCCGCGACTTCCTGCGCGCCGAGGTGTACATCGAGCAGAGCATCACGCCGCGCTTCCCCGACGTGAACTCCGACGACCTGCGCGCCGCATGGGCCGACGTGCTCAAGCGCGCGAAGCTCGTCCAGCATCACAAGATCTCCCGCGAGGAGCTGTCGGTGCGCGAGCACATGAGCCTGATCCTGCGCAAGCTGCAGAACGCGCGCTTCATGGAGTTCGCCGAGCTGTTCGACACGTCGCGCGGCGTGCCGGTCGTCGTCGTGAACTTCATCGCGATGCTCGAGCTGGCGCGCGAATCGCTCGTCGAGATCACCCAGCCCGAACCGTTCGCGCCGATCTACGTGCGCCTCGCGTACCTGCCCGCCTGAATTGCGCCGCCGGGCGGCGCGCCGGCGCCGGCCTGCCCGCTCAGCCGTATCCCCGATAAAAGTGAACGATCGTCCTTTTATCGGTGCGTCCGGCGGCCAAATCCTCTACAATCCGCCGACGCCCGACGCGCCGCCCGCGCGCGGACGCGTTTGCCGCTTCGACCCCGACGCCGCCTGCCGCGACGTCAACGCGCGCCAGCGCGAGGAACCCGCTACCCGATCATGAAAGTCATCAGCTCGATCCAGGAACTGCGCGACCAGTTGCGCGGACAGAACCGCACCGCCTTCGTGCCGACGATGGGCAATCTGCACGAAGGGCACCTGTCGCTGATGCGCCTCGCGCGCCAGCACGGCGATCCGGTCGTGGCGAGCATTTTCGTCAACCGCCTGCAGTTCGGACCGAACGAGGATTTCGACAAGTATCCGCGCACGCTGCAGGACGACATCGACAAGCTGCAGAAGGAAAACGTCTACGTGCTGTTCGCGCCGACCGAGCGCGACATGTATCCGGAACCGCAGGAATACCGCGTGCAGCCGCCGGACGACCTCGGCGGGATCCTCGAGGGCGAGTTCCGGCCCGGCTTCTTCACCGGCGTGTGCACGGTCGTCGCGAAGCTGATGGCCTGCGTGCAGCCGCGCGTCGCCGTGTTCGGCAAGAAGGACTATCAGCAGCTGATGATCGTGCGCCGCATGTGCCAGCAGCTCGCGATGCCGGTCGACATCATCGCGGCCGAGACCGTGCGCGACACCGACGGCCTCGCGCTGTCGTCGCGCAACCGCTATCTCGCGCCGGCCGAGCGCCAGGAGGCGCCGGAGCTCGCGAAGACGCTGCAGCGCGTGCGCGAAAGCGTGCTCGGCGGCGAGCGCGACCTCGGCAAGCTCGAGCAGCACGCGCAGGCGCACCTCGCCGGCCGCGGCTGGGCGCCCGACTACCTCTCGATCCGCCGGCGCGCGAACCTGATCGCGCCGAGCGCCGCCGAGCTCGAAGCCGGCGAGCCGCTCGTCGTGCTCGCGGCCGCGAAGCTCGGCGCGACGCGCCTCATCGACAACCTGGAAATCTGACGGCTTTCGTCCGCCAGCGCATCACGACGCATCAAGGAGGCCCCATGCAGCGCCACATGCTCAAATCGAAGATCCACCGCGTGGCCGTCACGCACTGCGAATTGCATTACGAAGGCTCGTGCGCGATCGACGAGGACCTGCTCGAAGCCGCGAACATCGCGGAAAACGAGCGGATCGACATCTGGAACATCAACAACGGCGAACGCTTCTCGACCTACGCGATCAAGGGCGAACGCGGCAGCGGGATGATCTCGCTGAACGGCTCGGCCGCGCGGCGCGCGCAGCTCGGCGATCTGGTGATCATCGCGGCGTTCGCGATGGTCGACGAAGCCGAACTGCAAGCCGGCTGGAAGCCGGACCTCGTGTTCGTCGACGACAACAACAAGATCAAGGGTAGCCGCGACCACGTGCCGACCCAGAGCTGGTCGTAAGCCGGGGCCGCTCAATGCAAAGGGCCGGATTCCGTGCAGCACGGAATCCGGCCCTTGTCCTATGCGCGCGGCGCAGCGGCGGTTAGCGCCGGCGGCCGATCCGCTCCGTTATGCGCCCTTCGACGCCTTGCGCTCCGCCCACGCGACGATCGGGCCCCACTGTTCGAGATCCTTGTCGACGCGGCTCTTCGCGACGTCCCACAGCGTGAGCCCGTGCGCGGCGAGCTGCACGTAGTTCTGCGTGTCGCGCACGTAGCCGAGCACCGGCAGCTCGAGCCCCTCGACGAAGCGGTGCAGCTGCTCGGACGAGCGCGTGCGCGCATCGACCCGCATCCCGACGATGCCGACTTCGACGCTGCCCTTGCGCACCGCCTTCTCGTTCGCGAGCCGTTCGAGGAAGTGCTGGGTCGCGAGGATGTCGAACATCGACGGCTGCAGCGGCACGATCACCTTGTCCGCGAGCTGCAGCGCGAGGTTGAGCCGGCTGCCGTGCAGGCCGGCCGGCGTGTCGATCACCGCGTATTCGAGGCCGCGCGGCGGCTTCGACGGCGCATCCGGATCGAGCTCCCACGCCTCGATGGCGGGCAGCCCCGCCGGGCGCAGGTCGAGCCACGCATGCGCGGACTGCTGCCGGTCGAGATCGGCCAGCGCGACCCAGGCGCCCTGCGCCGCGAAATAACCAGCGAGATTGGTGGACAGCGTGCTCTTGCCGACGCCGCCCTTCGGATTCGCCACCACGATAACCGTCATGAATTCCCCCCGAAGAAGCCGCGCGGCGCCGGCAGGCAGGCGGGCGCCGCACAATTGCGGATACAGGGAGCGATGATATCGGCAAATGGGGCATCACCGGAACCGGTGGCATCGATCCGCCCCGGCGCCGGGCCGGGTCACGACGTGCGCTGCGCCGCGGCCCGCGGCGCGCCGAGCGCGAACGCGCCGCCGCCCAGCAGCGCCTGCACGGCGAGCGTCACCGCCCAGAACGCCGGATATTCCCAGCCGCCGTGCGGCGCCCCGAAGCTCCAGCCGTTCGGCAGGTGCGCGGCGGTCGCGCCGAGCATGAACGGCAGCAGCGCCAGCGCGGCGGCACGCACGCGGAAGCCGGTCAGGAGCGCGATGCCGCCCGCCAGCTCGACCACCGTCGTGACGTACGCGAGCCACGTGGGCAGGCCGATCGACGTGAAGAACTGCGCGGTGCCGGGCAGCGTGAAGACGAACACCTTCTGCGCGACGTGCGCGAGGTACAGCACGCCGAGCGCGACGCGCAGCAGCGTCGCGGCGAAATCGTTGAGGCGGTTGGGGTTCATGTCGGGGTTCCTTCGGGAGTGGATTGGAATGAACCGCACTCTATTCGAACCTTTTCCGCCAATAAACACGCAACCACGCTTAAATTACTTCTTCACAAGAACGAATTCAAATAAAACGGGGCATGATCTGTCATGCCCCCGATTCATGAGTCAGCCGCCGCCGCCCTTGCCCTGCGATCCGCTATAGCCGGACGAGTTGCCGCCGCCCGATCCGTAATCGCAGGCCTGCGCCAGCGTCGGGACAGTCAGCAACGCCAGCAGCAAGATGCCCCACCACCGTCGAGCTTTCATCGTCGCGCTCCTCCGGACGGATATCCGCCCTCCTTTGGTTGTACGCCACACGACGAAAAAAGCGAGGTCGAACCGCTCAGCGGAATTCGGCGTACAGCGCCTGCAGGTCGAGATGCGCGGCGAACGTGTCGGCGAGGCGTTCGAGCGACGCCTCGCGCAGCGCCGGGTAGTCGATCCGCTCGGCCGCGTCGAGGCCCGCCCACGCGAGCAGCGCCGCGCACGCGTCCGGCGCGTCGAACAGCCCGTGCACGTAGGTGGCGATGATCTGGCCGTCGTCGGAGCGCGCACCGTCCGCGTGCGCGGCGGCCGCGCCGTCGGCCGTCAGCTCGAGCGCCGGCGCCGCGAGCGCGGGGCCACGCGTCTCGCCCATGTGGATCTCGTAGCCGCGCACGGCCGCCCCTCCCGGCAGGGTCAGGCGGCCCGTCACGTTCTTGAGCGTCTTGTCCGGCTGCAGCGTCGTGTCGAACTCGAGCAGGCCGAGCCCCGGCACACTGCCCGGCGCACCTTCGAGGCCCAGCGGATCGTCGAGCGAGCGGCCGAGCATCTGCATGCCGCCGCAGATGCCGATCACCTTGCCGCCATAGCGCAGGTGCCGCCGGATCGCCGCGTCCCAGCCGGCGTCGCGCAGCCACGCGAGATCGCGCTGCACGCTCTTCGATCCGGGCAGGATCAGCAGGTCGGCGGCCGGCAGCGGGCCGCTCTTCCAGTATGTGAACTCGACCTGCGGATGCGCGCGCAGCGGGTCGAAATCGGTGTGGTTGCTGATCCGCGGCAGCGCCGGCACGACGACGCGCAGCACGCGGCCGTCCGCGTGCGCGGCGCCGCTGCGCGCCTGCGCGGGCAGCATGTCCTCCGCGTCGAGCGTGAGGCCGTGCAGGTACGGCAGCACGCCGAACACCGGCTTGCCGGTCTGCGCGCGCAGCCAGTCGAGGCCCGGTTCGAGCAGCTTGAAGTCGCCGCGGAAGCGGTTGATCACGAAGCCGCGCACCCGCGCGCGCTCGCTGTCCGACAGGCACGCGAGCGTGCCGACCAGATGCGCGAACACGCCGCCGCGGTCGATGTCGGCGACCAGCACCACCGGGCAGTCGACGCGCTCGGCGAAGCCCATGTTGGCGATATCGCCTTCGCGCAGGTTGATCTCGGCCGGGCTGCCCGCGCCCTCGACGATCACCGTGTCGTAGCCGGCGCGCAGCCGCGCATACGATTCGAGCACCGCGTCGAACGCAACCGGCTTGTAGTCGTGGTACGCCCGCGCGTTCAGGTTCGCGCGCGCCTTGCCGTGGATGATCACCTGCGCGCCGCGGTCGCTGGTCGGCTTGAGCAGCACGGGGTTGAAATCGGTATGCGGCGCGACGCCCGCGGCGAGCGCCTGCAGCGCCTGCGCGCGGCCGATCTCGCCGCCGTCGGCCGTCACCGCGCTGTTAAGCGCCATGTTCTGCGGCTTGAACGGCGCGACGCGCGCGCCGGCGCGGCGCGCCAGGCGGCACAGGCCCGCGACGAGCGTGCTCTTGCCGGCATCCGACGTCGTGCCCTGGATCATCAGCGTGCCGCGCGGCCGCAGCTCGGGTGCATTCATCGTGTAAAAGGCGTGGCGAATCGAAGGCCGCATTATCGCCTGCGCCGTTACAATCACGCGATGATTCCGCACGATCTCACCTTCGTCCTCGGCGGTGCACGCTCGGGCAAGAGCGCGCATGCCGAGCGGCTCGCGGCCGACAGCGGTCGCCCCGTCACCTATATCGCGACCGCGCAGGCCGCCGACGCCGAATTCGCGCAGCGCATCGCGCATCATCGCGCGCGCCGGCCCGCGAGCTGGGGATTCGCCGACGCGCCCGTCGAGCTTGCCGAAACCCTCGCGCGGCTCGACGATCCCGGCGCGTGCCTGCTCGTCGACTGCCTGACGCTGTGGCTCACGAACCTGCTGTGCCCGGCCGACGGCGAACCGCTCGACGACGCGCACTACGAAGCACGCGTCGCCGCGCTCGAAGCCGCGCTGCGCCACGCTCGCGCGAAGGTGATCGTCGTCAGCAACGAGATCGGGCTCGGCGTCGTGCCGCTCGGCGCGCTCACGCGCCGCTACGTCGACGAGCTCGGCCGCCTGAACCAGCGCGTCGCCGCGCTCGCGACGCGCGTCACGCTGCTCGTCGCCGGGCTGCCGGTCGCGATCAAGACGGAGCCCGCGTCATGCTGATGCTGTCGTTGCCCACGGTCGCGATGCTCGCAGTCATCGCGGTGATCGTCGACCGCGTGGTCGGCGAGCCGTCGTCGGCCGCGCATCCGCTCGTCGCGTTCGGGCGGCTCGCCGCGCGCATCGAGGCTGCACTGAACACCGGCCGGCGCGGCCGCCTGACGGGCATCGCCGCGTGGCTCGCGGCCGTCGCGCCGCCGGTCTTGATCGCCGCGTGGCTGGCCGCCGCGCTGCCCACGCCGCTCGCGGCCGCGCTGCATGTCGCGCTGCTGTGGTTCGCGCTCGGCGCGAAGAGCCTCGCGGACCACCTCGCGCCGATCGCCGCCGCGCTGCTCCGGCACGACCTGCCGGGCGCGCGCGCGCTGACCGCGCGCATCGTGTCGCGCGACACCAGCGCCGCCGACGAGGGCGCGCTGTCGCGCGCGGCCGTCGAATCGGCGCTCGAGAACGGCAACGACGCGATCTTCGGCGCCCTCTTCTGGTTCGTCATCGCCGGCGGCCCCGGCGCGCTGATGTTCCGGCTCGCGAACACGCTCGACGCGATGTGGGGCTACCGCACGCCGCGCTTCCTGACCTTCGGCTGGGCCGCCGCGCGGATCGACGACGCGCTGAACTGGGTGCCCGCGCGCCTCACGGCCGCGAGCTACGCGCTGCTCGGCGACACCGCGTCGGCCTGGCGCTGCTGGCGCACGCAGGCGCGGCACTGGGACAGCCCGAACGCGGGCCCGGTGATGGCTGCCGGCGCCGGCAGCCTGAACGTGCAGCTCGGCGGCCCGGCCGTCTATCACGGCGAGCTCGAGCATCGCCCGGTGCTCGGCGCGGGTTCGCCCGCGAGCGCCACGCACATCGTCGCCGCGCTGTCGCTCGTCACGCGCACGCTCGCGCTCTGGCTCGCGCTGCTGGTCGCGAGCGCCATCCTCGTCATGGGCACCCAACATGTCTGACACCCGAATCGCGCACGGCGGCAACCTGCACGCCGCCGCGCGCCGCCACGGCATTCCGTACGATGCGTGGCTCGACCTGTCGACCGGCATCAACCCGGTCGGCTATCCGGTGCCGCCCGTGCCCGCCGACGCGTGGCGGCGGCTGCCCGACGACGGCGACGGGCTCGCCGCGTGCGCGGCCGATTACTACGGCGCGCCGGACCCGGCGCACGTGCTGCCGGTGGCCGGCAGCCAGGCCGCGATCCGCGCGCTGCCCGCGCTGCTGCCCGACGGCGACGTGGGCGTCGCACCGCTCGCGTACGGCGAGTACGGGCCCGCCTTCGCGCGGCGCAGCCATCGCATCGCACCGCTCGACATCGCCGTCGACACGCTGCCCGCGACGCTGCGTCACGTGATCGTCGGGAATCCGAACAACCCGACCGCCGAGCGCGTCGCCGCCGAGCGCCTGCTCGACTGGCACGCGCAGCTGGCGGCGCGCGGCGGCACGCTGATCGTCGACGAGGCGTTCGCCGATACGGGCGCGACCGGCTCGCTCGCCGCCTGCGTGAATCGCCCGGGTCTCGTCGTCCTGCGCTCGGTCGGCAAGTTCTTCGGCCTCGCCGGCATCCGCGCCGGTTTCGTGCTGGCGCATCCCGAGCTGATCGGGTCACTGCGCGACACGCTTGGCGCGTGGACGGTCGGCGGCCCCGCGCGTCACGCGGTGGCCGCCGCGTTCGTCGACCGCGCGTGGCAGGCGGCCGCCCGCGAACGGCTCGCCGCCGACGGCGAGCGGCTCGCGGCGTTGCTGCGCGCACACGGCTTCGTCGTGCACGCAACGCCGCTGTTCAGCTGGAGCGCCGATCCGCGCGCGGCGGCCTTGCATGCGGCGCTGGCACGACACGGCATCTGGACGCGCCATTTCGCGCAGCCGTCGAGCGTGCGCTTCGGCTTGCCGGGCAACGACGGCGAATGGCAGCGTCTCGAGCGCGCGCTTGCGCAATGCGTGCCGGCATTGCACGCGCAGCCGCGATGACGAAAGATGCGCGCCGCTGCCTGCCGGCGCTCGCTGCGCTGGTCGCGCTCGGCGCCGCCCCGCTCGCGCACGCGAACGTCAGCGCGCGCGACGACGCCGGCAACACGGTCGCGCTCCCCGTCCCCGCGCAGCGCGTGGTCAGCCTCGCGCCGCACGCGACCGAGCTGATCTACGCGGCAGGCGGCGGTGCGAAGCTCGTCGGCACGGTCACGTACAGCGACTACCCGAGCGCCGCGAAATCGGTGCCGCGCGTCGGCGACAACAAGTCGCTCGATCTCGAACGCATCGCCGCGCTGAAGCCCGACCTGATCGTCGTCTGGCGTCACGGCAACGCCGAACGGCAGACGGATGCGCTGCGCGCGTTGCACATCCCGCTGTTCTACAGCGAACCGAAACGTCTCGACGACATCGCGACGTCGCTGCGCCAGCTCGGCGCGCTGCTCGGCACGCAGCCCGCGGCCGACGCCGCGGCGGCATCGTTCACGCGCGACGTCGATGCGCTGCGCACGCGCTATGCGGCGCGCCCGCCCGTCACGGTGTTCTTCCAGGTGTGGGACCGGCCGCTGATGACGCTCAACGGCGCGCATCTGATCAGCGACGTGATCGCGCTATGCGGCGGCCGCAACGTGTTCGCATCGCTCAGGCCGCTCGTGCCGACGGTGACCGACGAGGCCGTGCTCGCGGCCAATCCCGAAGCGATCGTGACGACGAGCGCCGGTGCGACGCCGTCGAACGACGCGTTGCCGAGCCTCGCGCGCTGGCGCGCGTGGCCGGCGCTGACGGCCGTCGCGCACGGCAACCTGTTCGCGATCGACGGCGACCTGCTGACCCGCGCATCGCCGCGCCTTGCGCAGGGCGCGGCCGCGCTGTGCGAGGACCTCGACGCGGCGCGCACGCGACGGCCCGCACGCTGACGGACACGTGACGCTCACGCATCCCAGTGCACGATCTCCCACGCGCTGGCGGCATCGCGCATGCGCAGCCACACGATGCCGCCGAACGGCACCGGCCGCGACAACAGCGTGTCGAGCGGCACGCGCAGCACCTGCGCCGCAAACGCGCGGATCACGCCCGAATGCGTGACCGCCCATTGCGGCGCGCCGGCGTGCACGGTCGCGTCGACGCCCTGCGCGACCCGCGCGGCGAAGCGCGCGACGCTCTCGCCGCCATGCGCACAGGCATGCATCAGATCGGCGGCCCACGCATCGAGCGCCGCGCGGTCGATGTCGTCCCAGCGCCGCATCTCCCACGCGCCGAAGTCCATCTCCTGCCAGCACCCGTCGTACTGCAACGGCACGCCGAGCGCCTGCGCGAGCCGTTCGCCGACCGACGCGCAACGCGTAAGCGGGCTCGACCAGATGCGCTGCGGCAATGGCGCGCGCAATGCGTCGAGCCGCTCGCGCACCGCTTGTGCGCCAGCCTGCGCCGACGCCGCGAGCGGCACGTCGCTGCGTCCGTAGCACACGCCTGGATCGACCGCGACCGCCGGATGACGAATCAGGACGACATCCATCCGAGCGCCACGAGATAGATCGTCAATTCGCTCAGTTGCTGCGCGAAGCCCAGGCAATCGCCGGTATAGCCGCCGATCCGCCGGACCAGATAGCGCGCGAGCCACGCGCGCAGCAGCACGAGCGCGCCGAGCGCGGCGACGCCGATGCGCCAGTCCGGCCAGAACAGCCACGGCAGCCCGAACGCCGCCGCAACCAGCGCGGCGCGCGGCCCCATCCGCTGCGCGACCGGCTTGGCCTTGCCTTCCGCCCGCACGTAGTCGAGCGACATCAGCAGGCTCACCGCCGCCGCACGGCTCGCCGCGTGCGCGGCGATCATCGTCCATGCGGCGCGCAGCGGCGGCAGCGCGGCGAGCGCCTGCCACTTCAGGCCGAGCGCGATCACGAGCGCAGCGGCGCCGAACGTGCCGATCCGCGAGTCGTGCATGATCCGCAGCACGTCGTCGCGCGTGTAGCCGCCGCCGAACGCGTCGCAGCTGTCGGCGAGCCCGTCCTCATGGAACGCGCCGGTCGCGAGCAGCGTCGCGGCGATCGACAGGCCGACCGCGATCGACGCCGGGAACACGCGCAGCGCGGCCAGGTAGACGAGCGCGCCCCATGCGCCGACGCATGCGCCGACCAGCGGAAAGTAGCGCGCGGCCTGATCGAGATCGCCCGCCGCATAGCCGATCGCGCGCGGCACCGGCACGCGCGTGAAATAGCCGAGCGCGACGAAGAAGTAACGCAGCTCGGCGCGCATGCCGGTCACACGTTCAGGCGTCACGATCGTCGACGCCCGCGGATTCGAAGCTCGCCATCTCGCGCATGAACGCCGCCGCCGCGCACACGAGCGGCAACGCGAGCGCCGCGCCGGTGCCCTCGCCGAGCCGCAGGTCGAGTGCGAGCAGCGGCTTCGCGCCGAAATGCTCGAGCATCCGGCGATGCCCCGCCTCGTGCGACGTGTGCGAGAACACGCAGTAGTCGCGCACGGCCGGCGCGAGCCGCTCGGCGACCAGCAGCGCGGACGTCGCGATGAAGCCGTCGACGAGGATCGTCATCCGCTCGCTCGCCGCCGCGAGAAACGCGCCCGTCATCATCGCGATCTCGAAACCGCCGAACGTCGCGAGCACGTCGAGCGGCGTGATCGCGTGCGAATGCCGCGCGAGCGCGTGCCCGAGCACCGCGCGCTTGTGCGCGAGCCCCTTGTCGTCGAGGCCGGTGCCGCGCCCGACGCAGGCGTCGATCGGCACGTCGAGCAGGCGGCTCATCAGGCACGCGGCGGACGACGTGTTCGCGATGCCCATCTCGCCGAAGCCGATCACGTTGGTGCCGAGCGCCGCGTGATGACGCACGCGCGCCGCGCCGGCCGCGAGCGCGGCGACGGCCTCGTCGCGCGTCATCGCGGGCTCGTGCGCGAAGTTGCGCGTGCCGCGCGCGATCGGCAGCGCGATCAGCCGGTCGGACGCGGGCAGCGGCGACGCGACGCCCGCGTCGACGATCTCGAGCGTGCTCTGCACGACGCTCGAGAACGCGTTGATCGCCGCGCCGCCGGCGAGGAAGTTCGCGACCATCTGCGCGGTCACGGCCTGCGGATACGGGCTCACGCCTTCGGCCGCGATCCCGTGGTCGGCGGCGAACACGATCGTCACCGGACGCTGCACGAGCGGACGCTCGGTGCGCTGGATCATGCCGAGCTGCAACGCCAGCGCCTCGAGCTGGCCGAGACTGCCGGGCGGCTTGGTCTTGTGGTCGATCACATGTTGCAGGCGCGCGCGCAGCGAAGCGTCGAGCGGCGCGATCTCGGGCAGGAAGTCGGTCGGTGTCATCGGGAGTTCACCTCATGGGCGCGGCAACCGCCGCGCGTCGAAAGTATGGCATTCATCGCCGCTCCGGCCATGCGGGCAGCAGCGCATCGCGGCCGTCCTGGCGGATCAGCACCAGCGGATAGCCGAACGCGTCGCTCGCGCGCTCGGGCGTCAGCACATCGTGCACGGGCCCCGCCCATGCGCTGCCGCGTCCGTCGAGCAGCAGCGCATGCGTCGCGAAGCGCCGCGCGAGATTCAGATCGTGGCACGAAAACAGCACGGTGCGCTGGCCGGCGTCGAGCCACGCGGCCAGTGCGGTCAGGCAATCGGTCTGGTGATGCAGGTCGAGATGCGCGAGCGGCTCGTCGAGCAGCAGCAGCGGCGCGCCCTGGCACAGCGTCGCGGCCAGCGCGACGCGCTGCCGTTCGCCGCCGGACAGCGACAGCACGTCGCGCCCGGCGAACGCCGCCAGGCCGAAGGTTTCCAGCGCGTCGCGCGCGGCCGCGCGATCGCCGTCGCGCTCCCAGCCCCAGCCACCCAGATATGGGAAGCGGCTCAGCAGCACCGTATCGAACACGGTCGCGCTGAACGCGTCGTGCAGTTGCTGCGGCATCAGCGCGCGCCGCTGCGCGAGCTGTGCCGACGGCCACGCGGCGAGCGGCCGGCCGTCGGCTTCGACGTGGCCGCCCGACGGCGCGGCAAGCCCCGCGAGCGCCGCGAGCAGCGTCGTCTTGCCTGCGCCGTTCGGCCCCGCGACGCACCAGATCTCGCCAGGCCGGAACGTGTGCGTGAAACCGCTCAGCAGCGTGCGCGCGCCGGCTCGCAGCGTCAGGTCGACGGCCGCATACGCGGCGCCGCCGAAACGATCGAATTCGATCGCGCTCATCGCATCGGTCTCCTCAGCAACATCCACAGGAACACCGGCACGCCGATCAGCGCGGTCATCACGCCGACCGGCAGTTGCGCGGGCGCGATCACGGTGCGCGCGAGCAGGTCGGCCGCCATCACGCCGCCGCCGCCCGCGAGCATCGCGGCGGGCAGCAGCATGCGCTGGTCGTTGCCGAACGCGAGGCGCAGCGCGTGCGGGACGACGAGCCCGACGAAGCCGATCGTGCCGGCGGTCGTCACCGCGGCCGCGGCGGCCAGCGACGCGACGAGATAGATTCGCATGCGCAGCCGCGCGACCGGCACGCCGAGCGCGAGCGCGGTCGCGTCGCCGCGCAGCAGCACGTTCAGTTGCGGCGCGGCCGGCAGCGCGACGCCCGTGGCGAGCGCGAGCGCGGCCCACGCGAACCACGGCGTCGCGACGCCGTTCAGGTCGCCCGTCAGCCAGAAGATGATGCCGCGCAGCCTCGCATCGGGCGCGAGCGACAGCAGCAGCGTGACGAGCGCACCCCACCCGGCAGCGATCACGACGCCGGTGAGCAGCAGCCGCGGCGACGCGTCGCGCAGCTCGCCGCGCCACAGCTCGCGGCGCGCAAGGCCGAGCACGAGCCCCACCGACACGAGCGCGCCGGCGAACGCCGACGCGTCGACGAGCCACCATGCGCCGCCCGCGATCATCGCGACCAGCGCGAAGCCAGCCGCGCCGCCCGACACGCCGAGCACGTACGGCTCGGCGAGCGGATTGCGCAGCAGCACCTGCAGCAGCGCACCCGCAAGCGCGAGCAGCGCGCCGCACGCAAAGCCCGCGAGCGCGCGCGGCAGGCGCAGCGTACGGACGATGTCGGCGAACAGCGCCGCGCCGCCCGACGCGTCGCCGCCGTGCGGCACGAGCGACGCGAGCGCCTGCAGCGGCGAGATCGGCACGCTGCCGATCGTCAGCGACGCGACGAACAGCGCGGCGACCGCGGCCGCGAGCGCGGCCCAGATCGCGGCGGCGCGCGCCGGGCTCATGCGGCGGCCCGTCCCGCGCGCGCGGCTGCGCCGCCCGGCCGCTTACTGCTGCTGCCAGCCGAGCGTGACATAGGCGCCGCGACGCGGCGTGTTGTAGGCGTAGGCAAGCTCGTAGTCCTTGTCGAAGAGGTTGTCGATGCGCGCGCTGACGTACCACGCCTTCGTGATGTTGTAGCGCGCGGACAGGTTGACGAGCCCGTAGCCGCCGAGCCGCCCGCCGTACCGATCGTTGCGCGCGCCGCTGACGAACCACTCGCCGCCGACACGCACTGGACCGAACGCGCGGCTCACCGCAGCCGACGCGAAACGCCGCGCGCGACGGTCCAGGTCCTGATTCTGCGATTCGTTGACCGGGTTCTGCAAGGTGCCAGCCACCCGCACGTCGGTCGCGCCCACGCGCCCTTGCCACGATGCTTCGAGCCCCTGCACCTTTGCACGGCCGACGTTCTGGGCGACGGGCAAGGCGCTGCCCGCGACGACCGCATAGTCGATGAGGTTCGAGTAACGAGTCTGAAATGCAGTCAAGCGCATGACGCCCACCGCGTCGGACGCATACTGCAACGCGGCCTCAACCGAATGACTTCGTTCGGGCTGGATCGACGGATTACCGAAAATTGGGTAGTAGAGGTCGTTAAAGGTCGGTGCGCGAAACGCGCTCGAATAGCTCGCCGTGACTTTCCACCGGTCGGTGAGATCGAGACCGTAACCGAGATAGTACGAGTTCGCGCCGCCGAAATCAGAATACTGGTCGCGCCGCGCGTTCGCCTGGAACTGCTGGCGGCCGACGCGCCCCGTGTAGCCGAGCCAACCGGAATTCACGTGACGCTGCGGCGCCGAATAGACGTTCGACATGAACTGCTGGTCGAGCCGCTCGTAGCCGGCCTGGATCACGTGGTCCGGCGCGATCCGGAAATCGTTCTGCCACGTGTACTGACGGCTGTCGGTATTGAAGTGGTCGGTGTAAGCACCGTTCAGTTCCGGCTGGCTGCGATCGTTGCCGATCGCGACGCTCACGTGCGTCGTCCACCAGTCGAACAGCTTGCCGTTCGCGAATGCGCGCGCCTGCTGCACGCGCGAATACAGGTTGTTCAGGTCGGTCGGCGCACCGGACGCGTTGTCGTAGCTGTTGTTGCCGTTCGACTGGAAATAGCTGACGCCCGCGTCCCAGCGGG
Source organism: Burkholderia ubonensis subsp. mesacidophila (assembly GCF_002097715.1). Taxonomy (NCBI): domain Bacteria; kingdom Pseudomonadati; phylum Pseudomonadota; class Betaproteobacteria; order Burkholderiales; family Burkholderiaceae; genus Burkholderia; species Burkholderia ubonensis. The sequence continues at coordinate 2,904,031 of NZ_CP020737.1, forward strand.
CATCGAAGCGGTGCCGCAGCGACGCGGTGACGCTCTCGTTCAGATAGCCGTTCGCGTTCGGGTTCGCATTCGGCCGCTTCGCCGGATCGAGCGCGGAGAAACCGTTGTCCTTCTCGCGCGCGACCGACACGCTGAAGGTCGTCCTGCCGTCGCCGTCGAGCCGGCCCGACACGCCCGCCTGCTGCGTCTGCGTGCCGTAGCTGCCGAGGCCGACCGCGAAATTGAACCGCGGCGGATGATTGCCGCCGTGCTTCGTGAACACCTGCACGACGCCGCCGATCGCGCCGGAGCCGTACAGCGACGACACGTTGCCGTTCACGACCTCGACGCGCTCGATCTGGTCGAGCGGCAACTGGCTCAGTTGCGCGGCGCCGAGGCTCGCGGAATCGACCCGCACGCCGTCGATCAGCACGAGCGACTGCGTCGATTGCGCGCCACGCAGGAACAGTGTCGCGGTCGCGCCCGGGCCGCCGTTGCGCACGATCTGCGCGCCCGGCGCGAGCGCGAGCAGCGTCGGCAAATCGGCGCCGGGATGCGCGGCGATGTCCTGCGCATCGAACACGGTGGTTTGCGGGACCGCGTCGGCGAGCGCCTGCGGCGCGCGCTGCGCGGTGACGACGACCGGCGCGAGCGGCGCGGCGTCGTCGACGGTATGGCCGGCGGATGCGGCCGTGGGTGCAGCGGGGGCCTTGCCGTCGGCAGCGGCCGTCTGCGCGGCGGCGGCGAGCGGCAGCCCGCAAAGCGCGCCGAGCGCCGTGCGAGCGATTGGGGTCAGCATCGAAGAAAGTCCTGTGAACCGCAGCGCGCCCCGCTTCCCCGCAGGCCGCGCGTCACGAAGCCCGCGCACGGGCTCCCCGCCTCGGCCGGTATCCGGGCTGGCGGCGTTCCGGCTCGCCTTCCCGCGCGACATGCGCAGTGGCCTGCGCCCGCGTGCGAACCGCACACGCCGAGCGCATCCGAGCCGGCCTGCATCGTTCGATGCGGCCGCTTACCGTTGCGGGGGCAGCGCAGGTTGGCGGCTCCTGGCGGAGCCCGCGCCCTGCTTCCCGTTTAACCGCGCGTTGCACGCGCGAGCACCGAGGCGGCGCGTAGTTTAGGAGCGGGCCGCAAGAGCGTCAAGAAAGCGGTCCGCGCGGCGCGCGACCCGCGCATTCGCGGCATGAAGCGGGGGTGTTACGACTGGAAACGTTACATATGTCGGAATGTGCGTTATTCCGCGCTAAAATGCTGGGTCTTTAGAGGACGCAGCAGATGCTCAACGAACTCGAAACCTTATCTCAAAATATTGGCCGACTGATTGCGCTGAACCAGCGCTATCACTCGGAACGGCTCGCGCTCGAGGAGCAGGTCGCGCAACTGCGCGCGGAAGCGGACACGGTGCGCGGCGAGCTCACGCAGCTGCGCGAGGAACGCAACGCGCTCGCGGAAGAACGCGATACGCTGTCGGCGAAGATCGACGACGCACAGGTCAAGCTGAACGCGATTCTCGAGAAGCTGCCGCGCACGAAGAGCGCGGCCGAAGCCGACAACCAGCTGGACCTGCTGGATGCGCAGTCGCGCGCCGATAGCAACGACGCGGCCAGCCACGGAGAACATGCATGAGCACCAAGCAGATCGAAGTCTCGATTCTCGGCCAGGCCTACCGGCTCGCCTGTTCGGCCGAGACCGAAGCGGCGCTGCTCGAGGCGGTCGCGCGCGTCGATGCGGAAATGACGAAGATCCGCTCGAACAGCTCGGTGCGCGGCACCGACCGCATCGCGGTGATGGCGGCGCTGTCGCTCGCGTCGGAGTTGCTGCGGCTGCAGCAGAGCGTGCGTCACGGTGAAGCATTTCCCGCGGAAGAAATCCGGCGTACAATGCGCCAGATGAATGAACAGCTCGGTGCGGTGCTCGCACAGCACGAGACACAGTAACCCGAATCGATGCGTCGATTTCCCTTGATCTCCACGGTCAACAGTGGTCAAATTGGACGCATAGATTCACTGTTTCACAGCTTTGTCAGCTTCCCTGCCTGGTTCGCCAAGGTCATATATTCCTTGAACCAATGCCATGTGCACGGTTGCGGAAATTTGTAGCACGGGCGCGCGCGTCACTCTGTCTGATGTACCCGAAGTGCTGCTAACTGCGACCAATTCTGAACCCCAGGTTCAGGATGCCGGCCTAGCGGCTAAGGCGGGGGCCTATCCAACGGCATCGGGTACATGACCCGATGCCGTTTCCTTTTGCAGCAGCCTCTTTCTGCGTCGATCACGATCCATGCAATACTGGCTGATGAAGTCCGAACCGGACGAAGCGAGCATCGACGATCTCGCGAGCGCGCCGCAGCGCACGCTGCCGTGGACCGGCGTGCGCAACTATCAGGCGCGCAATTTCATGCGCGATACGATGCAGATCGGCGACGGCGTGCTGTTCTATCACTCGAGCTGCCCTGAGCCCGGCATCGCGGGCCTCGCCGAAGTGTCGTCGACACCCTACCCCGATCCCACGCAGTTCGATCCGAAGAGCCCCTATTACGATCCGAAGTCGACGCAGGAAACGCCGCGCTGGCTGCTCGTCGACGTGCGCTTCGTGAAGAAGGCGTCGCTCGTGCCGCTCGCCGCGCTGCGCGAATACGACGAGCTCGCCGACATGCGCGTGCTCGCGAAAGGCAACCGGCTGTCGATCACGCCCGTCACGCGCGCCGAATGGCGCTTCATCACCGAACGGCTGATGAAGTGAGCATAAACGGGCGAACGTCAAATTTGGTCAACACGCGACCGCCCGTCCGGAACTCGCGGCGCGGTCGCGCAGCCTAAGCAACCGCTGCCGGCCAATCGGGCCGGCTGTCGTTTTTTCGTCGCGCGGCCCGCCCGCGTCGCGCACGCGTGATCAGCGTGCGCGCCCTCGCACAAGGAGTCCAACAATGACCAAGAAATCCGCACTCGCGCTGTCGCTCGTTCTCGCCGCCGCAGTTCCCGTCGCGCTGACGCTCGCGTCGCCCGCCGCGCGCGCGCAAGCCGTCAACCCGCACTTTCCGGAACCGTCGGGCGTGCTGTCGCTGTCGTCGCAGGCGAGCGCCGAGGTGCCGCAGGACATCATCCACATCACGCTGTTCTACGAGCAGCAGGCGAAGGACCCGGGCAGCCTGACGTCGGCGCTGAACCAGCGCGCCGACGCCGCGCTCGCGCAGGCGAAGGGCGTGTCGGGCGTCACCGCGCACACGGGCGCGTTCTCCGTTTATCCGAGCACCGATCGCGACGGCAAGATCTCCGCATGGCGCGGCCGCACCGAGGTCGTGCTCGAATCGCGCGATTTCGCCGCGGCGTCGAAGCTCGCGGGCCAGCTGTCGAACCAGATGCAGGTCGCGAACGTCGAGTTCTCGCTGTCGCCGGAAGCGCAGCGCGCGGCCGAGCAGAAGCTCACGACCGAAGCGATCAAGTCGTTCCGCGTGCGCGCGGACGAAGCCGCGAAGGCGTTCGGCTACAACAACTATTCGATTCGCGACGTGAATGTCGGCAGCGGCCGCAACGTGCAGCCGTACCCGCGCATGATGGCGATGGCGGCGGCACCGATGGACAGCGCGAAGATGAGTGCACCGATCGCGGTCGAAGGCGGCAAGGCGACCGTGTCGGTCACGGTCAACGGCTCGGTGCAGATGAAGTAACGCACGACGCTCGAGCACATCGGATGCGAAAACGCCGGCCCAGTGGCCGGCGTTTTTCGTTGGTGCGTCAGTCGCGCGATCGCATCACGCGGCCGAGGTCGCCGCGCGGCGGCGGTAGGCCCAGACCATCAGCGCGACGCCCGCGAGGATCATCGGCAGCGACAGCCACTGCCCCATCGACAGGCCGAGCGCAAGCAGCCCGAGGAAGTCGTCCGGTTCGCGCGCGAACTCGACCGTGAAGCGCGCGAGACCGTAGCCGATCAGGAACAGCGCGGAGATCGCGCCCATCGGCCGCGACTTGCGCGAGAAGAAGAACAGCGCGAAGAACAGCACGACGCCTTCGAGCGCGATTTCATAGAGCTGCGAAGGATGGCGCGGCAGCATCTGGTATTGCATGAACACATCGGCCAGATGCCACTTCGCGACGAGCTCCGGATGCGCGGGCAGCCAGGCCGCATCGTCGCGCATCGCGCCCGGGAACAGCATCGCCCACGGCGAATTCGGATCGGTCACGCGGCCCCACAGCTCGCCGTTGATGAAGTTGCCGAGCCGGCCCGCCGCCAGCCCCGTCGGCACCATCGGCGCGACGAAGTCGGTGACCTGCAGCCAGTGGCGCTTGCGCTGCCATGCGAACAGCATCATCGCGAGCGTCACGCCGAGAAAGCCGCCGTGAAACGACATCCCGCCTTCCCATACCTTGAAGACGTCGAGCGGGTGCGAGATGTAGTAGCCCGCCTTGTAGAACAGCACGTAGCCGAGCCGGCCGCCGAGCACCGTGCCGAGCACGCCGTAGAACATCATGTCGTCGATGTCCTTCGCGGTCCAGCCCTGCGCGGCCACATGCGGCAGCTTCAGGCGCAGCCGGCCGACGACGATCGCCGCGATGAACGCGACGAGATACATGAGCCCGTACCAGCGCACGGCCAGCGGCCCGAGATGGATCGCAACGGGGTCGAAATTCGGGTGAATGATCATGGGTTAGCGGTGAAGTTTTCGAATTCGGCACGGCGCGCACACCTGCGTCGCGTCGCGCATTGGACGGCGCCGGCGCGCCATCGTTCGCGTCATGCGCGGACGAACGCCCGTGCGCGCACGATGTCGATGAAGCCGGCCAGCACAGGACTGACGTCGCCGGTGCGCCACACGAGGCCCGTCTCGACGACGGGCGCGACGTCCGCGAGCGGCCGGTAGACCACGCCGGTGCGCCGCAGGTTACGCAGCGATTGCGGCACCAGTGCGACGCCCATGCCGGCCGACACGAGGCTCACGATCGTCTGCATCTGGATCGCTTCCTGGCCGATGCGCGGGGTCACCCCCGCCGCGCCGTAGCAGCCCGTAATGATGTCATAAAAGCCGGGCGCCAAACGACGCGGGAAGATCACGAGCGGCAGCGGGGCGACGTCGGCGAGCCGCACCGGCGCGTCCTCGGGCGTGTCGGCCGGCGCTCCGGCGGCCGGCATCGCCAGCACGAGCGGCTCGCGCACGACCGGCAGGTACGACAGCTCGGCTGCATGACGCGGCGGCACCGGCGGAATGATCAGCCCGGCGTCGATCCGGCCCGCGGCGAGCTCCTCGATCTGCACGTCGCTCGTCGCTTCCTCGAGCTGCAGCCGCACCTGCGGATAGCGCGCGCCGAACGCGCGCAGCAGGGATGGCAAGAGCCCGTAGTCGGCGGTCGACACGAACGCGAGCGCGAGCGAGCCGGTCTCGCCGCGCGCGAGGCTCTGCGCGCGCGGCGGCAGCGCATCGGCCGCTTCGAGCAGCTTGCGCACGTCCGGCAGCAGCGCCGCGCCGACCGCGGTCAGCGCGACCGAGCGCTTGGTGCGCACGAACAGCGCGACGCCGAGCAGCTCCTCGAGCGCGCGGATCGCCTGCGACAGCGGCGGCTGCGTCATCGACAGGCGCGCCGCCGCGCGGCCGAAATGGCGTTCCTCGGCGACGGTCATGAAATAGCGCCACTGGCGCAGATCGGGGGTCAGGTCAGGCATCGATCAGTGATATAAGAATCGACCTAATAGGCGATGAATAATATATTGGACACGCTCAAACGGACATTGCATTCTTGCCTCAGCCGCGTCGATGCGTCGCCGTCGGACGCACCCGCCGACGTCCCCACCAACAAGGATGGAGTCCCCCATGTCATACAACCGTCGCTCGAAGAACGTCACGCAGGGCGTGGCCCGTTCGCCGAACCGCTCGATGTATTACGCGCTCGGCTACCGGAAGGAAGATTTCGACAAGCCGATGATCGGCATCGCCAACGGCCATTCGACGATCACGCCGTGCAACGCGGGCCTGCAGCGCCTGTCGGACGCGGCGGTCGCGGCCGTGAAGGCCGCCGACGCGAATCCGCAGATCTTCGGCACGCCGACGATCTCGGACGGCATGTCGATGGGCACCGAGGGGATGAAGTACTCGCTCGTATCGCGCGAAGTGATCGCCGACTGCATCGAGACCTGCGTGCAGGGCCAGTGGATGGACGGCGTGGTCGTCGTCGGCGGCTGCGACAAGAACATGCCGGGCGGGATGATCGCGCTCGCGCGCCTGAACGTGCCGGGCATCTACGTGTACGGCGGCACGATCCGCCCGGGCCACTGGAAAGGCAAGGACCTGACGATCGTGTCGTCGTTCGAGGCGGTCGGCGAGTTCACCGCGGGCCGGATGTCGCAGGAGGATTTCGAAGGGGTCGAGCAGAACGCGTGCCCGACGACGGGCTCGTGCGGCGGCATGTACACCGCGAACACGATGAGCTCGTCGTTCGAGGCGCTCGGCATGTCGCTGCTGTATTCGTCGACGATGGCGAACCCCGACGAGGAAAAGGTCGACTCCGCCGCCGAATCGGCGCGCGTGCTGGTCGAAGCGGTCAAGCGGGACCTGAAGCCGCGCGACATCATCACGAAGCAGTCGATCGAAAACGCGGTGTCGCTGATCATGGCGACGGGCGGCTCGACCAACGCGGTGCTGCACTACCTGGCGATCGCGCACGCGGCCGAGGTCGACTGGACGATCGACGATTTCGAGCGCATCCGCAAGCGCGTGCCGGTGATCTGCGACCTGAAGCCGTCGGGCCAGTACGTCGCGACCGACCTGCACCAGGCCGGCGGCATTCCGCAGGTGCTGAAGATCCTGCTCGACGCCGGCCTGCTGCATGGCGACTGCATGACGATCACGGGCCGCACGCTCGCCGAGGAGCTGAAGGACGTGTCGAGCACGCCGCGCGCGGACCAGAAGGTGATCTACCCGATCGGGCAGGCGCTGTACAAGGAAGGCCACCTCGCGATCCTGAAGGGCAACCTCGCGGAAGACGGCGCGGTCGCGAAGATCAGCGGCCTGAAGAACCCGGTCATCACGGGCCCGGCGCGCGTGTTCGACGACGAGCAAAGCGCGCTGGAGGCGATCCTCGGCGACCGGATCCACGCGGGCGACATCCTCGTGCTGCGCTACCTCGGTCCGCAGGGCGGCCCGGGGATGCCGGAGATGCTCGCGCCGACCTCGGCGATCATCGGCAAAGGCCTCGGCGAGTCGGTCGGCTTCATCACCGACGGCCGCTTCTCGGGCGGCACCTGGGGGATGGTGGTCGGCCACGTCGCACCGGAAGCGTTCGTCGGCGGCACGATCGCGCTCGTGCAGGAAGGCGACTCGATCACGATCGACGCACACAAGCTGCTGTTGCAGCTCAATGTCGACGACGCCGAACTGGCGCGCCGCCGCGCCGCGTGGAAGCAGCCGGCGCCGCGCTACACGCGCGGCGTGCTCGCGAAGTTCGCCGCGCTCGCCCGCCCGGCGAACCAGGGCGCCGTCACCGGCTGACGCCCGGCCGGGCCGCGATGCGGCCCTGATTGACCGCACGCAAAGGGAGCGCGAAAAACTCGCGCTCCCTTTGCTTTTATAATGCCCGGGAGTCAAGCCGGCGGTGCCTGCCGGCGGAGAACGGCATGAAACAGATGATTTTGCGCACGACGCTCCTGGCCCTGCTGCTCGGTGGCACGGCTGTGCGCGCCGCTGAGGCGGACGGCCTCGCGCTCGCGCAGCGCAAGAACTGCATGGCCTGCCATGCGGTCAGCAAGCCGCTGATGGGCCCGTCATTCCACGATATCGCGAGCAAGTACGCGCCGCGCGGCGATGCGAGCGACTACCTCGCGCAGACGATCGTGAAGGGCAGCGTCGGCGTGTGGGGCGGTGTACCGATGCCCGCCAATACCCAGCTGACGGGCGCCGAAGCGCACGCACTGGCCAACTGGGTGATGTCGCTGAAATAAGGCGCGCAGGCCCCTTAGCCCGCATGTCCGGTGCGGCGGCGCGCGATCTCGTCGTCGACCGCGTCCCGCACCCAATCCATCACTTCGGTCTCGAGCGCCAGCGCCACTTCGCGCGTGATCTGGCTGACGAGCCACGCCGTATGGTCGTGCAGCGCGTCGCGGCAGCGCGCCTCGATCGCTTCCCGCCCTTCCCCGGTCAGATAATTCGTCAGACGATCGCGCAATCGCTCGGCAATATGCTGCGCGTCTTCCGGCGTCAACGATACCGCAGCCATCCCGGGCGCATCCGCCTCCCGCTGGACCGGCGCCAGCTCGACGACCGGCACCTCGGGCGTCGGCACCGGCTGGACCACGACCGTCGCGGGGTCGGCTTCGATTTCAGCAGGCGCGGCCGCTTCGGCCTCTTCGGCCGTCTCCGCCGCACCCTCCGGCGTCGCCACGGCCGGCTTGCCCGGCGCGATCACGTCGGTAAGCACCGGAATCGCCACGTCGTCCTGCGGCAACCCGGCCTCAGGCCGGCGCGCGGGCGCCGGATGGCCCGGCACCAGCACGTCCGTCAGCATCGGGATGGAGGAGGTTTCGGCTTGTCCCACGGTGATACTCCGTCGACTGCCGGGCTAGCTGCCCTGCTTGTAGTTGTTCAGCGCATAGCCGCGATCGCGATAGAAGCGGTAGCGCTCGCGGCCCGCGGCCAGTTCGGCCGGCTCGTTGCCGACCACCTCGAGCAGCCGCTCGAAGCGCGCGAACTGCGCCGGCACCGCCGCGCCGAGATTCAGCAGCACCTGGTGATGCGGCGCCTTGTCGAGATCGGCGGCCAGCACGATCGGCGTGTCGGCCGCGTGCTGGCTGTCGATCCCGCAATGCGGGATGAAATCGAGCGGCGAGAACGTCCAGAGCTGCTCGTCGAGCGCCCGCAGGCGCGCGGGCTCCGCGAGCACGACGACCGGCTGCCCCGCCTGGTAGGCCTTGCGCAGCAACCGGCACGCGTAAGCGAGCGAATCGCCGACGTTCGAGTGGAAATCGATCCGCGTCATCGCCCGCACACCCGCAGTGTCGACCACTGTGCCATCACTGGCCGGCGCGGTCGATCAGGAACTGCGTGAGCAGCGGCACCGGACGGCCGGACGCGCCCTTCGCCGCGCCGCCCTTCCACGCGGTGCCCGCGATGTCGAGGTGCGCCCACGGGTAGCTGTCGGTGAAGCGCGACAGGAAGCACGCGGCCGTCACGGCGCCGGCCGGACGCCCGCCGATGTTCGCGAGATCCGCGAAGTTCGACTTCAGCTGGTCCTGGTATTCGTCGTCGAGCGGCATGCGCCATGCCGGATCGTTCGCCTCGCGCGACGCGTCGAGCAGTTCGCCCGCGAGCGCGTCGTCCTTCGAGAACAGGCCGCTGTTGTGGCCGCCGAGCGCGATCACGCAGGCGCCCGTCAGCGTCGCGACGTCGATCACCGCGGCCGGCTTGAAGCGCTCCGCGTAGGTCAGTGCGTCGCACAGGATCAGGCGGCCCTCGGCGTCGGTGTTCAGCACCTCGATCGTCAGCCCCTTCATGCTGGTGACGATGTCGCCCGGCTTGGTCGCGTTGCCGCCCGGCATGTTCTCGCAGGTCGGGACGATCGCGACGACGTTGATCTTCAGGCCCATCTCGGCGACCGCGCGGATCGTGCCGAGCACCGAGCCCGCGCCGCACATGTCGTACTTCATCTCGTCCATGCCCTCGCCCGGCTTCAGCGAGATGCCGCCCGTGTCGAACGTGATGCCCTTGCCGACCAGCACGACCGGCTTGGCCTTCGCCGCGGCGCCCTGGTAGTGCAGCACGATGAACTGCGCCGGCTCGACCGACGCGCGCGCGACCGACAGGAACGAGCCCATCTTGAGCGCCTGGACCTGCTTGAGCCCGAGCACCTCGGCCTTCAGGCCCCAGTCCTTCGCGAGCTGCTTCGCGGTGTTCGCGAGATAGGTCGGCGTGCAGACGTTGCCCGGCAGGTTGCCGAGATCGCGGGTCAGATCCATCCCGTTCGCGAGCGCGACGGCCTGCTTGACCGCGACCTTCGCGGTCTTCTCGTCGGCCGGATCGACGCTGAACACGATGCGCTTGAGCGCATGCGACGCCGGCTCCGGCTTGCTCTTCATCTGCGTGAAGCGGTAGGTCTCGTTGCGCAGCGCGAGGATCGCCGCGCGCACGCCCCAGTCGGAGCCGCGCTCGTCGACCGGCAGCTGGGCCAGCGTGAAGGTGACCTGAACGACCTTGGTCGCGAGCAGCGCGCGCCATGCGGCGGTGACCGCGTCGTTATAGGCTTTCTGATTGAAAGCATCCTGCTTGCCGAGGCCGACCAGCAGCACGCGCGACGCGCCGATGCCTTGCACCTCGTGCAGGAACAGCGTCTTGCCGCGCTTGCCGTCCATGTCGCCGGCCTTCACGACGCGCGAGATCAGCCCCTTGGTGGCCGTGTCGATGTCGAGCGCGGCGCCCGACAGCGTCTGCGCCTCGAAGATGCCGAGCACGATGCAGTCCGACTTGCCGGTCAGGAACCCCTTCGACTCGCCCTTGCTCCAATCACAGCCTTTTATGCTAAAGTCCATCGCGCTTGTCCTCGGATAAAATCTGGGCTAAGGATGAAAGCCGCAATTATCCGCTATTTTTCCCGTGGCGGCGCGAGCGCCTGCCCACGCGTGCGCAGCGTCCCGCCCTCTTCTCTTCAAGAATGATCTTCGAACGCTCCCTCCAGCGCGAGCTTGCGTATACGGCTGGCGCCGTGTTCATGGTGCTGCTCACGATCATGCTCACGACGATGATGATCCGCATCGTCGGCTATGCCGCGTCCGGCGAAATCGATCCGAAGGACGTGCTCGTGCTGATCGGCCTCACCGTGATCGGCTACCTCGCCGTGATGCTCGTCGTCACGCTGTTCGTATCGATCCTGTTCGTGCTGACCCGGTGGTACCGGGACTCCGAAATGGTCGTCTGGCTCGCGTCCGGCGTGAGCCTGACCCGCCTCATCAAGCCGATCGGCGTGTTCGCGACGCCGATCATCCTGCTGATCGCGTTCTTCGCGTTCGTCGGCTGGCCGTGGTCGAACCAGCAGAGCAAGATGATCAAGGCGCGCTTCCAGCAGCGCGACGAAATCTCGCTGCTCGCGCCCGGCCAGTTCCGCGAATCGGCGGCGAGCCACCGCGTGTTCTTCATCGAGAAGATGACGCCAGACCAGAGCAAGGTGCAGAACGTGTTCGTCACGTCGACCGAGAACGGCAAGGTCAACGTCGTCGTGTCGCAGACGGGCCATACCGAAACCACGAAGAACGGCGACCGCTTCGTCGTGCTCGAGGACGGCCGCCGCTACGACGGCTCGCCCGGCCAGCCGAACTTCAAGATCATGGAGTTCGAGCGCTACGGTGTGAAGATCACGAGCAAGCCGGTCGTCAACGTGCAGACGACCAACAGCACGCCGACGCTCGAACTGCTGCGCGACCCGACGCGCGAAAAGCTCGCGGAATTCGCGTGGCGCGCGGGGCTGCCGCTGATCGCGATCAACCTGATGGTGCTCGGCATCCCGCTCGCGTACCAGAACCCGCGCCGCAGCCGCACGATCAACCTCGTGATGGCCGTGCTGATCTACCTGACCTATTCGAACCTGCTGAACGTCGTGCAGGCGCAGATCGAGCAGGGCAAGCTGTCGTTCGGTGTCGGCCTCGTCGGCCTGCACGTGATCGTTGCGGCGATCGTCGGCGTCATCTTCTGGCTGCGGGTGCGCAACCGCCCGCTGTTTACACGCGCGCTGTTCAGCCGCTCGACGGGAGCATGATCGATGCGGATCTTTGAAAAGTACTTCGCGCGGCAAATCTACGTCACGTTCGTCTTCATCCTGTTCGCGTTCTCGGGCCTGTTCTTCTTCTTCGACCTGATCAGCGAGCTGAACTCGGTCGGGCACGGCAACTACAAGTTCGGTTACGCGGTGCTGCGCGTCGCGCTGCAGACGCCGTCGCGCTTCTACGAGATCATCCCGGTCGCCGCGCTGATCAGCGCGATCTACGTGTTCGCGCAAATGGCCGCGAACTCGGAATTCACGATCTTCCGCGTATCGGGCCTCGCGACCAACCAGGCGCTGCGCTCGCTGCTGAAAATCGGCGTGCCGCTCGTGATCGTCACCTACCTGATCGGCGAGTTCGTCGGCCCCTACGCCGACCAGCTGTCCGAGCGCGTGCGACTGCAGGCGCTCGGCGCGTCGGTGTCGTCGAACTTCCAGTCCGGCGTGTGGGTGAAGGACACGCTCGCCGCGCGCGACAACGGCGAGCAGGTCACGCGCTTCGTCAACGTCGGCAGCCTGTCGCCGGATTCGACGATCAGCAACGTGCGAATCTACGAATTCGACTCGAAATTCCAGCTGCAGAACGTGCGCATCGCGCAGACGGGCCGCTACGAGGCGCCCGGCCACTGGCTGCTGACAGGCGTAACCGAGACCGAGCTCACGCCGATCAAGCCGATCAGCGGCCAGCCCGCCGATGCGCTGAACCCCGTGTACCGGTCACAGCAGGTCACGCTGCCCGAGTTCCGGCTGCGCTCGGACCTGACGCCGCAGATCCTGTCGGTGCTGCTCGTGTCGCCGGAACGGATGTCGCTGATCAACCTGTTCCGCTACATCCAGCACCTGAAGGAGAACCAGCAGGACACGCAGCGCTACGACATCGCGCTGTGGCGCAAGCTGCTGTATCCGTTCGCGGTGTTCGTGATGCTGGTGCTGTCGCTGCCGTTCGCGTACCTGCATACGCGCGCGGGCGTGGTCGGCGTGAAGGTGTTCGGCGGCATCATGCTCGGCATGAGCTTCCAGCTGCTCAACACGCTGTTCTCGCACATCGGCACGCTGAACACATGGCCCGCGCCGCTGACGGCGGCGCTCCCCGGCCTGCTCTACCTGGGGCTCGGCCTGTTCGCGCTCAAATGGGTCGACCGGCACTGAGCGCCGGCTTCGCGACGGAGTTCGACATGGGTTCGCACGGCATCGTCCTGTTCGCTCACGGCGCCCGCGATCCGCGCTGGGCGGAGCCGTTCGAGCGGCTCGCCGCGCGGCTGCGCGCCGCACGCGGCGCGCCCGCTTCTTCCGTGTCGCTCGCGTTCCTCGAGCTGATGACGCCATCGCTCGACACCGCGGTCGCCGCACAAGTGGCGGCCGGCTGCACGCGCGTCACCGTGGTGCCGGTGTTCTTCGGCCAAGGCGGCCACATCCGGGGCGACCTGCCGCAGCTCGTCGATGCATGCCGCGCCGCGCATCCCGGCGTCGAGATCCGCTGCGCGACCGCAGTGGGCGAGGACGACGGCGTGCTCGACGCGATCGCGCGCTATTGCCTCGATCAGCTGGACGACGGCGCGTAAGCGCTGCGCGAACCGCACGAGAAAAAAGCGCTGGCTTGTGAAAGCCAGCGCTTTTTTATTTCCGACGCCCTGCTCCGCTCAGGCCGCGTCGCGCATCCCGCCGGCTTGCTTCGCGGACGCCCCGCGCTCGGCAAACGCGTCGCCGATCATCAGCAGGCTCGGCTGCGCCGGATCGAGCCACGCCTGCGCCGCGCCCGCCGCCATCTCGGCGAGCGTCAGCGTCAGCGTGCGCTCGCGCGTAGTGCTGCACGCCTCGACGATCGCGACCGGCGTGGCAGGCGCGCGGCCCGCGTCGATCAGTTCCTGCGCGATGCCCGGCGCGCTGTCGCGGCCCATGTAGTAGACGATCGAATCGGCGCGCGCCGCTTCGCGGATCTCGTCGCTGCCCGGTGCACGGCTGTGCGTCGCGAACGCGACGCTGCGCGCGACGCCGCGCAGCGTCAGCGAGCGCTTCAGCGTCGCCGCGCCGGCCAGCGCCGCGGTGATCCCCGGCACGATCTCGTAGTCGATGCCCGCCGCTTCGAGCGCGCGCATTTCCTCATCCGCGCGGCCGAACAGCATCGGGTCGCCGCCCTTCAGCCGCACGACGCACGCATGCTCGCGCGCCGCATCGACGATCTGCTTGTTGATGAACTGCTGCGCGGTCGAGCGTTGCCCGCAGCGCTTGCCGACTGCGATCCGGCGCGCGTTCGGCGCGTAGTCGAGCATCGCGGGCTCGACGAGCGCGTCGTGCAGCACGACGTCGGCCTCGGCGAGCAGCCGCGCGCCGCGCACCGTGATGAGGTCCGCCGCGCCCGGCCCGGCTCCGATCAGATATACCTTGCCCATATTTGTCGCTTCGCTTGTCCGCGTGCGTCGGCATCGGCCCGCGCCGCCCGAGTGGCGGCGCGGTTCGCCGCGCAGTTTACCGATTACGCCGAGAACGCCCGGATCATGCCCGCGGCGACCGTGTGATGCGTCGTCTCGTCGATCAGCACGAACGCGCCCGTGCCCGGATGCGCGTCGTACGTGTCGCACACGATCGGCTTCTGCAGCGTCAGCGCGACGCGGCCGATATCGTTCATCTTCAGCTCGTGACGGTCGGTCGCGTGCGACAGCGTGTGCACGTCGAGCACCTGCCTGACCGCGCCGATCTTCGCGAACACCGTGCTCGTGGTCTGCTTCAGCAGGTACTTGCGCTGCGGCGACAGCGGCGCCTCGTCGAACCAGCACAGGTCCGCCTCGAGCTTCTTCGCCGGCGCGACCGCCTCGCCCGTCGCCACGAACATGTCGCCGCGCGACACGTCGACGTCTTCCGCGACTCGGATCGTCACCGCCTGGCCCGCGAACGCCTGTTCGACGGCCGCGGTGCCGCCCGGCACCGGCGCGATGATCTCCGCGACCGTCGCGCGGCGGTTCGACGGCAGCACGACGATCTCGTCGCCCACCTTCACCTCGCCCGACTCGATGCGGCCCATGTAGCCGCGGAAATCGTCGGCCGAGCTGCCGTCCTGGCGCGCAACCCACTGCACCGGGAAGCGCAGCGCGTCATGCGCCTGCGTCTCGACCGGCAGCGACTCGAGCACGTCGAGCAGCGGCTCGCCCGCGTACCACGGCATGCGCTCGCTCGCGCCGACGATGTTGTCGCCCTTGAGCGCCGACACCGGCACGAAGCGCACGCCGGCCAGGCCGAGCTGCTGCGCGAGCGTGACGTACGCGTCGCGGATCTCGTTGAAGCGCGCTTCGCTGTAGTCGACGAGGTCCATCTTGTTGATCGCGACGATCACGTGCTGCAGCGCGAGCAGCTTGACGATCGCGCTGTGGCGCTTGGTCTGCGGCAGCAGCTCGGCGACGCCGTTCTCCACCGTCACGCGCGTCGCGTCGATCAGGATGATCGCCGCGTGCGCCGTCGACGCGCCCGTCACCATGTTGCGCGTGTACTGCTCGTGGCCCGGCGTGTCCGCGATGATGAACTTGCGCTTCGCGGTCGCGAAATAACGGTACGCGACGTCGATCGTGATGCCCTGCTCGCGCTCGGCTTCGAGGCCGTCGGTCAAGAGCGCGAGGTCAAGCTCGTCGCCGACCGTGCGCTTGTTCTTCGCGCGCGACAGCGCGGACAGCTGGTCGGACAGCACGGCCTTGCTGTCGTACAGCAGGCGGCCGATCAGCGTGCTCTTGCCGTCGTCGACGCTGCCCGCGGTGATGAAGCGCAGCACGCCGAGGTCTTCGTTGTTCTCGATGATGCTCATGATGTGAATGTCCTCGTGTGCTTCAGAAATAACCTTGCTTCTTGCGCTGTTCCATCGCGGCTTCGGAGGTCTGGTCGTCCATCCGGGTCGCGCCGCGCTCGGTGATCTCGGTCACCGCCGTCTCGGCGATGATCTTCTCGACGTCGTCCGCGTCGCTCTCGACCGGGCACGTGCAGCTGATGTCGCCCACCGTGCGGAAGCGCACCTGCGCGAGTTCGCTCGTCTCGCCTTCACGCATCGGCGTAAGCGGCGTGACCGGCACGAGCAGCCCGTTGCGGCGCACGATCTCGCGCTCGTGCGCGTAGTAGATCGACGGCAGCTCGAGGTTCTCGCGGGCGATGTACTGCCACACGTCGAGCTCGGTCCAGTTCGAGATCGGGAACACGCGCAGGTGCTCGCCGTTGTGCAGGCGCGCGTTGTACAGGCTCCACAGTTCCGGGCGCTGCGCCTTCGGGTCCCACTGGCCGAACTCGTCGCGGAACGAGAAGATGCGCTCCTTCGCGCGGGCCTTCTCCTCGTCGCGGCGCGCGCCGCCGATCAGCGCGGTGTAGCCGTGCTGCTCGATCGTCTCGAGCAGCGTGACGGCCTGCGCGGCGTTGCGCGAATCGGTCTCGCGGCGCAGCACGACGGTGCCGCGCCTGATCGAGTCCTCGACGTGGCCGACGACCAGCTCGGCGCCGATCTCCTTCGCGCGGCGGTCGCGGAAGTCGATCACTTCGTCATAGTTGTGGCCGGTGTCGATGTGCACGAGCGGGAACGGCAGCGACGTGTTGCGGTTCGCGCCGAGGCCGAACGCCTTCAGCGCGAGATGCAGCACGACGACCGAATCCTTGCCGCCCGAGAACAGCAGCGCCGGCTTGCTGCACTCGGCGACCAGCTCGCGCAGGATGTGGATCGACTCGGCTTCGAGCCAGTCGAGGTGGCCCATGCGGCTGCTGTCGCCGGTGGGCGGGGCAAAGGCGGATTGCTCGAGCGTCGTGCTCATGGTTTCAGTCCTTCTCTTCTGGGTTCGTGCCGCCCGCTTTCGCGGGCGGCGCAATATTCGGTCTTGTGTCGTTCAGTGCGCGGCGCTTGCGTCGGACGTCGCGGGAATCGGCGTGATCGTGATGTGCAGCCCGCATTCCTTCGAATCGCGCGACTCCCACCACCAGCGGCCAGCCCGGCTGTCCTCGCCGGGGCGGATCGCCCGCGTACAGGGCTCGCAGCCGATGCTCGGGTAGCCGCGCGCATGCAGCGGATTGACCGGCACGTCGAACGCCTTCAGGTACGCCCACACTTCGCTCTCCGTCCAGTCGGCGAGCGGGTTGTACTTCGCGATGCCGCGCGCGTCGTCGCGCTCTTCCTCGTGCAGCTCCGCGCGCGTGACCGACTGCTCGCGGCGCTGGCCGGTGACCCACGCATCGACGTCGGAGAGCGCGCGGTTCAGCGGCTCGACCTTGCGGATGTGGCAGCACGCCTTGCGCAGCTCGACGCTCTCGTAGAACGCGTTCAGCCCGTGGTCGGCGACGTACTGGTCGACCGCGTCCTGCTGCGGGTGGAACTGCTCGATCTCGTAGCCGTAGCGTTCGCGCACGCGGTCGATCATCCCGAGCGTCTCCGCGTGCAGGCGGCCCGTGTTCAGCGAGAAGATGCCGACCGACACGCCCTTCGACAGGATCGCGTGCGTGACGAGCATGTCTTCCGCCGCAAGGCTGCTTGCGAACTTCACGTTCGGATGGCGCGCGGCGATCTGCGCGAGCAGCGCGTCGAGCCGCTCGACCTTCGCGGCGAGTTCCGGCGTCAGCGCGGTGGCGTTGGCGTCGCTCATGCGTTCACCTTTGCAGCGGGCGTCGCTACGTCGGCGGCCGCTTCACGGCGGCGGAACAGCGGCGCGGGCTCGTCGAACGCGCCCTGGTAGCGCTGCGAGAATTCGCCGAACGCGTTCAGCGCGTCATGGATGTCCTTGTCCGCGCGCACCGCGAACGCATCGAAGCCGCAGCGCGACATGTACAGCAGCTGGTCGCGCAGCACGTCGCCGATCGCGCGCAGCTCGCCGGTCCAGCCATGGCGCTCGCGCAACAGGCGCGCGATGCTGTAGCCGCGGCCGTCCGCGAAGCGCGGGAATTCGACGCCGATCAGCGCGATCGCGTCGAAGTCGGCGGCGAGATCCGCCGGCTCGCTGTCCGGCGCGAGCCACACGCCGAGCTCGTCCTTCGTCTTCGCGGCAACGAGCGCCGCGCGCTCGGCCTGCCACAGCGAGAACGGCACCAGCACCTTGCCGGCCGGCAACGCGTCGACCGCGGGCAGCGCGCCGTCTTCCGCCGCGCGCACGACCTGCCATGCGTCGTCGAGCACTGCGCGGTTCTTGATAATCGAAGCCATCTGCAAATTCCTTCTACCCGGTTGGTTACGCGTTCACCGTCTGGCGCGCCGCGTAGACGCGCTCCTTGAACGGCGCGATGCCGATGCGATCATACGTGTCGATGAAGCGCTCGCCGTCGGCGCGCGACTCGACGAACGTGTCGATCAGCTTCGCGATCACGTCCGGCACTTCCTCCGCCGAGAACGACGGGCCGATCACGCGGCCGAGGCGCGCGCCGTTGTGGCCCGTGCCCTGCTCGCCGCCGAGCGACACCTGGTACCACTCGGCGCCGTCCTTGTCGACGCCGAGGATGCCGATGTTGCCGACGTGGTGGTGGCCGCACGAGTTCATGCAACCGGAAATGTTCAGCGACAGGTCGCCGAGGTCGTACACGTAGTCGAGATCGTCGAAGCGCTGCTGGATGGCCAGCGCGATCGGGATCGACTTCGCATTCGCGAGCGAGCAGAAGTCGCCGCCCGGGCACGCGATGATGTCGGTCAGCAGGCCGATGTTCGGCGTCGCGAAACCGGCCGCCTTCGCCTTTTCCCACACGGCGAACAGGTCGCGCTTCTTCACGTTCGCGAGGATCAGGTTCTGCTCGTGCGACACGCGCAGCTCGCCGTACGAGTAGGCGTCCGCCCAGTCGGCAACCTGTTCCATCTGCGCATCGGTCGCGTCACCCGGCGCGACGCGATGGTTCTTCAGCGACAGCGTGACGGCTGCATAGCCCGGCACCTTGTGCGGCGCGACGTTGCGCTCGACCCAGCGCGCGAACGCCTTGTTCTCGAGCAGGTGCTGCTCGAACGACGCGTCGGTGTCGGCGAGCTTTTCGTAGACCGGCGGCTTGAAATACTGCGACACGCGGTCGAGCTCCGCCTGCGTGAGCGTCGACGGGCCGTCCTTCAGGTGCTGCCACTCTTCCTCGACCTGCTGCGCGAACTTCGCCGGCGACAGCGCCTTCACGAGAATCTTGATGCGGGCCTTGTACAGGTTGTCGCGGCGGCCGTAGCGGTTGTACACGCGCAGCACGGCTTCGCAGTAGGTCAAGAGATGCTGCCACGGTAGGTCTTCGCGAATTACCGCGCCGACGATCGGCGTGCGGCCGAGGCCGCCGCCCGCGAGGATGCTCGCGACCACTTCGCCCTGCGCGTTCTTCTTCAGGTACACGCCGAGGTCGTGGATCTGCACGGCCGCGCGGTCGGCCTGCGAGCCCGACACCGCGATCTTGAACTTGCGCGGCAGCCAGGCGAATTCGGGGTGGAACGTCGACCACTGGCGGAGGATTTCCGACCACGGACGCGGATCGATCTCCTCGTCCTGCGCGACGCCCGCGAACTGGTCGGCCGTGATGTTGCGGATGCAGTTGCCCGAGGTCTGGATCGCGTGCATCTGCACCGACGCGAGCTTCGCGAGGATCTCGGGCGTGTCTTCCAGCTGGACCCAGTTGAACTGGATGTTCGAGCGGGTCGAGAAGTGGCCGTAGCCGCGGTCGTGCTCGCGCGCGATGCGCGCCAGCATCCGCAGCTGGTCGCTGCGCAGGTTGCCGTACGGAATCGCGATGCGGTGCATGTATGCGTGACGCTGCATGTACAGGCCGTTCTGCAGGCGCAGCGGGCGGAACTCGTCTTCGCTCAACTCGCCCGACAAGCGGCGGCGCACCTGATCGCGGTACTGCGCGACACGCTCGTCGACGATCGTCTGGTCGTACTGGTCGTACTGATACATTCGGGGACCCCAGGGTTTTCGTGTTGACTGCGCGACGTCCTAGCCACGTCGCGCCCGAATCTCCGTTTCGCCGCCGCGCCCGGCCATCCGCGGGCCGGTGGATTGCTAATGACGAAAACAGATATCCATATTTGAAAAACTCCGGTGAATCGTAATAAACTCCCCTTATATTTCAAACGACTAAAAAATTCTGTTGATATGCGGAAGGGTTATAAATGAACCTGCACCAATTTCGCTTCGTGCGCGAGGCCGTCCGGCAGAATTTCAACCTCACCGAGGCCGCCAAGGCGCTGTACACGTCGCAGCCGGGGGTCTCGAAGGCGATCATCGAGCTGGAAGACGAGCTGGGCGTCGAGATCTTCACGCGGCACGGCAAGCGCGTGCGGTCGCTCACCGAACCGGGGCGGATCATTCTCGCGTCGGTCGAGCGGATCCTCCAGGAGGTTGAAAGCCTGAAAAGGGTCGGAAAGGATTACGCCGCGCAGGACCAGGGCAACCTGACGATCGCGGCGACCCACACGCAGGCCCGCTACTCGCTGCCGGCCGCGATCGCCGAATTCAAGAAGCGCTTCCCGAAGGTGCACCTGTCGATCCTGCAGGGCAGCCCGACGCAGGTCGCCGAGATGGTGATCCACGACCAGGCCGACCTCGCGATCGCGACCGAGGCGATCGCCGACTACAAGGAACTCGTGTCGCTGCCCTGCTTCCAGTGGCATCACGCGGCCGTGGTGCCCGTCGATCACCCGCTGCTGGAGCGCAAGACGCCGACGCTCGACGATCTCGCGCAGTTCCCGCTGATCACCTACGACGACGCGTTCGCCGGCCGCAAGAAGATCAACCATGCGTTCGCGCTGCGCGGGCTGTCGCCGGACATCGTGCTCGAGGCGATCGACGCCGACGTGATCAAGACCTACGTCGAGCTCGGCCTCGGCGTCGGGATCATGGCCGACATCGCGTTCAACCCGGAGCGCGACCGCAATCTGCGGCTGATTCCGGTTGGCCACCTGTTCGGCAGCAACGTCACGCGCGTCGCGCTCAAGCAGGGCGCGTACCTGCGCAGCTATGTATATACGCTCGTCGAGCTGCTGTCGCCGACGCTGAACCGCAAGCTGATCGAGCAGGCGCTCAAGGGCGAAGCCGAATCGTACGAGCTTTGAGCGGCGTATCGCGACAGGGGGCGCACGCTGCGCCCCCGGATTGCCGACGAACCCGTCGTTTTTCGGAACGAGGGGTTTTGTCTGCGACAAGGATCACGTCGAGCTCGACCAGCGCGCGAGCATGATGGGGATCGTCCGGCACGGCGCGTTCGTCTCTATGTCGGCCCGTGGCCGGCGACCGGGCTGCTTGCCCGGTGCCGAGTTTTCAGCGATAATTTGCGTTTTCGCCGCGAGCAATTGCATACGCGGTCCGGAAAAGCCCAGGTGGTGAAATTGGTAGACGCAGGGGACTCAAAATCCCCCGCCGCAAGGCGTGCCGGTTCGATTCCGGCCCTGGGCACCATCAAATCCCTTCAAAGCCTTATCAGCCAAGGCTTCCCAGCCTTCCAGCACGCGTTTCTGTGGTAATTTCAGCGGTAGTTGCCGTCCTGCGAAGCAACGCCTGGGCCCGCGCACCTTCATCCTGAAGAACCGTCGTCCGCGCGAGCGCGCCCGGCATGTCCGGCGCCGCAGCGCAAGAAAACCGTCACGATCAACCTCAAGACCTCTGACGTTGGCCAGGCGGCCCACGCGAGGCCCGACGAGAGAAGACCCAACGATGCCCAGAGATCACGGAGCGCTGCGCCGGCACGAGAAACCGCCCGCGTCGCCGGTACGCCGGTACCTCGTCGTGGCCGGTACTGCATTGATCCTGGCCGGGCTGGGATGGGTGCTCGTCGGCGTCATCCAGCCTGCGTTGCGCCATACGATCGTCATTACAACGGGCGCTGACAACGGCATCTATCGCGGCTTCGCGGATCGCTACGCCGCGATCCTCAAGCGCGACGGCATCACGCTCGATATCCGCAGCTCGTCCGGCTCGATCGAAAATTACGAGCGGTTGACGAAGCCCGACAGCGAGTACGAAGTGGGTTTCATTCAATCGGGCACGACGACGCCGAAGGAGATGGATCACCTGCAGACCATCGCGGCCGTCTCGTACGAGCCGATCTGGGTGTTCTATCGCGGCGCCACGACTGTCAACCGGTTGTCGCAACTGCGCGGCAAACGGGTGGGCATCGGTGTGCCCGGCAGCGGACTGCTCAATGTCTCCCTTGTCCTGCTCGGCTATAGCGGCATCACTCGGGACAATACGACCCTCGATCAAGTGGATGCGGCCACCGCCTATCGGCGCCTCGAGCACGGGGAGCTGGATGCCGCTTTTTTCATCGGCCGACCCGACGCCCCGATGCAGCAGACCTTGCTCAACAGCGACCTGAAGCTCATGAGTTTCGCGCAGGCAGACGCCCTCGCGCAGAAGTTTCCATCCCTGTCCAAGATCGTCTATCCGCGCGCCTCGACCAGCGTCGCCGACGATCGGCCGCAGGCAGACGTCACCCTGCTGGCCGCCACGGCGCTGCTCGTCGCGAAAGACACGCTGCATCCTGCCTTCGTCTATCTGCTGCTTGAGGTCGCCAAAGTGGTCCACGGCCACGAGGACTACTTCACGCCGATCGGCACGTTCCCCAACCTGAATACCGAGGAATTTCCGATTGCGGACGAAAGCACGCGCTACTTCAAGTCCGGCCGCCCCTTCCTGCAGCGCTACCTGCCATTCTGGCTGGCCAGCTTTATCGAACGACGCCTGCTCGTCCTGGTTCCTTTCGCGGCGTTGCTCCTTGCCCTGTTGCAGGCATTGCCACGCATGGTGGAGGCGCATTTGAAGAAGCGGCTGCTGATCTGCTACGGGGAGCTCAAACTGCTGGATGACGAAATCTGGGCCGACCGGCAGCCAAGCCGCGAGCAGATCGCGCGCTGGAACCAGGAAATCGATGACATCGATGCGCACGCCAGTCAGATGCGAATGCCGAAGCGCTATTTTCGGGACCTGTACGCGCTCAAGCAGGCGATCGGCGTCGTAAGAGAGCACATTTCCACCGAAATCAAACGCCCCTCCTCCGCTGCCACTGCGCGCGGCACTGAAAGACAGTGACGTCCCAGGCGCTCGCAGCGCAACGCACCGGCTTGCCCGATAGTCCAAGCAACAGGCACAACGCAGCACGGAGGCGGCCTATGTCCCTGCGAGCAACTTCGAAACGGATCTGCGCGGGTATGCTGGCATCCGCGCTCTGGTTCGCGCTGTACGGCTGCGACATCCTGAGCCAGCCTCCCGTGCCGGACTGGCCGGGCCCGCACGCCCCGTATCCGTTCCCGGACAACGTCCCGCATCGCACCGAATGAGCGCGCGGCGCACGCGCCTGCCGCATTACGCCGGTCAGCCGCCGTGCGCCCGCTCCTCCAGCGCATCGCCCATCAACTCCGCGAACCAATCGACGAACGCATTGAGCCGGCGCGACCGGTGCCGGCGGTGCGGATACACCGCCGACACATCCATCGGCGCGGCCCGGTGGCCCGGCATCACCTCGACGAGCGCACCGCCGGCAAGCAGATGCGCGACGTCGAAGCGCGGAATCTGGATCAGTCCCATCCCCGCGATGCAGCTTGCGATGTAGGTCTCCGCGTTGTTGACGATCACGCGGCTCGGCAGTGCGAACTGACGCGTCGCGCCGTGCTCGCACACTTCCCACGGCAGCTCGCGCCCCGTCGTCGGCGATGCGTAGCCGACCGCATGGTACCCGTGCGCGAGCGCATCGGGATGCTCGGGCACGCCGCATTCGCGCAGGTAGCCGGGGCTCGCGCAGTTGATCAGCACGAATTGCCCGAGCGACCGCACGACGAGGCTGCTGTCCGCGAGCCGCCCGACCCGGATCGCGCAGTCGACGCCCTCCTGCACGAGGTCAATGGAGCGGTCGGTGGAGCCGAGCGCCAGCTGCAGCTTCGGATGACGCCGGAACAGCGACGGCAGCGCGGGCGCGATCACGCGGCGCGCGATCCGGCTCGGCACGTCGACGTTGAGCCGCCCGACCACGTCCCGGTCGCGGCCGTGAAACAGGCGGTCGAGCTCGTCGGCCTCGGCGAGCAGGCGCCGGCCGCGCTCGAGCAGCAGCGCGCCGTCGGCGGTCAGCTGCACCTGCCGCGTCGTGCGATGCAGCAGCCGCGTGCCGAGGCCCGCCTCGAGCTGCTGGACGGCCGCCGACACGGTCGCGCGCGGCACGTCGAGCGCACGCGCCGCCTTGATGAAGCTGCCCATCTCGGCAACCTGAAGGAAGATCCTGACCTGGTCCAGCTTGTCCATCGGCAAGAAGCGTAGGTTCGAACTGCCGCCGTCGTCCGGCGTGCCGGATGCGAAAAAGGCGCGCGGCCGTGATGCCCGCGCGCCTGTCCATTGTCCACGCAAACCGGCCATTGCGGTGCGCGGCTCCCCCCCGGCCGATTACTTGGTCGTATAGCCGCCGTTGATCAGGATCGTCTGGCCCGTGATCCACCAGCCGTCGGTCACGAGGTGGCGGATGAACGGCACGACGTCCTCGACGTCGGTCAGGCCGGTCTTGCTGAACGGCGACAGCGCGGCCGCCGTCTTGTGGTACGCAACCGCGTCGGCGCCTTCGGCCGGATAGAAGAACGGCGTGTCCATCGGGCCCGGCCCGACGGCCGTCACCGAAATCCCGCGCGCGCCGTACTCCTTCGCCGCCGCGCGCGTGAAGTGCTCGACCGGTGCCTTCGCGCCCTCGTAAGCGGCGTAGAACGGCGTGAACGCGCCGAGCAGCGACGTCACGAGCGTGACGAGCTTGCCGTGATCCTCGAGATGCCGCCCCGCTTCCTTGATGAAGAAGAACGCCGACTTGCTGTTGACCGCGAACATCTCGTCGTATTCGGCTTCGGTGATCTCGGTGATCGGCTTCTTCAGCACCTTGCCGACGGTGTTGATCGCGATGTCGATCCTGCCGAAGCGCTGCTTCACCGCGTCGAACAGCTGCTCGACCGCGCCGGCCGTCGTCAGGTCGGCCTGGAACGTTGCGGCGTCGGCGCCCGCCGCCCGCACCGCGGCGGCCGTTTCCTCGGCCTGCGGCTGCGTCGCCGCGCTGTTGTAATGGATCGCCACCGCCTTCGCGCCGTGGCCCGCCAGGTCCCGCGCGATCAACCCACCGAGGTTCTTGGCGCCGCCCGCGATCAGGACGACCTTGTCTGCTAGCGTGTGAGTGGCCACGGTTGACTCCTTTCTCGTTGAACGAAGCTCCGAGTGTAGGCAGGTCCGCGGCGCCGGTCAGCCGGTCGAGGCTGGATGGATTGTCCAGAAATTCAAGCCAATCCGGCGACGTCGATCACATCACGCGTGCCGCTCGGCGTCGATCCTGCCGAGCAGCCACTGCATCCCGGCCAGGTGCTGCTGATCGTGGCTGCACAGGTAATGGACGAGCCCGCGCACCGTCAACGCGCCGTAGCCGTCGAATTCGCCGGTGCGGGCCAGTTGGGCCGGCGTGAGGCGCGACACGATGTCGACCGTCCGGCGCCGGGCGTCGCGAAACGCGGCGAGCACGTCGGACGCGCCGGCATCGTCGTAGCGCCGCTCGACCGCGAGCGCATCGCTGTCGAGCGACACGAGCAGCGGCCGATCTTCTTCGAGCATCCGGCGCAAGCGCACGTGATACCCGTCGATCTCGATGTCCCGCACATGGCAAAGCTGCCCGAGCGGCGAAAACCGTTCGCTCGGAATGCCCTCCCAGTCGCCGGGCGTCCAGCGTGCGTACCCGTCGGGCACCGCCGCGTAATGGGCTTCGAGCAGCCGGGGAAAATCGGCGAGTGCGTCAAGCGTCGTCGGGTTCATGCGAGCGTCTCCGTATCGAATGCGGGGCAGCGGCCGTCGCCCCGCCACCGCGGTCATTTCACGCTGAAGCGGTACGTGCCTTGCGTGCGGTGCCCGTCCGTCGCGACGGCCACCCATTTGACGGTATAGCCGCCCGCCCCGAGCGCGGACAGCGGCACCGTCATCCGCTTGCGGTTCGCGGCGTCGATGTTCGCCTTGCCGTCCGACACCGTCTTGCCGGCGCCGTCGACCACGATGATCGAGCTGAAGGCCGGCTCGAGCGGCTCGGTGAAGTCGAGCGCGACGGCGGTCGGCGCGGCGGCCAGCGCGGCGTTGGCCGCCGGATCGGTTTTCGCCGGCCGCGCATGCGCGAACGCGGCGGTCGACACGGTCGCGGCGAGTGCGACGGCGGCCGCCTTGCGGCCCAGGGAGAGCAGATCGAAGGTCATGTTCTTGTTCGTGATGAAGGATCGGATGCCGGGGGGCGCAAGCCGCCCGCGGCGCTCCGGCAGCTTACCAGCGCGCGCGCCGTCGTGCCGGGAACCGGGCGCCGCTTGATAGAATGCGCGCGCTATGGATCTCGAAAGCATTCTCTTCACCCAGGGCTTCGGCTCGCGCCGCCAGTGCCGCGGCCTCGTCGAGGCCGCGCGCGTCGCGGTTGCCGGCGCGCCCTGCACCGACCCCGACGCCGAATTCGACACCGCCGGCCTGGTCTTTTCGGTCGACGGCGTCGCGTGGCCGTTCCACGCGCGCGCGTACCTCGCGCTCAACAAGCCGGCCGGCTACGAGTGCTCGCGCGATCCGCAGCATCATTCGAGCGTGTTCAGCCTGTTGCCGCCGCCGCTCGTCGCGCGCGGCGTGCAGTGCGTCGGCCGCCTCGACCAGGACACGACCGGCCTGCTGCTGCTGTCCGACGACGGCCAGTTCGTGCACACGTACACGTCGCCGAAGCGCAAGGTGCCGAAGACCTACGTCGCGACCGTACGCCACCCGCTCGACGACGCGCAGCTGCACGCGCTGCGCACGGGCGTCCGGCTGCACGGCGAGCCGAAGCCGATCGCCGCGGTCGCGGCCGACGCGCGCGACGCGCACGTGCTCGCGCTGACCGTGCTCGAAGGCAAATATCATCAGGTGAAACGGATGGTCGCGGCCGCGAGCAATCGCGTGGAGGCGCTGCACCGCGAAAGCATCGGCGGATTCGCGCTGCCGGCCGACCTCGAGCCGGGCGCCTGGCGCTGGTTGAGCGAAGCCGACCTGGCGTCGCTGCGCAATACCGTCAAAACCCTGTAAGGGAAAATCCGCACGACCGTTCGACGATCGGCCGCGCGGCAGCCGCCCGATCCCCCGCTATACTCGAATTACAAGCTGTTACGAGCAGCGATGCTGGGGAGACATCATGCATACGACCAATTCGATCTACCTGTCCTACCTGATGATTGCGTTCGCCGTGGTCGGCTCGCTGGCGATCGGCGGGTTGCTGGCCTTCATGCGCGCGACGCACAAATATCATCCGAACCTGATCGGCGCGCTGATCGGCGCGTTGCTGTGCTTCCTGCTGATCGAGGCGTTACCCGCACTGACCTGACGCGCCGTCAGGTGCGAGCGTTTGAAGGAAATCGTCTACGGTCGGATACCGCAACGTCACGCACAATTCGCGCTTGAGCCGTGCGTTGGACAGCCGCCGCGACTCGCGCATGAACGACAGGAGCGTCGGCTCCAGCAGACGCTCGGCGTCGGCGCGGCTCACGCGCGGTGGCGGCGGCAGGCCGAACGCCTGCGCAACCCGGTCGAAATACTCCCCCATCCGCAATTCGCTGTCGTCCGACGCGTGCACGGCGCGCGACGGCCTGCCGCGCGCGGCCGCGCGCAGCAGGATCGCCGCGAGGTCGTCGGCGTGGATGTGGTTCGTATAGACGTCGTCGGCCGGCGCGAGCGCCGGCGTGCCGCGTTCGAGGCGGGCGAGCGGCAGCCGGTTCGCCGCGTAGATGCCGGGAATGCGGACGATGCGCGCCGACAGCTCGCCGCGCACGGTCGCGGCGCGCAGTTGCCGCTCCGCCGACACGCGGCGCAACGCACGCGGATTGGCGGGATTGAGCGGATGCGTTTCGTCGATGCGCGCGCCGCCGCAGTCGCCGTACACGCCGGTCGTGCTCGCGTAGACGAGCGTGGGCGCGCGAAGACCGTCGGGTACAATACGCGCTGCCCGCAAGGGCGCGCCGGCCTGCTGGAGCGCCGCGCGCGCGGCCCGCAGCCTGCCGGATGTCGGCGCGGGCTGCGCGAGCCGCCGTCGCCCGGGCACGGTCAATGCAGCAACGAGCGCACGCGTGCGCCGGTCGTCGCGGCCATCAGGCTGTGGCGGCGCGAGATGCAGGATCGTGCGCGGGGCAAGCCCCGCGAGGCGGGCCAGCGTAAACGGCCGGTCGAGGTCGCCGACGATCGGCGTCGCGCCCGCGGCGCGCAGTTCGTCACGCCGGGCCGGATGGCTCGTCAGCGCGACGATCCGCCGGTCGCCGCGCCGCGCGCGCCATTGCGCGATGCAGCGCAGGCCGACGTCGCCGCAGCCGACGATCAGCACGCGCGGACGGCGCAGGATTCGTGTCGCGATCATGATGTTTGCGAAATCAGTAGCCACCGTTGCGCAACGCGCAACGGCTTGCATTGTAGCTGCCGTGCGCAACCTGCACGGTCCCCACATTTTGTTCTAGTTGGTTCTATGGCATTCAACGTCACTCTCAAGCAAAGCGGCCGGCAATTCCAGGTCGAGTCGGACGAAACCGTGCTGGCGGCCGCGCTGCGCCAGAACGTCCATCTGCCGTACGGCTGCAAGAACGGCGCGTGCGGCTCCTGCAAGGGGCAGATCGTGTCGGGCCAGATCGAGCAGGGCCCGCACGCCGCGTCGGCGCTGTCCAACGACGAGCGCACCCGCGGCCTCGCGCTGCTGTGCTGCTCGAAGGCGCAATGCGATCTCGAGATCGACGTGCGCGAGATCGCCGGCGTCGACGGGGTGCAGGTCAAGAAGCTGCCGTGCCGCATCGCCGCGCTCGAGCGCAAGGCCGACGACGTGATGGTGCTGAAGCTGCAGCTGCCGGCGAACGAGCGCCTGCAGTACCTCGCCGGCCAGTACATCGAATTCATCCTGAAGGACGGCTCGCGCCGCAGCTACTCGATGGCGAACGCGCCGCACGAGGAAGGCCCGGTCGAGCTGCACATCCGCCACATGCCGGGCGGCAAGTTCACCGACCACGTGTTCGGCGCGATGAAGGAGCGCGACATCCTGCGCTTCGAGGGCCCGCTCGGCACGTTCTTCCTGCGCGAGGATTCCGACAAGCCGATCGTGCTGCTCGCGTCGGGCACCGGCTTCGCGCCGATCAAGGCGATCATCGAGCACGTGAAGCACCGGGGCATCACGCGGCCGATGACGCTCTACTGGGGCGCGCGCCGCAAGAAGGACATCTACCTCGCCGAGCTCGCCGAGCAATGGGCGAGCGAGATCCCGAACTTCAAGTTCGTGCCGGTGCTGTCCGAGCCGGACGACGCCGACCAGTGGGCCGGCCGCACCGGCTTCGTCCATCGCGCGGTGATCGAGGACCTGCCGGACCTGTCGGCGCACCAGGTCTACGCGTGCGGCGCGCCGGTGATGGTCGAGTCCGCGCAGCGCGACTTCACGCAGCATCACGGGCTGCCCGCGGACGAGTTCTACGCGGACTCGTTCACGAGCGCCGCCGATCTCGCGCATCCGGTCTGAGCCCCGGCCGGCGCCCGCGCCCCGCACACCGCCGCGACACATTTGTTGCATCGCGGCGGTTTACAGTGGGACGCGGGATGCCGTATGCTTGCGCACATGAACCGCTTCCTGTCCACTCTCCGACGTCGCCGCTCGCCGCTCCGCCCGGATGCCGCCGGCTCGTCACGGACTCGCGCGTAACCCCTACCCCGCTTCACCGGTTACGCACAAGCTGTTCGAACCACCCAGCCACGGCATCTACCGTGGCTTTTTTTATTGCCTGTTTCCCTTTGACCGCCAGCAGGAGTCTGCCGCCATGCCCCTGAACGATTATCCGATCGACTCGCTGATGTACATCACGACCCGCCCCGACATCGTGTTCACGCACGGCAAGGGTTCATGGATCTACGATCACACCGGCAAGCGTTATCTGGATTTCATCCAGGGCTGGGCGGTCAACAGCCTCGGCCACTGCAACGACGGCGTCGTCGAGGCGCTCAAGTCGCAGGCTGAAACGCTGCTGAACCCGTCGCCGGCGTTCTACAACGAGCCGATGGCGAAGCTCGCGGGCCTGCTCACGCAGCACAGCGCGTTCGACAAGGTGTTCTTCACGAACAGCGGCGCCGAAGCGAACGAAGGCGCGATCAAGCTCGCGCGCAAGTGGGGCCGCAAGTTCAAGGACGGCGCATACGAGATCATCACGTTCGACCACGGCTTCCACGGCCGCACGCTCGCGACGATGTCGGCGAGCGGCAAGCCGGGCTGGGACACGCTGTACGCGCCGCAGGTGCCGGGCTTCCCGAAGGCCGAGCTGAACAACATCGAGTCGGTCGAGAAGCTGATCAACGGGAAGACCGTCGCGGTGATGCTCGAGCCGATCCAGGGCGAAGGCGGGGTGATCCCCGCGACGCGCGAATTCATGCGCGCGCTGCGCGCGCTGACGAAGCAGCACAACCTGCTGCTGATCGTCGACGAAGTGCAGAGCGGCTGCGGCCGCGCGGGCACGCTGTTCGCGTACGAGCTCGCCGACATCGAGCCGGACATCATGACGCTCGGCAAGGGCATCGGCAGCGGCGTGCCGCTCGCGGCGCTGCTGTCGAAGGCCGAGGTCGCGGTGTTCGAGGCGGGCGACCAGGGCGGCACCTACAACGGCAACCCGCTGATGACGGCGGCAGGCTATTCGGTGATCTCGCAGCTCGTCGCGCCCGGCTTCCTCGAAGGCGTGCGCGCGCGCAGCGAATACCTGAAGCGCAAGCTGCTCGATCTGTCGGATGAGCGCGGCTTCGAGGGCGAGCGCGGCGAGGGCCTGCTGCGCGCGCTGCTGCTCGGCAAGGACATCGGTCCGCAGATCGTCGAGAAGGCGCGCGAGATGCAGCCGGACGGCCTGCTGCTCAACGCGGCGCGCCCGAACCTGCTGCGCTTCATGCCCGCGCTGAACGTGACGACCGAGGAAATCGACCAGATGATGGCGATGCTGCGGTCGATTCTCGACACGCTCTGAGGAGTCCGCGCGATGGATGCCGCCGCCGATGCAGTCGCTATCCGCCCGTTCGAGCGCGCCGACACCGATGCCGTACTCGCGGTGTGGCATGACGCGTTTCCGCAGTACGACGAGGCCGGCGCGCCGCTGCACCGCGATCCGCTGCGATCGATCGAGCTGAAGGTCGCGACGCAGCCGGAGCTGTTCTTCGTCGCGGTCAGCGGCGCACGCGTCGTGGGCACGCTGATGGCGGGCTTCGACGGGCATCGCGGCTGGCTGTACTCGTTCGGCGTCGCGCACGATGCGCGCCGGCTCGGCGTCGGCCGCGCGCTGATCGCCCATGCGGAAGCCGCGCTCGCCGCGCGCGGCTGCCTGAAGGTCAACCTGCAGGTACTGCCCGGCAACGACGACGCGTGCCGCTTCTACGCGGCGCTCGGCTATCGCGTCGAGGAGCGCATTTCGTTCGGCAAGACGCTGCCGGCGGCGTGACGCGCACGCCGGCAGCGTCGGCGGCCGGCGTCAGTGCGTGATCGGCTCCGCGCCCGGCAGCGGATTGCCGAGCGCGTCGGTCGGCACCGCCTGCTGCTCGAACGCGGCGAAATACGCGGCCCACTGCGTCGCGCTCACGCGCACGATCAGCGCGCCGTCCTGCCAGATGTCGTTGTGGTCGTTGTGGTCGTCGCCCGCGCGACGCAGGAAGTGCGGGCCCGACGAGCCCTGGTTCATGTGCGTGTCGTGGATGCCGTTGCCTTCGACGTACGTGCGGCCGAACACGACCACGTCGAGCCCCTGCGACTGCGCGGCATCGACGAGCCGCAGCAGCGACGGAATCGGCTCCGGGTGCTCGCTGCCGTCCATCACGTCGCTCGCGCGCCACGCGCCGGTCTCGTTCAGGATGTCGCTGCGCAGGTAGTCGAGCGCAGGCAGCGCGGCCTGCCCCGTCAGATCGGCAAAGCCCTCCGTGGCGTCAGCGAGCGTCTGCGTGATCGGGTGGTGGAAGTCGTAGACCAGCTTGTAGTTCAACAGGTCGTCGGCGTCGTTGGTGCCGACGTTGATCGCGACGTCCCAGTCGCCATCCGGCAGCGCGAGCGTCAGGTGGATGTGATACTGGATCTCGCCGCCGTGCGGCAACGCCTTCAGCCCTGCCACCGCCTTGACCTTCGCCTTCACGAATCCGTAATCCAGGCTCATGCGTGTTCTCCGTGTGCCGATGGGCTGCCCATGCTACGCCGCGTGCATGTCGATTTGCGGACGGCCGGTTGCGGACGGCCGTTTGCCCCACGGATGGCGCGCGCCATGAAAAAAGGCCGTCACGGCGAACCGTGACAGCCTTTCGAAAGCCCTTGCGCGCCGCCTGCGGCGACGCGCGGGGCCCGTTCATTCGCCCAGATACGCTGCCCGCACCTTCGGGTCGTCGAGCATCTTCTTCGCGTCGCCTTCCATCGTGACCGTGCCCGAATCCATCACGTAGCCGCGGTCGGCCGCCTGCAGCGCGAGGCGCGCGTTCTGCTCGACGAGCAGCACCGTGATGCCCTCCTTCGAGATCGTGCGCACCACTTCGAAGATCTTCTCGACCATGATCGGCGACAGGCCCATCGACGGCTCGTCGAGCAGCAGCAGCTTGGGCTTGGAGAGGATCGCGCGCGACATCGCGAGCATCTGCTGCTCGCCGCCGGACAGCGTGCCGGCGAGCTGCGTCGCGCGCTCCTTCAGGCGCGGGAAGAAGCCGAACATCCGGTCGACGTCGCGCTTGATCTGCTCCGTGTCGTTGCGCAGATACGCGCCCATCTGCATGTTCTCGATGATCGACATCCGCGCGAAGATCCCGCGGCCTTCCGGCACCATCGCGAGGCCGTGCTTCAGCAGTTCGTGCGTCGGCACGCCCTTGATCGACTTGCCGTCGTACTCGATGTCGCCCGCCGAGTACGGCTTCAGGCCCGTGATCGCCTTCATCGTCGTGGTCTTGCCTGCGCCGTTCGCGCCGATCAGCGTCACGAGCTCGCCCTGGCGGACTTCCATGTCAACGCCCTTGACGGCCTGGATCCCGCCGTAGTTGACCTGCAAGCCCTTGATTTTCAACATTGCCGCTGCCATCAGTGCACCCCTGCGCCGAGATATGCCTCAATCACCTTCGGGTTCTTCTGCACGTCCTGCGGCAGACCCTCGGCGATCACCTTGCCGTAATCGAGCACCGTCATCCGGTTGCACAATCCCATCACGAGCTTCACGTCGTGCTCGATCAGCAGGATCGTGCGGCCGTCCGAACGGATCTTGTCGAGCAGGCGCGTCAGTTCCACTTTCTCCGTTGCGTTCATCCCCGCCGCCGGCTCGTCGAGCGCGAGCAGCTTCGGATCGGTCGCGAGCGCGCGCGCGATTTCCAGGCGGCGCTGGTGGCCGTACGACAGGTTGCGCGACGTGTAGTCGGCATACTGCAGCACGCCGACGTATTCGAGCAGTTCGATCGCGCGCTCCTTGATCTCGCGCTCTTCCTGGCGTTCCGCCGGCGTCTGGAACACCGCGCCGAGCAGCCCGTGCTTGGTGCGCACGTGGCGGCCCACCATCACGTTCTCGAGGGCCGTCATCCCGCCGAACAGGCGGATGTTCTGGAACGTGCGTGCGATGCCCGTCTTCGCGACCTGGTGCACCGCGGTCGGCTTGTATTCCGCGCCGTCCAGCCTGAATTCGCCGGAGTCCGGCGTGTACAGGCCCGTGATCACGTTGAAGAACGTCGTCTTGCCGGCGCCGTTCGGGCCGATCAGGCCGTAGATCTCGCCTTCCTTGATCTCGAGGCCGACGTCGGACAGCGCCTGCAGGCCGCCGAAGCGCTTGTTCACGCCTTTCACGGACAGTCGGATTTGCTTGTCGCTCATGTGTGTTTCTCCTTCCGCTGTCGATCCGTTACGCGCGCGCCGACTTGGCGCTGCGCTTCGCGAGTTTCGCGATCTTGTCCTCATGCTTCGGCGCCGGCCACAGGCCTTCCGAGCGATACAGCATGATGACCACCATCGCGAGGCCGTACAGCGCCTGGCGGATCACTTCGGTATCCACGACTTCATGGCCGAACACGGCGTTCTGCAGCGGGCCCATCGTCGAACGGAGGAATTCCGGGAAGATCGCGAGCAGCACCGCGCCGAGGATCACGCCCGGGATGTGGCCCATGCCGCCCAGCACCACGCAGGCCAGCACGACGATCGATTCCCAGAACGTGAACGACTCAGGCGACACGAAGCCCTGGAACGAGCCGAACATCGCGCCCGACAGGCCGCCGAACGACGCGCCCATCGCGAACGCGAGCAGCTTCACGTTGCGGGTGTTGATGCCCATCGCCTTCGCCGCGATCTCGTCCTCGCGGATCGCCGCCCATGCGCGGCCGATGCGCGAGTGCTGCAGGCGCGTACACGTCCAGATCACCAGCAGCGCGCACAGCACGAACAGGTAGTAGTACATGTAGACCGACGGCAGCTGGATGCCGAACAGCGAGTGCGTCTGCGCGAGGCTGAAGTCGCCGGCGTGCACCGGATCGATCCCCGTGATCCCCTTCGGGCCGTTCGTGATGTTCACCGGACGATCGAGGTTGTTCATGAAGATCCGCACGATCTCACCGAAGCCCAGCGTGACGATCGCGAGGTAGTCGCCGCGCAGCCGCAGCGTCGGCGCACCGAGCAGGATCCCGAACATCGCGGCAATCGCCATCGCGATCGGCACGATGAGCAGGAACGGCACGTGCAGCCCGCCGGGCGCGAGGTTCGCGATCCACTCGAACTGCGTGGTCAGGTGCGGCGAGGACAACAACGCCGCCGTGTACGCGCCCACCGCGTAGAACGCGATGTAGCCCAAGTCCAGCAGGCCGGCAAAGCCGACCACAACGTTCAGGCCGAGCGCGAGCATCACGTACAGCATCGCGAAGTCGAGCACGCGGACCCAGTAGTTGCCGCCCGCTGCGCCGATGATGATCGGCGCGGCAATCACGAACGCCGCCGTGAGGATGCCGATGGTGACGGTCTTCGCGGTGTTGCGTTCTTCGACGAGCGTCGTCGAGGTTTCGATCGGTTGAATGGATGTCATGTTCTTGCTCCCCTTCCGTTACGCGCGGTCCGCGACACGTTCGCCCAGCAGGCCGGACGGACGGAACACGAGGACGATGATCAGCACGATGAAGGCAAACACGTCCTGGTAGTTGCTGCCGAACACGCCGCCCGTCAGATTGCCGATGTAGCCTGCGCCCAGCTGCTCGATGAGACCGAGCACCACCCCGCCGACCATCGCGCCCGCGAGGTTGCCGATGCCGCCCAGCACCGCGGCCGTGAAGGCCTTCATGCCCGGGATGAAACCCATGTAGAAGTGCACGTTGCCGTACTCCGACGCGATCATCACGCCGGCGAGCGCCGCGAGCGCCGAGCCGATCATGAAGGTCGCCGAGATCACGAAGTTCGGGTTCACGCCCATCAGGCTGGCGGTGTTCGGGCTTTCGGCGATCGCGCGCATCGCGCGGCCGAGCTTGGTCTTGTGCACGAGCAGCAGCAGGCCGCCCATCACGAGGAACGCGACGGCGATGATCACGATTTCGGTCATCGAGATCACGGCGCCCGGCGTCGTGTCGGTGGCCTTGATCACGTTGATCGGGTCGGTCGGCAGCAGCTGCGGGAACGGCAGCGGGTTGCGCGACCAGATGATCATCGCGGCGGTCTGCAGCAGGATCGACACGCCGATCGCGGTGATCAGCGGCGCGAGACGCGGCGCACGGCGCAGCGGCCGGTACGCGACCCGCTCGATCGTGTAGCCGACGACGGCGCACACGATCGCGGCGATGCCCAGGCCGATCGTCAGTGTCGCGACGTTGCCAAGCTGCGGGAAATGGTTTTGCAGCACGGTGATCGCGGAAAGCGCGACCATCGCGCCGATCATCAGCACATCGCCGTGCGCGAAGTTGATGATGCCGAGAATGCCGTACACCATCGTGTAGCCCAACGCGATGATGGCGTAGACACTGCCGAGCACCAGCCCGTTGAGGATCTGCTGGACGAAAATATCCATTTAAAGCTCCTTGGCCCGTGCTGCCGGATGAGGCTGCGCCCCGCGGGTAAGCGGAGAATCACGTCGTCTCGGCGGCACTGCGTGTACTAGAAAAGACCGGTAAGGGTGGATCGTCCCGGCGTGCGCCGCCCGGCCTGTACGGCCGGACCTGCCGCCGGAGCGGATACAGAAACGGCACCGCACTGTTCCGGCGCCGTCACGAGTCCTGTCGCTACATCGTCACGACATCGAGGACGGTTTTCTTTGCCTCCTTGAAGTCGTAGAGCGTAATCGCCCCCTCTTTCAGATCGCCGTTCGGGGCGAATGCGATGTGACCGATCACCCCGCGGTAGTCGGTCGACGGCATCGCAGCCAGCACCTTGGACGCCTCGATCGAGTTGGCGCGCTTCATTGCATCGACGATCACGTAGACCGCGTCATACGTGAACGGCGCGTAGATCTGCACCGGCGTGTGGAAACGGTCTTCATACTTCTTCTCGAAGTCCGCTCCTTTCTCCATCCGCGACAGGGCGAGCCCCGCCTCCGAACAGATCAGGTTCTGCACCGCGTTGCCCGCGAGCTCGGCCACCTTGTCGGTACACACGCCGTCGCCGGCAAGGATTTTTGCTCCGATACCGAGCGCCATCGCCTGCTTCGCAAACGGGCCGCCCGTCGCGTCCATCCCGCCGTACATGATGACGTCCGGATGGTCACGCTTGATCTTCGTCAGGATCGCCTTGAAGTCCGTCGCGCGGTCGTTGGTCGCTTCGCGCGCGACGATCTGCGCGCCCGCCGCCTTGACGGTCTTCTCGAATTCGTCGGCAAGCCCCTTGCCGTAGGCGGTCGCGTCGTCGACGACCGCGAAGCGCTTCGCGTGGAGCGCATGCAGCGCGTAGTTGGCGAGCGCAGGGCCTTGCTGCGCGTCCGTCGCCACGACGCGGTAGGTGGTCTTGAACCCCTGCTTCGTATAGTCGGGGTTGGTCGAGGACGGTGAAATCTGCACGATGCCCGCGTCGCTGTAAATTTTCGACGCCGGGATCGACACCCCCGAATTGAGGTGTCCCACCACGGCCACGACCCGGTCGTCGACCAACTTCTGTGCAACTTGCGTGCCCGTCTTCGGATCGGCCGCGTCGTCCTCGGCGACCAGTTCCAGCCGCACCGGGTGCGCGTCGATCGTCAGGCCATGCGCATTGATTTCCTCGATCGCCAAACGTGCCCCGTTTTCATTGTCCTTGCCGAGATGCGCGATGCTGCCCGTCAACGGGGCGGCATGACCGATCTTGACGACGCGCACGTCGCTGGCCGGCGGTGCCGCGGACGCCGCAGCCTCCTTGCCCGCCCCGTCGTCGCTCTTTTTGCTGCAGGCGGCGAGCATTGCAACCGCAGCGGCGACGGACACGGCGTAAGCCAACTTCACATGCATTAAATAGGTCTCCTGCGCCTTGCCAAAACCGGGTTCCACGGCCATTCAGGCCTGAAAACGGGCGAATTGTAACTCCATTTATAGAACGCCAATATTCCTGATTTGATGGGGTTTTCCTGCATTGCAACCAATTTTGAGACAAGGGTTTGGCGGCGAATAGCAACCCGGTTGCACCATCTGCGGGAATATCGGTTGCGATTACGGTTTCCACGTGCAAAAAAAAGCGCGCCCTGGGGCGCGCTTCGGTGTACCGCTCTGTGTACGGCGGATCAGGCTGCGGGCGGCAGGTTCAGGCCGCGCGGCAGCGGGAACGACACGCTCTCCTCGATCCCGTCGAGCGCGCGGACGTTGCGCACGCCGAGTTCGCGCAGGCGCGCGATCACCGCCTGGGCGAGCACTTCGGGCGCCGACGCGCCGGCCGTCACGCCGATGCGGCGCTTGCCGGCGACCCACGCCGGATCGATCTGGTCGGGCGCATCCACCATGTATGCCGCGACGCCGCGCTTCTCGGCCACTTCGCGCAGCCGGCTCGAGTTCGAGCTGTTCGGGCTGCCGACGACGATCACGACGTCGCACTGCGGCGCCATGAACTTCACCGCGTCCTGGCGGTTCTGCGTTGCATAGCAGATGTCCTGCTTCTTCGGCTCGCGGATCTTCGGGTATTTCGCCTTCAGCGCGGCGATGATCTCGGCCGCGTCGTCGACGGACAGCGTCGTCTGCGTGACGAGCGCGATGCGCTCCGGATCGGCGAGCTCGAGCTTCTGCACGTCCTCGACGCTCTCGACGAGGTGCATGCCGCGCTCGACCTGGCCCATCGTGCCCT
The DNA here is from genome assembly GCF_002097715.1 of Burkholderia ubonensis subsp. mesacidophila. NCBI lineage: Bacteria > Pseudomonadati > Pseudomonadota > Betaproteobacteria > Burkholderiales > Burkholderiaceae > Burkholderia > Burkholderia ubonensis. The sequence continues at coordinate 2,941,899 of NZ_CP020737.1, forward strand.
CGACCTCCGGGTGCCCCTTGTGCCCGATCATCACGATGTCGACGCCATCCTGGCGCATCTTCGCCACTTCGACGTGCACCTTCGTGACGAGCGGGCACGTCGCGTCGTAGACGCGCAGCCCGCGCACGCCGGCTTCGTCGCGCACCGCCTTCGATACGCCGTGCGCGCTGAAGATCACGGTGTTGCCAGACGGCACTTCCTCGAGTTCCTCGACGAAAATCGCGCCCTTCTTCTTCAGGTCCTCGACCACGTACTTGTTGTGGACGATCTCGTGGCGCACGTAGATCGGCGCGCCGTACATCGCGATCGCGCGCTCGACGATCTCGATCGCGCGATCGACCCCCGCGCAGAAGCCGCGCGGCTGGGCCAGCAGGATTTCGGCGTCGGCGGCGACGGTCTGTCCGGACAGCGTATCGGTGGTGCTCATGATTACAGGATCCCGATGATTTTCACTTCAAACGTGAGCGCTTGGCCCGCGAGCGGATGATTGAAGTCGAACAGCGCCGAGGTTTCGCCGACTTCCTTCAGCACCCCTGCATATCGACCGCCGTCCGGCGCGTTGAATTCGATCAGGTCGCCCGGCGTGAAGTCCTCGCCGATCATCCCGTTCTCGCGCAGCGTCTTGAGCGTCACGCGCTGGAGCATGTCCGGATTTCGGGGCCCGAATGCCTGCTCGGGCGCTAGCTGATAAGTCGAATGGTCGCCCACCCGGAGCCCGACGAGAATCTGTTCCAGCGAAGGCGCCAGCTGCCCTGCGCCGAGCAGCAGCGTCGCGGGCTTGTCGGAAAAGGTGTTGACGATGTCGGCGCCGTCGGCCAGTGCCAGCCGGTAGTGCAGCGTGACGTGCGAACCGGGCTTCACTTCGGAAAGATCGATGAGGCTCATGAATTACTCGTTCAGTCGGCGCCCGATGCGGCCGCGAGGCCCGGCGCAAAACCGACATTGTAAGTCACCTGAGCGCGCAAGGCGGAAAGTGCGACGACGTTGCACAGGCCTGCCTGCCCGCCACAATGGAGAATCAACCATGCCGCAACAATTGTCGCCCTTCCGCGAATGCCGCGACGCCGACGCCGACACGCCGCGCGCGGCCGGGCGGCGCAAGCGCGCGCGACGGCCCGACCTGCCGCGCGAGCGGCTGCTCGAGCGCGGGCCGGCCGCGCTGTCCGACGACGAGCTGATCGTGCTGCTGCTCGGCACCGGCGTGCCCGGCCACAACGTATTCGACAGCGCGCGTGCGCTGCTCGAACACTTCGGCAAGTCGCTGCGCGGGCTGCTCGACGCGACCCCGGCCGATTTCCGCGGCCACCCGGGCATCGGCGAAGCCCGCATCGCCCGGCTGTCCGCGGTCGCCGAGCTCGCGCGGCGCGCGCTCGCGGAGAAGGCGCGCGAGCAGTTGCTGATCGATTCGCCCGGCGCGGTCGAGGACTACCTGCGGCTCGTGATCGGCACGCGCCCGTACGAAGTGTTCATGACCCTGTACCTCGACGCGCGCCACAGCCTCGTCGACAGCGAGGAAAGCGCGCGCGGCTCGCTGACGCGGATGGCCGTCTACCCGCGCGAGATCGTGCGCCGCGCGCTGTCGGTGAACGCCGCCGCGCTGGTCGTCGCGCACAACCACCCGTCCGGCGCGGTGCAGCCGAGCGCGGAGGACCGGCGCCTGACCCGCGTGCTGCGCGACGCGCTCGCCCTGTTCGACGTGCGGCTGCTGGATCACGTCGTCGTCGGCGCGACCGAAACGTTCTCGTTCGCGCGCGCCGGCTTGCTATAAACTGTGCCAGGCCGCGCAGGCGGGCCCGCCGGGCCCGCACCGAGCGGCCTCCGGCAGGCGGCGCACGAGCGCCACGACGGCACGATGAAATTACGTTTGATTTTCCTGAACTTTTTCTGCTAGAATCGCCGTCTGTCTTTTTTCCAACCAGTTCTAGCCATCGAAGGGCCTTGTCTGTTAAGGGCTTGGGCGTTCTGAGTGCAGCTATGGATCACGTGGCTGCTCGATGAGAACCTTCACCGGCGATCGAACCCCGAATTTAGCGTATTAGGAGTGCTCTCATGGCACGCGTATGCCAAGTAACTGGGAAAGCGCCGATGAGCGGCAACAACGTTTCCCACGCAAACAACAAGACGAAGCGTCGCTTCCTGCCGAACCTGCAAAACCGCCGGTTCTGGGTGGAGAGCGAAAACCGCTGGGTGCGCCTGCGCGTCTCGAACGCCGGCCTGCGCCTGATCGACAAGAACGGCATCGATTCCGTGCTCGCTGACCTGCGCGCACGCGGCGAAGTCTAAGCCCAAGGAGCACAATCATGGCAAAAGGCGCACGCGACAAGATCAAGCTCGAGTCGACCGCTGGTACGGGTCATTTCTACACGACCACGAAGAACAAGCGCAACATGCCGGAAAAGATGGCGATCAAGAAGTTCGATCCCGTCGTCCGCAAGCATGTGGAATACAAAGAAACCAAGATCAAGTAATCTCCGGTTTCTACCAGCCTGACGGTGACCAAAAAGCCCCGCAATCGCGGGGCTTTTTGTTTTGCGCGCACGCTTTTGGCCGACGCGGTATGCTCTCCCCTTTCCGCGGCTGCGCCGCCGGAATACACAAGATCAAGCGTGCAATGATGGAGATGCAGCAATGAAATTCGACGTGGCGATCGTCGGCAGCGGCCTGGCAGGCCTGTCGGTCGCGCTCAATCTGGCCGACACGCGGCGGGTCGCGCTGATCGCGAAGCGTTCGATGATGGAAGGCGCGAGCGACAACGCGCAAGGCGGCATCGCCGCCGTGCTCGATTCCGCGGACAGCATCGAGAACCATGTCGACGACACGCTGGTCGCCGGCGGCGGCCTGTGCGACGAGAGCGCGACGCGCTACATCGTCGAGCATGGTCGCGAAGCGATCGAATGGCTGATTTCGCAGGGCGTGCCGTTCACGAAGGACGACGCCGCCGAGCTCGGCTTTCACCTGACCCGCGAAGGCGGCCACAGCCACCGCCGCATCATCCACGCCGCCGACGCGACCGGGCACGCGGTGCTCGCGACGCTGTCCGAGCGCGCGCGCCGCCATCCGAACATCACGTTCCTCGAGAACCACCACGCGATCGACCTGATCACGTCGGAGCGGCTCGGCCTGCCCGGCCGCCGCTGCCACGGCCTGTACGCGCTCGACGTCGACAGCGGCCGCACGGTCACGATCGAGGCGCCGCACACGGTGCTCGCTACCGGCGGCGCCGGCAAGGTCTACCTGTACACGACCAACCCGGACACCGCGACCGGCGACGGCATCGCGATGGCGTGGCGCGCGGGCTGCCGCGTCGCGAACATGGAGTTCATCCAGTTCCACCCGACCTGCCTGTTCCACCCTTACGCGAAGTCGTTCCTGATCTCCGAGGCGGTGCGCGGCGAAGGCGGCCTGCTGAAGCTGCCGGACGGCACGCGCTTCATGCCCGCGCACGACCCGCGCGAGGAACTGGCGCCGCGCGACATCGTCGCGCGCGCGATCGACTTCGAGATCAAGAAGCGCGGGATCGACTGCGTGTACCTCGACATCAGCCACCAGCCGGAAGCGTTCCTGCGCGAACATTTCCCGACGATCCACGCGCGCTGCCTCGAGTTCGGCATCGACATCGCGAAGCAGCCGATTCCGGTCGTGCCGGCCGCGCACTACACGTGCGGCGGCGTCGTCACCGACCTGGCAGGCCGCACCGACCTCGCCGGCCTGTATGCGGTCGGCGAAACGTCGTATACGGGGCTGCACGGCGCTAACCGGCTCGCCAGCAACTCGCTGCTCGAATGCCTCGTGATCGGCCGTGCGGCAGCCGGAGCGATCGAGACGGCCGGCTTCGAGGTCGACTCGCCGGGCGCGCTGCCCGCGTGGGACGAGAGCCGCGTGTCGGATCCCGACGAGGAAGTCGTCGTCGCGCACAACTGGGACGAATTGCGGCGCCTGATGTGGAACTACGTCGGCATCGTGCGCACCGACAAGCGTCTCGAACGCGCGAAGCACCGGCTGTCGCTGTTGCGCGACGAGATCCACGAGTATTACGCGAATTTCCGCGTGAGCCGCGACCTGCTGGAGCTGCGCAACCTCGTCGACGTCGCGATGCTGATCGTCAAGAGCGCCCAGTCGCGACGCGAAAGCCGCGGGCTGCATTACAGCCGCGACTGGCCGCACGCGCTGCCGAAGGCGCTGCCGAGCGTGCTGATGCCGAAGGCGCGCCGATAACGCCGCGCGCAGCACCAGGAAAAAAGCCGTTGGCGCGCGAACGCCAACGGCTTTTTTGTCTGCGGATTGCGCCGCGCGGTCAGTCGACGATGCGCATCGAATAATCGGTCGCGCGCACGTCCTTCGTCAGCGCGCCGATCGAGATGCGATCGACGCCGGTCTCGGCGAACATGCGCACCGTATCGAAATTGACGCCGCCCGACACTTCGAGCACGGCCTTGGCCGCAGCCACGCGCACCGCCTCGCGCATCATGTCGAGTGTGAAGTTGTCGAGCAGCACCGACTGCGCGCCGTGCGCGAGCGCCGTGTCGAGCTGCGCGAGCGTCTCGACCTCGACCTGCACCGGCACGCCCGCGTTCAGCGCGAACGCCGCGTCGAGCGCTTCGCCGACCCCGCCTGCGGCCGCAATGTGGTTCTCCTTGATCAGGATCCCGTCGTACAGCGCGAGCCGCTGGTTCGCGCCGCCGCCGACCCGCACCGCGTACTTCTGCGCGAGCCGCAGGCCCGGCAGCGTCTTGCGCGTATCGAGGATCTGCGCGCGCGTGCCCTCGACCCGGTCGACGTAGCGGCGCGTCGCCGTCGCGACGCCGGACAGCAATTGCAGGAAGTTCAGCCCGTTGCGCTCGGCGGTCAGCAGCGCGCGCGCCGGGCCTTCGAGTTCGCAGACCGTCGAATCGGCCTTCATCCGGTCGCCTTCGCGATACTGCCAGCGCACGTCGATCGTCGGATCGATGCGGTGCATCACCGCGTCGAACCAGGGCACGCCGCACAGCACGGCCTCTTCGCGCACGATGATGCGCGCACGGCGGCGCTCGCCGGCCGGCACGAGCCGCCCGGTCTGGTCGCCCGCGCCGACGTCCTCGGCAATCGCATCGGCGACGTTGCGCGCGAGCGCGTCGTCGAACGCGGCGCCGTACTGCGCGCGGATCGTTTCGAAAAGCGGGGAAACGGCGCTGGTCGTCATGCCGCCCCCACGTTCGCGAACAGTTGCTGGTCGCGCTGCAGGTCGCCGCTCGTCTGCACGCGCTTCTTGTGGGCGGCCGCGAACTCGAGCATCCGGTCGATCGGCAGGCGCGCGCGCGCGCCGATCGCCGGGTCGACGAAGATCTCGTTGTGGCCGCGCTCGAGCACGTCCGCGAGGTTCGCGAGGCCGTTCATCGCCATCCACGGGCAGTGCGCGCAGCTCTTGCAGGTCGCGCTGTTGCCGGCCGTCGGCGCCGCGATGAAGGTCTTGCCCGGCGCCGCGAGCTGCATCTTGTGCAGGATGCCGAGATCGGTCGCGACGATGAAATGCGTCGCGTCCAGCTTCACCGCCGCGTCGATCAGCTGCGTGGTCGAGCCGACGACGTCGGCCAGCGCGACGACGTTCTCCGGCGATTCCGGATGGACGAGCACCTTCGCGTCCGGGTATTCGGCGCGCAGCAGGTCGAGCTCGATGCCCTTGAATTCGTCGTGCACGAGACACGAACCCTGCCACAGCAGCATGTCCGCGCCGGTTTTCTTCTGGATGTAGCTGCCGAGATGGCGATCCGGCGCCCAGATGATTTTCTCGCCGCGGGCGTGGAGATCCGCGACGATCTCGAGGCCGATCGACGACGTGACCATCCAGTCCGCGCGCGCCTTCACGGCGGCGCTGGTGTTCGCGTAGACGACGACGGTGCGGTCCGGGTGCGCATCGCAGAACGCGGAGAATTCGTCGGCCGGACAGCCGAGATCGAGCGAACAGGTGGCGTCGAGGTCCGGCATCAGGATCCGTTTGCCCGGGCTCAGGATCTTCGCGGTTTCGCCCATGAAGCGCACGCCCGCGACGACGAGCGTCTGCGCGTCGTGGTCGCGGCCGAAGCGGGCCATTTCGAGCGAATCGGCGACGCATCCGCCGGTTTCGTCGGCGAGTTCCTGCAATTCGGCGTCCACGTAATAGTGCGCGACCAGGACTGCCTTCTCACGGGCCAGCAACGCCTTGATGCGCGCCTTCAGCGCGGCGCGCTCCTCGGGGGACGGCGTCTCGGGCACCTTGGCCCATGCCTGCCCGACGCCGCAGACGGCGCCTGCCGCGACTGGCCGGTCGTACTCGACGGGTTTGATCGTCGATTGCATCTCCATATCTCCTGTCGGTGGGAGTTAGTGCTTTAGCACTTACTCCCACCCCATGCTTCGCGGTCGACCAGAGTTAGTGCTTTAGCGCTTACTCTGGTCCCATCCTTCGCGGTCGACCAGAGTTGGCGCTTTAGCGCTTACTCCGGCCCCATGCTTTGCGATCGCCCAAAAGAAAAAACCCCGCCAGCGCGGGGTTTGTGACGTCCTGAGATTCTAATCGATTTCGAATCAGGCGTAGCGGCGCAGGCGCATCGCGAATTCCTGCAATGCCTTGATGCCGCTTTGTTCGGCGCGATGGCACCAATCCTGCAATTGGGCCAGCAGCTGTTCGCGCGACGCGGTCGAACGATCCCAGATTGCCGCGAGATCCTGGCGCAGCTGGAAGTACGTCTGCAGCTTCTGGCTGTTCGCGAAAATCTCCGGCAGCAGCTTCTTCTGCGGCTCGTCGAGCCCGTCCGCATCCTTGTGGAACCACTTGCGCGCACCGCGCATCAGCTGGTACTTCTCGCCCGAACCAAGTTCCTTCAGACGCACGAGTTCCTGACGGTACGCCCGCTTGACGGCCTTGCCGTAGCGCGCCATCACCTCGTAGCGGTTCGACAGCACGGCCTGCAGCGTTTCCTGGTCGAGCACCGTCTTCGGCTTGTTCAGGCGCGGCGTCGGCGCGACCTTCTTCACCTTCGCGAGACCGAACGCGGACATGATGCGGATGTACATCCAGCCGATGTCGAACTCGTACCACTTGTTCGACAGCTTCGCGGACGTCGCGAACGTGTGGTGGTTGTTGTGCAGTTCCTCGCCGCCGATCACGATGCCCCACGGGAACAGGTTCGTGCTCGCATCAGCCGAGTTGAAGTTGCGGTAGCCCCAGAAGTGGCCGAAACCGTTGACGACGCCCGCCGCCCAGAACGGGATCCAGACCATCTGCACGGCCCACACGGTCAGGCCGAGCACGCCGAACAGCGCGACGTCGATCACCATCATCAGGCTGACGCCGAGAATCGGGTACTTCGAGTAGATGTTGCGCTCGATCCAGTCGTTCGGCGTGCCGTGGCCGAACTTGCGCATCGTCTCTTCGTTCTTCGCTTCCGCACGGTACAGCTCGGCGCCTTCGAGGAACACCTTCCAGATGCCGCGCGTCTGCGGGCTGTGCGGATCTTCCTCGGTCTCGCACTTCGCGTGGTGCTTGCGGTGAATCGCCGCCCACTGGCCGGTCAGCATCCCGGTCGTCATCCACAGCCAGAGGCGGAAGAAATGGCTGGCGATCGGGTGCAGCTCCAGCGCGCGGTGCGCCTGGCAGCGATGCAGGTAGACCGTCACCCCGATGATCGTCACGTGCGTGACGGCGAGCGCGAACAGCACGATCTGCCACCACGAGAAGCGCAGGAGCCCGTGAGCAAGAAAGTCGAGCAGGGAATTCAACAAGGCAGTTACCTGTGGAGTGAACGACGCCGGCACGCACCGGCGTCAGAAAAATGAAAGCATACCGCTGGATAGACCAGAATTTTACTTCAACCGTTCCAAGTCTTTGTAAAAAATGACTATTTCTTGCCTTGACGCAACGCCGCCAGTCCATCGGCGGACTCCGCCGGCCCGGCGCTCCGCGTCTGGCCGGCTTACACGACCGCGCGGCCGGCCGTGCTCTCGCCGTCCTCGGCGCGCGTCGCCGCGAAACCGTCCGGAAGGCCGACGACGCGCACCTCGCGCTGCGGGAACGGGATCGAGACCCCGTGCTCGGTAAACAGCCGCCAGATGTTGCGGTTCACCGTCGAGCGCACGCCCGACGTGCCTTTCGCGGAATCCTCGATCCAGAAGCCGAGCTCGAGATCGATGCCGTCCGCGCCGAAGCTCACGAGATACGGCGTCGGCGCCGGCTCCTCGAGCACGCGCGGCACGCCCTTCGCGGCTTCGGCGAGCAGCGTCAGCGCGTGCTCGACGTCGCTCGTGTACGCGATCTGCACCGCGACCTTCGCGTAGCCGCGCGTCAGGTACGACGACTGGTTCTGCACGACGTCGGTGATCAGCTTCTCGTTCGGAATCAGCGTCTCGTTGCCATCGAGGCCGCGCACGACCGTGTAGCGCGTGCGGATCTGCGTGACGATGCCCTGCAGCCCGCCGACGCTGATCGCGTCGCCGAGCCGCAGCGACCGGTCGAGCAGGATGATGAAGCCCGATACGTAGTTGCTCGCGATCTTCTGCAGGCCGAAGCCGAGCCCGACGCCGACCGCGCCGCCGAACACGCCGAGCACGGTCACGTCGATGCCGACGAGCGACAGCCCGATCAGCACCGCCGCGAACACGAGCAGCGCGCGTCCGACCCGCGACAGCACGACCTTCAGGTTCGCGTCGAGGGTCGTCGAGCGCGTCAGGCGATCCTCGAGCACCGAGCCGAGCCACATCGCGACCAGCAGCGTCACGCAGATCCACAGCGCGCCGGAGATCAGCGACAGCAGCGTGAGGTGCGCGTTCGCGACGCGGAACTGCACGCTGTCGAGCCACGCGAGCACGTCGCGCTGGATGCCGAGCACGGTCAGCACCATCGCGGCCCACACGACGGTCGACACGATCTTCTCGACGATCGACAGCCACGCGTTGGTGCTGCCGTCGCGCGCGAACACCCGCCGCGCGAAGAAGAACAGCACGTAGATGAGCCCGATGCCGATGAGCGGCACGAGCGCGAGCGACAGCAGCGCCGTCGACATGAACGGGTCGAACGCGAGCTGCGCGATCCAGACGAACACGCCGCCGAACAGCGGGAACAGCGCGCGCTTCAGGCTCTGCGCGCCGGCGCCGGGCCCGCGCCCGGCCGCGCGGCGGCGCGCGTCGATGCGGCCGTGCACGAAGCGCGCGGCGAGCCATGCGAAGCACAGCGCGCCGACCAGGACTGCCGCCTGCCAGAGCATCACCGGCTGGTTGAAGTCCCGGACCACCGACGCGAGGCGCCGCGACAGCAGGCGGCTCTGCAGGTTCTGCATCATCCGTGTGGCCAGCCGTTACGCCTGCGCGCGCCGCTCGAGCACGGCGGCGAAGAAGCCGTCGGTCGCATGGCGGTGCGGCCACAGCGACAGGTAGTCGCCGGTATCGAGCGCGATGCGCTGGTCGGCCAGCACCTTCTGCGCCGGCACCAGCACGAACTCCGGATGATCGGCGAGGAACTGCGCGACGATCGCCTCGTTCTCCGCGTCGAGCACGCTGCAGGTCGCGTAGACGAGCCGCCCGCCCTTCTTCACGAGACGCGCGGCGCTCGCGAGGATCGACGCCTGCTTCGGCGCGAGCTCCTCGATCGACGTGCGCGACTGGCGCCACTTCAGGTCCGGGTTGCGGCGCAGCGTGCCGAGGCCGCTGCACGGCGCGTCGACCAGCACGCGGTCGATCTTGCCGGCGAGCCGCTTGATCTTCGCGTCGTGCTCGCTGTCGATCAGCACCGGGTTCACGTTCGACAGGCCGCTGCGCGCAAGGCGCGGCTTCAGCTTCGCGAGCCGCTTCTCGGACACGTCGAACGCATACAGGCGGCCGGTCGAGCGCATCATCGCGCCGAGCGCGAGGGTCTTGCCGCCCGCGCCCGCGCAGAAATCGACGACCATCTCGCCACGGCGCGGCGCGACGAGCGAGCACAGCAGCTGGCTGCCCTCGTCCTGCACCTCGATCTGGCCTTCCTCGAACAGCCTGAGCTTGGTGAGCGCCGGCTTGCCGACGACGCGCACGCCGAACGGCGCGAACGGCGTCGCGCCCGCGTCAATGCCGTTCGCGCGCAGCGCGTCGATCACCTGGTCGCGGGTCGCCTTCTGCGCGTTCGCGCGCAGGTCGAGCGGCGCCGGGTAGTTCATCGCGGCGGCAAGCTGCGCGAGTTCCTCGGCGTCGAAGCGCGACGACAGCGCCTGGTGGATCCAGTCCGGCAGGTTCGTGCGCACGCGCACCGGCAGGCTCGCCGGATCGATCTTCGACACGTGTTCGAGCCAGGCCGCTTCCGCGTCGGACACGAACGGCTTCAGCGCGTTGCGGCCGACCGTCTGCATCAGGCCGAGCAGCGTCAGGCGCCGCGCGGGGCTGCCCGTGCCGCTCTCGGCGAGGTGCGCGAACTCCATCTTCCGGCGCAGCACCGCGAACACGGCCTCGGCAATCACGCCGCGCTCGGCATGCCCGAGCTTCGGGTGCGCGCGGAAGAACCGGCTCGTCGTCGCGTCGGCGGGGCCGGCGAACTTCAGCACCTCGGCCAGCAAAGTCTCGGTCTGGCCGATCAGGAATCCGTGCAGCTTCATACGCCCTCACTTGTTTCGGTATGCGGTTGGTCCGCGAAAATCCAGCGCGCCTCTTCCGGCGCCACGACCGCGCGGCCGTTCTCGAGGCGCAGGCGCCCTTCGACGAACCAGCGCACCGCGCGCGGATACAGCACGTGCTCGACCGTCAGCACGCGCTGCGCGAGCGCCGCCGCGTCGTCGCCCGCGCGCACGGGCACCGCGCCCTGCGCGACGATCGCGCCACTGTCGAGTTCGGGAATCACGAAATGCACGCTCGCGCCATGCAGCGCGACACCCGCGTCCAGCGCCTGCTGGTGCGTGTGGATGCCCTTGAAGCTCGGCAGCAGCGACGGATGGATGTTCAGCAGCCGGCCCTCGTATTGTCTGACGAATGCCGGCGTGAGGATGCGCATGAAGCCCGCGAGGACGACGAGGTCAGGCTCGAAACGGTCGATTTCGGCGGCGAGCGCCGCGTCGAAGCTGTCGCGGCCGTCGAACGACCGGTGGTCGACCACCGCGGTCGCCACCCCGTGCGACGCGGCAAAAGCCAGGCCGGCCGCGTCGGGCCGGTTGGCGATCACGGCGGCAACCTCGGCGGGCCACCGCTCCTGCGCACACGCGCGGACGATGGCTTCCATGTTGCTGCCGCGACCGGAAATCAGGATCACGAGTTTTTTCATCCGCGAATTTTACCATTCGGCCTCGGGTTTCCCGCCGCCTGAGCCGCCGGCCCGCCCGAACGTTTATAATCTTCTGCTTTGCGGCCTCGATCCGCTCATTCCCCGACGCTGCACCCGCTATCGTGAAAGTCTTCCGCGGCCTGCCCAACGCCGAAAGCCGCGCCCCGTGCGCGCTGACGATCGGCAACTTCGACGGTGTCCATCGCGGCCACCAGGCCCTGCTCGCGCGCGTGCGCGCGGCAGCGGACGCGCGCGGCCTGCCCGTCTGCGTGATGACCTTCGAGCCGCACCCGCGCGAATTCTTCAATCCCGCCGGCGCGCCGCCGCGCATCGCGATGCTGCGCGACAAGCTGGAAGCGCTGCGCGAGCACGGCGTCGACCGGGTCGTCGTCGAGCACTTCAACCACACGTTCGCCAGCCAGTCGCCGCAGGCGTTCGTCGAGCGCACGCTCGTGGGCGGGCTGCACACGCGCTGGATGATGGTCGGCGACGATTTCTGCTACGGCGCGAAGCGCGCGGGCACGTTCGACACGCTGAAGGCGGCCGGCGAGCAGTACGGCTTCGAGGTCGAGCAGATGGGCACGGTCGCCGGCAGCGACGGCACGCGCATCTCCAGCTCGGGCGTGCGCGCCGCGCTCGCGGCGGGCGATCTCGCCGCGGCCGCGCAGGCGCTCGGCCACGGCTACGCGATCAGCGGCCACGTCACGCACGGCCTGAAGCTCGGCCGCGACCTCGGCTTCCCGACGCTGAACCTGCCGATCGCGCACAAGCGGCCGGCGCTGATGGGCATCTTCGTCGTCCAGGTCCACGGCCTCGCCGACACCCCGCTGCCCGGCGTCGCGAGCCTCGGGCTGCGCCCGACCGTCGTCGATTCGGGCCGCGTGCTGCTTGAAGTGCACCTGCTCGACTGGCACGGCGACGCATACGGCAAGCTCGTGCGCGTCGAATTCCTGCAGAAGCTGCGCGACGAAGCGAAGTTCGACGATCTCGAAGCGCTGTCGCGCGCGATCGCGCAGGACGTCGCGAATGCCCGCGCGTACTTCGCGGCGCGCGACCACGCGCCCGGCAGCCGCACGACCGGCTTCTCGACGTCGGCCACCGACCGAATTAGCTGACCCCGGCTGGCGGCGCTGTGCGCCGCATCCCGGCGCCGCCGACGCGCGCGCTCACCCGATTCACGACGCACGAGCGTCCCTCGATTTGATAGCGATCTCATCATGAGCAACAAGAAAGCCGATTCGAAACCGCAGGCCAAGTATCCGGTCAACCTGCTCGACACGCCGTTCCCGATGCGCGGCGACCTGCCGAAGCGCGAGCCGCAGTGGGTCAAGGAATGGGAAGCGCGCGGCATCTACGAGAAGATCCGCGCGGCCAGCCAGGGCCGGCCGAAGTTCATCCTGCACGACGGCCCGCCGTACGCGAACGGCGACATCCACCTCGGCCACGCGGTGAACAAGATCCTGAAGGACATCGTCGTCAAGTCGCGCAACATGGCGGGCTTCGACGCGCCGTACGTGCCGGGCTGGGACTGCCACGGCATGCCGATCGAGATCCAGATCGAGAAGCAGTTCGGCAAGTCGCTGCCGGCGGCCGAAGTGATGACCAAGGCGCGCGCGTACGCGACCGAGCAGATCGAGAAGCAGAAGGCCGGCTTCAAGCGGCTCGGCGTGCTGGGCGACTGGGGCAACCCGTACAAGACGATGAACTTCGTCAACGAGGCGGAAGAGATCCGCGCGCTCGGCAAGATCATCGAGAAGGGCTACGTGTATCGCGGCCTGAAGCCGGTGAACTGGTGCTTCGACTGCGGCTCGGCGCTCGCCGAGGCGGAAGTCGAGTACAAGGACCGCACCGACCCGACGATCGACGTGATGTTCCCGTTCGCGGAGCCGGAAAAGACCGCGCAGGCGTTCGGCCTGCCGGCGCTGCCGCGCGCCGATGGCGGCATCGTGATCTGGACCACCACGCCGTGGACGATCCCGGCGAACCAGGCGCTGAACCTGCATCCGGAGATCGTCTACGCGCTCGTCGACACCGAGCGCGGCCTGCTGATCATCGCGGAAGAGCGCGTCGCCGCGTGCATGGAGGACTTCAAGCTGACCGGCCGCGTCGTCGCGACGACGCCCGGCGAGAAGCTCGTCAACCTGCGCTTCAACCACCCGCTCGCCGCGGCCCACCCCGGCTACAAGCGCACGGCGCCCGTCTATCTCGGCGACTACGTGACGACCGACACCGGCACCGGCGTCGTGCACTCGTCGCCCGCGTACGGCGTCGAGGACTTCGTTTCCTGCAAGGCGCACGGGATGACCGACTCGGACATCATCAACCCGGTGATGGGCGACGGCCGCTACATCGAATCGCTGCCGCTGTTCGGCGGCCTGTCGATCTGGGACGCGAACCCGAAGGTCGTCGACGCGCTGAACGCAGCCGGCACGCTGCTGCGCAACGAGAAGTACGCGCACAGCTACATGCACTGCTGGCGCCACAAGACGCCGATCATCTACCGCGCGACGTCGCAGTGGTTCGCGGGCATGGACGTGACGCCGCACGACGGCGGCAAGACGCTGCGCGAAACCGCGCTCGCGGGCGTCGACGCGACCGCGTTCTACCCGTCGTGGGGCAAGCAGCGCCTGCACAGCATGATCGAGAACCGCCCGGACTGGACGCTGTCGCGCCAGCGCCAATGGGGCGTGCCGATGGCGTTCTTCGTGCACAAGGAAACCGGCGAGCTGCATCCGCGCACGCTGGAGCTGCTGGAAGAAGTCGCGAAGCGCGTCGAGCAGTCGGGCATCGAAGCCTGGCAATCGCTCGATCCGCGCGAGCTGATCGGCGACGACGCGAACATGTACGAGAAGAACCGCGACACGCTCGACGTGTGGTTCGACTCGGGCACGACCCACTGGCACGTGCTGCGCGGCTCGCACAAGGACGCGCTGCAGTTCCCGGCCGACCTGTACCTCGAAGGCTCGGACCAGCACCGCGGCTGGTTCCACTCGTCGCTGCTGACCGCGTCGATGATCGACGGCTGCGCGCCGTACAAGGGCCTGCTCACGCACGGCTTCACCGTCGACGGCGAAGGCCGCAAGATGAGCAAGTCGCTCGGCAACGGCATCGACCCGCATGAAGTCGCGAACCGCCTCGGCGCGGAAATCATCCGCCTGTGGATCGCATCGACCGACTACTCGGGCGAGCTCGCGATCTCCGAGGAAATCCTGAAGCGCGTGACGGAAGGCTATCGCCGCATCCGCAACACGCTGCGCTTCCTGCTCGCGAACCTGTCCGACTTCGACTATGCGCAGCATGCGCTGCCGGTCGGCGAATGGCTCGAGATCGACCGCTACGCGGTCGCGTTCTCCGCGCAGCTGCAGGCGGAGCTGCTCGCGCACTACGAGAAGTACGAGTTCCATCCGGTCGTCGCGAAGCTGCAGACGTACTGCTCGGAAGACCTCGGCGGCTTCTACCTCGACGTGCTGAAGGATCGCCTGTACACGAGCGCGGCCGATTCGAAGGCGCGCCGCTCCGCGCAGACGGCGCTCTATCACCTGACGCAGGGCCTGCTGCGCGTGCTCGCGCCGTTCCTGTCGTTCACCGCCGAGGAAGCGTGGAAGGTGTTCCAGCCGGCCAGCGACACGATCTTCACGGAAACGTACTACGCGTATCCGGACGTCGCCGAAGCGGACGCGCTGATCGCGAAGTGGACGCTCCTGCGCGACGTGCGCGGCAACGTCACGAAGGCGCTCGAGGAAGCGCGCACCGCGAACCGCATCGGCTCGTCGCTGCAGGCGGAAGTCACGGTGCATGCGAGCGGCGCGCGCTACGACGCGCTGACGAGCCTCGCCGACGACCTGAAGTTCGTGCTGATCACGTCGGCGGCAACGGTGGTCAAGGTCGACGACGAAGCGCACGAGAGCGTCGACGTGGCCGCGTCGACGTACCAGAAGTGCGAGCGCTGCTGGCACTACCGCGAGGACGTCGGCGCGCACGCCGACCACCCGACGCTGTGTGGCCGCTGCTTCTCGAACCTGTTTGAAAACGGTGAACTCCGGAGCGCTGCATAAATGGCGAAAACCCTGTCGAAATCGGCAAGTGGCGCGCTCGCGCCGTGGCTCGGCATTTCGCTGATCGTCATCCTGTTCGACCAGCTGACGAAGATCGCGATCCTGAAGACCTTCGCGTACGGCGCGCAGCATGCGCTGACGTCGTTCTTCAATCTCGTGCTCGTCTATAACCAGGGCGCCGCGTTCGGCTTTCTCGCGGCGGCGGGCGGCTGGCAGCGCTGGGCGTTCACCGCGCTCGGCATCGGCGCGACGATCGTGATCTGCTACCTGCTCAAGCGCCACGGCCACCAGCGCCTGTTCAGCCTGTCGCTCGCGCTGATCCTCGGCGGCGCGCTCGGCAACGTGATCGACCGGCTCGTCTACGGCCACGTGATCGACTTCCTCGACTTCCACGTCGGCGCCTGGCATTTCCCGGCGTTCAACCTCGCCGATTCCGCGATCACGGTCGGCGCGGTGCTGCTGATCTACGACGAACTGCGTCGCGTGCGCGGCGCGCGCTGAGCCCGCATAAAGCGCGCATACTCTGCGTCGACGGCCGGCCTCGCGCCGGCCGTCTTGATCGACCCCTTCGGAGGCCCGAGTTGGCACACGCAGAACTCGCAGGAAAACACCTCGTCCTCGGCCTGACGGGCGGCATCGCCTGCTACAAGATCGCCGAGCTCACCCGCCTGCTCACCAAGGCGGGCGCGACCGTGCAGGTCGCGATGACCGAAGCCGCGACCCAGTTCATCACCCCCGTCACGATGCAGGCGCTGTCCGGCCGGCCCGTCTACACGAGCCAGTGGGACCCGCGCGTCGACAACAACATGGCGCACATCGACCTGTCGCGCGAAGCCGACGCGATCGTCATCGCGCCCGCGTCGACCGACTTCCTCGCGAAGCTCGCGCACGGGTTCGCGGACGACCTGCTGTCGACGCTGTGCGTCGCGCGCGATTGCCCGCTGCTCGTCGTGCCCGCGATGAACCGCCAGATGTGGCAGAACCCGGCCACCCAGCGCAACGTCGCGCAGCTGCGCGCGGACGGCGTGTCGGTGCTCGGTCCCGATTCGGGCGCGCAGGCGTGCGGCGAGGTCGGCGACGGCCGCATGCTCGAGCCGGAGGCGATCTACGAAGCGATCGTCTCGCACTTCCAGCCGAAGCGGCTCGCGCACCGGCGCGTGCTGATCACGGCCGGCCCGACGTTCGAACCGCTCGATCCGGTGCGCGGGCTCACCAACCGCTCGAGCGGCAAGATGGGCTTCGCGCTCGCGCGCGCGGCGCAGCAGGCCGGCGCGGAAGTGCATCTGGTCGCCGGCCCCGTTGCGCTGGACACGCCGTGGGGCGTGTACCGGCAAGACGTGCAGACCGCGCAGCAGATGTACGACGCGGTGATGCATGCGGTGGCCGACGCGGACATCTTCATCGCGGTGGCCGCGGTCGCCGACTGGCGCGTCGCGCAGCCTGCCGAGCACAAGATGAAGAAGAGCGCCGACCGCAAGATGCCCGCGCTGACGTTCGTCGAGAACCCGGACATCCTCGCGTCGGTCGCAGCCCTCCCCGATCCGCCGTTCTGCGTCGGCTTCGCGGCCGAGAGCAACGATCTCGACGTGCACGGCGACGAGAAGCGCAAGCGCAAGAACGTGCCGCTGCTCGTCGGCAATCTCGGCCCGCTCACGTTCGGCCGCGACGACAACGAAGTCGTGCTGTTCGAGGCGGCGGGCATCACGCGCCTGCCGCGCGCGCCGAAGGACGAACTCGCGCACGTGCTCGTCGACGAAATCGCGAAGCGCCTGCCCGACAACCGACTGATCTGACGCCCTGCGCGGCGGCGCTTCGGCTGCCGCGCATCCTTTCCCCGAATCGACGACCGAATGAAACTCGACCTGAAGATCCTCGACGCGCGCATGCGCGATTACCTGCCCGCCTACGCGACGACCGGCAGCGCCGGCCTCGACCTGCGCGCGTGCCTCGACGCGCCGTTGACGCTGAAGCCGGGCGAGACCACGCTCGTGCCGACCGGTCTCGCGATCCATCTCGCCGACCCCGGCTACGCGGCGCTGATCCTGCCGCGCTCGGGCCTCGGCCACAAGCACGGCATCGTGCTCGGCAACCTGGTCGGCCTGATCGACTCCGACTACCAGGGCGAGCTGATGATCTCGACGTGGAACCGCGGTCAGACGGAGTTCGTGCTGAACCCGTTCGAACGCCTCGCGCAGCTCGTGATCGTGCCGGTCGTGCAGGCGCAGTTCAACATCGTCGACGACTTCGCTGCAAGCGATCGCGGCGCGGGCGGCTTCGGCAGCACCGGCCGTCACTGAACGACAAAAGGGGCCTCGCGGCCCCTTTCTTTTTTCCCCTGCGCCGTCACTCCTCGACCGGCTGCGCAATCCGCGCGGGCACGAGTTCGCGCCGCGCGTGCGCGATGCTCGCATAGGCCACCATCGCCACCAGCACGCCCAGCAGCACCGCCGACGAGCCGGCCGTGCCGAGCGCGAGCCCGCCCTTCGCGACCGGCTTCGTCAGCAGGTCGCCGACCGTCGCGCCGAACGGGCGCGTCAGCACGAACGCCGCCCAGAACAGGAAGACGCCCGAGATCCGCGTGAAATAGTGCGCCAGCACGATCGCCGCGAGCAGGCCGCCGATCAGCAGCGCGCCGCCGGCGAAGCCGAGGCCCGAGCTGTCCGCGAGGAAATCGCCGAGCGCGGTGCCGAGCGTGTTCGAGAACAGGATCGCCACCCAGTACAGCAGCTCGACCTTGCGCGTGCGGATCGTGTCGACCGACAGCGACTCGCCCGACAGGCGCCAGGCCGCGAAGATCGCCAGCAGGATCGCGACGAGGATCGACGAGCCGGCCGCATAGCCGAGGCCGAGCGTGCGATCCATGAAATCGGACATCGTCGTGCCGGCGGTGCTGGTCGCGACGATCACCGCCCAGTAGATCGCCGGACGATAGCGCGTCGTCTTCAGCTGCGCGCCGAGCGTGACGAGGAAGAAACCGAACAGCAGGATCGAGCTCACTGCGTAGCCGACGTTCAGCGTCATCGACAGCAGGTCGCCGCCGGTTTCGCCGAGCGTGGTCGCGCAGATCTTCATGATCCAGAATGCGAGGGTGATTTCGGGCAGTTTTTTCATTCGAACCTCATGCGGAAGGCGCGAGGCGGCATCAGCCACCTCCGCGCGGATGGTTCGAATGTAATCGGCGCACGCTTAACGCAGCCTTAGCATGCGTGCATCTCGATGGAGCGGCCGTGCGATCAGCGCGCGTGCTGGTGCCGGTAATGCAGCGCGTAAGCGAGCGTCAGCAGCACGACGAACGCGACGCCGACCACCATCGTCATCCGGAACTCGCGCGTGAACGCGGTCGTCAGGAGGATCGCGGCGAGCAGGCCCGCGCCGAGCAGGCTGCCGAACGGGTGCCACCACATCCGGAACGCGAGCGCCGGGCCGCGATAATGCCGGCGAAAGCGCAGATGCGTGACGAAGATCATCAGCCACGTGAACAGCGCGCCGAACATTGCGATCGCCATCATCACGGTGAACGCGGTGTCCGGCGACAGCGCGACCAGCACGGCCGCGACCGCGACGCCGCTCGTCGAAACCCACAGCGCCGCGCGCGGCACGCCGTTCGCGCCGAGCCGGCCGAACACCGCCGGCGCCAGGCGCGCGCGCGACAGGCTGAACATCATTCGCGTCGTCACGTAGAGCTGGCTGTTCATCGCCGACAGCGCGGCGACCAGCACGACGAAATTGATCACGCCGGCCGCATATGGCACGCGCGTCGCGGCCATCACCTTCACGAACGGGCTTTCGTCGGTGCCGGCCTGCGTCCACGGCACGATCGCGAGCATCAGCGCGAGCGTCAGCAGATAGAACAGCACGAGCCGGAACACGGTCGAGCGAAACGCGCGCGTGACCGCATGCTCCGGGTCGCGCGCCTCGCCCGCCGCGATCGCGACGGCTTCGATGCTCATGTCGCTGAAGATCGCGACGATCACCGCGACCCAGGTGCCCCACGGCCCCTTCGGCAGGAAGCCGCCGTGCGCGGTGTAGTTCGCGAAGCCGATGCCGGACGCGGCCGGCGCCGACCAGACCAGATACGCGCCGAGCAAGACGAACACGACGATCGCCGCGATCTTCAGCATCGAGAACGCATACTCGACCGCCCCGTACAGCGTAACGCTCGCCATGTTCACGGCGATCAGCAGCGCCGAGAAGCCGACCACCCAGTACCACCCGGGCACCGTCGGGAACCAGTACTTCATGAACACCGCGATCGCGCTGATCTCGGTGCCGATCGCGAACACGACCGCGAACCAGTACGCGTAGCGCACGAGAAAGCCGGCGAGCGGGCCGACGTAATGCTCCGCATACGCGCCGAATGAGCCGGCGGTCGGATGTGCGACGGTCATCTCCGCGAGCGCGCCCATCAGCAGCAGTGCGATCAGCGCACCGATCGCATACGAAATCATCACGCTCGGGCCGGCGAGCCCGATCGCGAAACCGCTGCCGAGAAACAGCCCGGTGCCGATCGCGCCGCCGATCGCGATCATCGCCATCTGCCCCGACGACAATGCGTGGCGCAGCCCCTGTTCGCGTTCGACGATGCTGTCGAACGACCGTTGTTGTTGTGACACTTCCCTCACTCCCCTGCACCCGCGCTGGCGCCGCCGGCGCCGGATAAAACGAAACGGCGCGGAAGACTTCCCGCGCCGTTGGCTGAAACGGATTGACCGTGGCTTATTCGACTTCGACCGTTTCCTCGTTCGGCTTGTGCGGCGGATTCGCCAGCTTGTCGAACGACAGCTGCACCTTGTCGCTTTCGTCGACGTCGACCGTCACGTGACCGCCGTTCACCAGCTTGCCGAACAGCAGCTCGTCGGCGAGCGCGCGACGGATCGTGTCCTGGATCAGCCGCTGCATCGGCCGCGCGCCCATCAGCGGGTCGAAGCCGTGCTTCGCGAGATGCTTGCGCAACGTGTCGGTGAACAGCGCATCGACCTTCTTCTCGTGCAGTTGCTCCTCGAGCTGGATCAGGAACTTGTCGACCACGCGCATGATGATTTCCTCATCGAGCGAGCGGAAGCTGATGATCGCGTCCAGACGGTTGCGGAACTCCGGCGTGAACAGGCGCTTGATGTCGGCCATCTCGTCGCCGGTTTCGCGGCGCGTCGTGAAGCCGATCGTCGCCTTCTGCATCGACTCGGCGCCCGCGTTCGTCGTCATGATGATGATGACGTTGCGGAAATCCGCCTTGCGCCCGTTGTTGTCCGTCAGCGTGCCGTGGTCCATCACCTGCAGCAGCACGTTGAAGATGTCCGGATGCGCCTTCTCGATCTCGTCGAGCAGCAGCACGCAGTGCGGCTTCTTCGTGACGGCTTCGGTCAGGAGGCCGCCCTGGTCGAACCCGACGTAGCCCGGCGGCGCGCCGATCAGGCGGCTCACTGCGTGGCGCTCCATGTATTCCGACATGTCGAAGCGGATCAGCTCGATGCCGAGCGTGAACGCGAGCTGGCGCGCCACTTCGGTCTTGCCGACCCCGGTCGGGCCCGAGAACAGGAACGAACCGATCGGCTTGTCCATCTTGCCGAGGCCCGCTCGCGCCATCTTGATCGATGCCGCCAGTGCGTCGATCGCCGGATCCTGGCCGAACACGACGCTCTTCAGGTCGCGGTCGAGCGTCTGCAGCTTGCTGCGGTCGTCCTGCGACACGCTCTGCGCCGGCACGCGCGCGATCTTCGCGATGATTTCCTCGATCTCGCTCTTGCCGATCGTCTTCTTCTGCTTCGACTTCGGCAGGATGCGCTGCGCGGCGCCCGCCTCGTCGATCACGTCGATCGCCTTGTCGGGCAGGTGGCGGTCGGTGATGAAGCGTGCCGACAGCTCGGCCGCCGCCGACAGCGCGCCCGCCGAATACTTGACGCCGTGGTGCTCCTCGAAGCGCGACTTCAGGCCGCGCAGGATCGCGACCGTCTGCTCGACGGTCGGCTCGGTCACGTCGACCTTCTGGAAGCGCCGCGACAGCGCCGCATCCTTCTCGAAGATGCCGCGATATTCGGTGAACGTCGTGGCGCCAATGCACTTAAGCGTGCCCGACGACAGCGCCGGCTTCAGCAGGTTCGACGCGTCGAGCGTGCCGCCCGACGCGGCGCCCGCGCCGATCAGCGTATGGATCTCGTCGATGAACAGGATCGCGTGCGGCCGTTCCTTCAGTTCCTTCAGCACCGTCTTCAGGCGCTGCTCGAAATCGCCGCGATACTTGGTGCCCGCGAGCAGCGCGCCCATGTCGAGCGAGTAGACCTGCGCGTTCGCGAGGATGTCCGGCACTTCGCCGCGCGTGATGCGGTACGCGAGGCCTTCCGCGATCGCGGTCTTGCCGACGCCGGCCTCGCCGACGAGCAGCGGATTGTTCTTGCGGCGGCGGCACAGCACCTGCACGACGCGCTCGACTTCGGGCTCGCGCCCGATCAGCGGATCGATGCGGCCGTCCTTCGCCATCTGGTTCAGGTTCTGCGTGAACTGCGCGAGCGGGGTTTCCTTCTGCGCGTTCGCGTCCTCGCTCTCGGCATTCGCGTCGCTCGCCTTCGCGGCCTCGCCGCTGTTCGTCTTCGCGATGCCGTGCGAGATGAAGTTGACGACGTCGAGGCGGGTGACGCCCTGCTGCTGCAGGTAGTACACCGCGTGCGAGTCCTTCTCGCCGAAGATCGCGACGAGCACGTTCGCGCCGGTCACTTCCTTCTTGCCGTTGGACGTCGACTGCACATGCATGATCGCGCGCTGGATCACGCGCTGGAAACCGAGCGTCGGTTGCGTATCGACGTCGTCGGTGCCCGGGACCGTGGGCGTGTTGTCGTGGATGAAATTGCGCAGGTTCTGACGCAGGTCCTCGATGTTCGCCGCACACGCGCGCAACACCTCGGCCGCCGTCGGATTATCCAGCAGGGCCAGCAGCAGATGCTCGACCGTTATGAACTCATGGCGCGCCTGACGTGCTTCCATGAACGCCATGTGCAGGCTAACTTCCAATTCCTGGGCAATCATGCTTCCTCCATCACGCACTGCAGCGGATGCCCGGCCTGCCGCGCATGGGTAACGACTTGCTCAACCTTGGTCGACGCGATGTCCCGCGTATAGACCCCACAAACCCCTCGCCCTTCGCGATGGACCTTCAGCATGATCTGCGTGGCCGTCTCGCGATCCTTCTTGAAATACTCCTGCACGACCATCACGACGAACTCCATCGGCGTAAAGTCGTCGTTGAGCAGCACCACCTTGTACATCGAAGGCGGCTTCAACTTCTGCTGCTTGCGTTCCAGGACGGTGCTGTCCTGCTTGTCCGGGATAATCGCCATACACCCATTCTAAACAACTCGGACAGGCCCGCAATCCTGCCATAACCCGACCGACCGGCCGGCGCCCTCCCCGGAAGCCCGGAACCACGCGCTTGCGCTCGCACCATACGAAAGCCGGCTGCGGTGCCGGCTTTCACAGGTGGCGCGGGACACGCACCGTCTCGGGGAATCGTCCCGCGACGTCGCGTCCGCATCCAGTATCCCACAAGCAAGGGAAGCTCGAACGCGTGTCACTCGAGCCTGGTATATGAGCCGATTATGCGACTTTTCAAGTCCACGCGCTTGCGACGATGCCGACCGGCAAAGCCGGAAAAACCCTGAAAATGGGTTCTTTACAACGGCCCCCTATACGTCTAAAAATTTTCTTGACACTCAAATAAAGAGCGCCAACAATCAAGCTGGCACTTTTTTCAATTTGTCTGAACGGCAAAACGAGAAAGGCCGAGGTGAGCTGTGAGGGGGGAACGGCTGTATTTTCCGGTCGTTTGGCTTTTCGAGCGTGCTCGTGGTAGGTAGCGACTGTGTGACAGGGGAAGTAGGTATGGCAACTGGTATTGTCAAATGGTTCAATGACGCGAAGGGCTTCGGTTTCATCACCCCCGACGAGGGCGGTGAGGATCTGTTCGCACACTTCTCGGCCATCAACATGCAGGGCTTCAAGACCCTGAAGGAAGGCCAGAAGGTGAGCTTCGAGGTCGTCCAAGGACCGAAAGGCAAGCAGGCTTCGAATATCCAGGCCGCCTAAGGGCAACGGATTTCGGACGAGGAAACCCGGCGAAACGCCGGGTTTCTTTTTTTGTAGTCGCCAAGCGTGCTTTTCGATTGGCCGAGCGTTTCGTCTAATCGCGATGGGACGCCGTCGATTATCTTGCCATGCGTTCAGATCGCAGCGGCATGCCGTTTTGTGAAACAACGGCGACGCGTGTCACGACGATGTCAACCGAACGTCACGCTCCTCGCCTGAGCTAAACGCCCGCCCCGCACCAACGTGCAGGGCGGGCGGAATCGTCGACCGTCGTCGACGGCGTGTCATACGACCTTCAGCGTTCCCATCATGCCGAGATCCTCGTGCTCGAGGATGTGGCAGTGGAACATGCGCTCGCCACGCAGGTCCTGCGTCGTGAGCAACGTCACGGTTTCGCCGCTGCGCACGTTCACCGTATCGCGCCATGCGCGGAACGGCTCCGGCGTACGGGCGCCGCCCGACGCGCGATCGATCACCTGGAATTGCGTGCCGTGCAAGTGGAACGGGTGATCCATGTCGGTTTCGTTGCGGATCGTCCATCGTTCGACGTCGCCCGCGCGGCTCGTCAGCGTCGCGCGGTGCGGGGCATACACGTCACCGTTGATCGTGAAGCGCATGCCGGCCGGACGGCCGTGCGCCGGCGCGGCCATCATCGCGTCCATGTCCATTTCCTCGCCGAACGCCACCGTCTTGTCCGCGACAGGCTTCCCGAGCTCGGGCACCGCGCGCAGCGTCGCAGGCAGCGATCGCGCGACGGCCGGCGCGAATGCGACGTCGGCGAGCGGCAGCGCCGGATCCGGCGGCAGGCTGCCGTGCCCGTCGTCCGACATCGCCATCTTGCGCCGGTCGTATTCGGCCGCGACCAGCACCGCGCGCGACGCGCGCTCGCCCGCGCGCACCAGCAACTCCGCGCGCTCGCCCGGCGCGAGCAGCAGCGACGTGACGCGGCGCGGCGTCTCCAGCAGCCCGCCGTCGGTGCCGGCCTGCTCGAACGCGCGGCCGTCGTCGAACGCGAGCCGCAGGTAGCGCGCGCTGCACGCATTCCACACGCGCCAGCGCTCGTCGTCAGCGACCTCGACGCGCGGCCGTCGCGCACCGTTGACCAGCACGAACTGCCCTTCGCGGCCGTTCATCCAGTCCATCATGTCGTTCGGCGCAATCGTGCCGTCGCGAGCGAGCTTCAGGTCGGACACGAACAGGTTGCGTTCCGGCCAGCCGGCGAGCGGGTCGTCCGCCGCGCGCACGACGAACGGCCCCGCCAGCCCGCGAAACACCTGCTCGGCCGTCATCATGTGCGGATGCGGGTGATACCAGTACGTGCCCGCGCTCCCCTTCGGCAGCGTGAACCGATAGACGTGCGACGCGCCAGGCGCGACCGGCGCGGACGGATTGCCGTCCTGGTCGGGCGGCACCGGCAGCCCGTGCCAGTGAATCGTCGACGGTTGCGGCAGCCGGTTCACGAAACGGATCTCGACGGTATCGCCTTCGCGCACGTCGATCAGCGGCCCGACGACCGGCCCCTGGGCGCCGTCGCCGAATTGCCAGAACGTCGTCGGGCGAGCGCCGCGCAGCATCGGGCGCGCGACCGGCTGCGCGACGAGCGTCGCGCGAAACATGCCGGGCTCGCGGCTCTCGTTCGCGAGCGTGCGCAGCGATGCCAGCGACGCGCCGGCCGGCAACGCATCGGCGGCGGCGAGCGGGGCCGGACGCGCCGCCGGCGCATGCTTGCCGTGCTGCCCGTGCGACGCCATGCCCGACATCCCGGGCATGTCGTCCATCTCCATGTCGGCCATGCCGGCGTGACCCGCGTGCTGCGCCCACGCGCTGCGCGCGACCAGCGACGCAACAGCGACGCCGACGGCGCGCGACAGGAAGGTTCTGCGTATCATCAATCGTTCCTCGTTCTCGGCGGTATGGTTCGGGAAGCGGCGGCTGTCCGCGGGGCTGCCCGCATCATCATAACCGGGCGCCCGCCCTGTTAAGTGACCGCCCCATCCAGGCGGCGAAACGCCGCATGCCCTGGCGTACACGCGCGCCTCTCCCATCGCTCCACCTCCTCGTGATCACATGCACGATGGTCACTCCGCGCCTGTCGCGCCGAGCCTGTTGCGCCGAGCCTGTTGCGCCCGGTCGCGCGCCTCGCGCGTCAAGTCCGCCAAGATTTCACGATGCGGAACAAGCCCCTGCCTTGTAAAAATTCGTGGTGCAGAGCACAAATATCCTGTTTCGCGATGCCGAAAACCGTTCCGCAATACAAAACGAAGCGAATAATCCTTTGTTTTTAAAAGTGAATTTTTGTTTGGGTCAGTGCTTCTAAGCGCACCATCCGAGCGGGCCCCGGACGTAGACTTCTTCACATGCACTGGCGTTACGCAGCGACGTTCGGCACACACCACCGACGAACCCGACGCAACCGCCAGTCGAGCCAGGACCTGCCGGACGCCGGCAGGCGGCGCAAAGGAATCGCGTGTGATCAGAAAGGGAGAACGGAAATGAAGGGATTTCGCTTTGGTTCAGCGCTCGGGTCGTTCTACATCCTGCCGGGCAACGGCGGCTGGGAAGCGACGTTCGGCAATGCTTTGCTCGGCGCGTTCTCGTGCCCCGAGCATGCCGCAGACCACATCTCCCGCGGCGACTGCCCGCAACTGTCCGATCTGGACACGGCGACGCTCGAGGTTCCGCACGAAATCGCGGAATGGGAAATCGTCCACGTGTAAGTGACGGCCCTGCAACGAAAAACGCCCCGCGCGTGCGGGGCGTTTCGCTTTCCGGCCAGCCTTGATGCCAGGCCGCGCGCGTCGTCAGGCGACGGCGTCGACGATGCCGTTCAGCGTCGCGCTCGGACGCATCGCCTGGCTCGTCAGGTCGACGTTCGGGCGATAGTAGCCGCCGATGCTCACCGGCTTGCCCTGCGCCGCGCCCAGTTCCTCGAGGATGCGCGCCTCGTTGTCGGCGAGCGCCTTCGCGACGCCGGCGAACTGCGCCTGCAGCGCTGCGTCCTCGGTTTGCGCGGCGAGCGCCTGCGCCCAGTACAGGCACAGGTAGAAGTGGCTGCCGCGGTTGTCGAGGCCGCCGACCTTGCGCGCCGGCGACTTGTTCTCGTCGAGGAACTTGCCGGTCGCCTGGTCGAGCGTCTTCGCGAGCACGAGCGCCTTCGGGTTGCTGTAAGCCTGGCCGAGGTGCTCGAGCGACGCCGCGAGCGCGAGGAATTCGCCGAGCGAATCCCAGCGCAGGAAGCCCTCTTCGACGAACTGCTGGACGTGCTTCGGCGCGGAGCCGCCCGCACCCGTTTCGAACATGCCGCCACCCGCCATCAGCGGAACGATCGACAGCATCTTCGCGCTGGTACCGAGTTCCATGATCGGGAACAGGTCGGTCAGGTAGTCGCGCAGCACGTTGCCCGTCACCGAGATCGTGTCCTTGCCCGCGCGGATGCGCTCGAGCGAGAAGCGGGTCGCGTCGACCGGCGTCATGACGCGGATGTCGAGGCCGTTCGTGTCGTGATCCTTCAGGTAGCGCTCGACCTTCGCGATGACCTGCGCGTCGTGCGCGCGCGCCGGATCGAGCCAGAACACGGCCGGCGCGCCGGTCGCGCGCGCGCGGTTCACCGCGAGCTTCACCCAGTCCTGGATCGGCGCATCCTTCGCCTGGCACATGCGCCACACGTCGCCCGCTTCGACCGCGTGCTCGAGCAGCACGTTGCCCGCTTCGTCGGTGACGCGCACGACGCCGGCCGCCGGAATCTGGAACGTCTTGTCGTGCGAACCGTACTCTTCGGCCGCCTGCGCCATCAGGCCGACGTTCGGCACGCTGCCCATCGTGACCGGGTCGAACGCGCCGTGCTGCTTGCAGTCTTCGATGACGGCCTGGTAGACGCCCGCGTAGCAGCGGTCCGGAATCACGGCCTTCGCGTCGTACAGCTCGCCGTCCGGGCCCCACATGCAGCCCGACTCGCGGATCATCGCCGGCATCGACGCGTCGACGATCACGTCGCTCGGCACGTGCAGGTTCGTGATGCCCTTGTCGGAGTTGACCATCGCGAGGCGCGGACGCGCCGCGTACACGGCCTTGATGTCGGCTTCGATCGCTTCACGCGTGTCGGCGGGCAGGTCCTTCAGGCGCGCGTACAGGTCGCCGATGCCGTTGTTCGGGTTGAAGCCGGCCTGCGCGAGCACGTCGGCGTGCTTCGCAAGTGCGTCCTGGTAATACACCGACACGGCGTGGCCGAACAGGATCGGGTCCGAGACCTTCATCATGGTCGCCTTCAGGTGCACCGAGAACAGCACGCCCTGCGCCTTCGCGTCGGCGATCTGCGCTTCGAGGAAGCTGCGCAGCGCCTTCTTGCTCATCACCGACGCGTCGATGATCTCGCCGGCCTTGACGGCCGTCTTTTCCTTCAGGACCTGCTTCGTGCCGTCGGCCTTCGTCAGCTCGATCTTCACGCTGCCGGCGTCGGCGATCAGCGCCGACTTCTCGCTGCCGTAGAAGTCGCCTTCGCTCATGTGCGCGACGTGCGCCTTCGAGTCGGCCTGCCACGCGCCCATCTTGTGCGGATGCTTGCGTGCATAGTTCTTGACCGACAGCGGCGCGCGGCGGTCGGAGTTGCCTTCGCGCAGAACCGGGTTCACCGCGCTGCCCTTGATCTTGTCGTAACGGGCCTTGACGGCCTTCTCTTCATCGGTCGACGGCTCTTCCGGATAGGCCGGCAGCTTGTAGCCCTGCGCCTGCAGTTCGGCGATCGCGGCCTTCAGCTGCGGCACCGACGCGCTGATGTTCGGCAGCTTGATGATGTTCGCTTCCGGCTTCAGCGTGAGCTGGCCCAGTTCGGCCAGATCGTCCGAACCCTTCTGCTCGGGCGGCAGGACGTCCGCGAATGCGGCGATGATGCGGCCGGCGAGCGAGATGTCGCGCGTCTCGACGGCGACGCCGGACGAACGCGTGAAGGCCTTGACGATCGGCAGCAGCGAGTAGGT
This sequence comes from Burkholderia ubonensis subsp. mesacidophila, assembly GCF_002097715.1. Lineage (NCBI taxonomy): Bacteria > Pseudomonadati > Pseudomonadota > Betaproteobacteria > Burkholderiales > Burkholderiaceae > Burkholderia > Burkholderia ubonensis. The sequence continues at coordinate 2,970,230 of NZ_CP020737.1, forward strand.
CGCGAGCGCGGGCGCTTCGTCGGTGAGGGTGTAGATGATCTTGGGCGAAGTGGACATGGTCGATGCGTTGCTACGTGAAAATTGGGACTGAAGATCGCCGGCGGTAACCGGCGGGACGGCGACCGGGTCGGTCGCGAATGGGGAACCGCGCGTCTAGCCGGGCGCGGGTGTTGCGAGGACCGTCATGTTCTACCTTGCAGGGCGCACGGACCGCGATGCGGCGTCGCGTTTGCGCGCACCGGGGCGGCCGGCAATGCGCCGGCACACCCCGGAGGGACTTACATGTTCTCGATCAGCACTTCACCGAAGCCCGAGCACGACACCTGCGTCGCGCCTTCCATCAGGCGTGCGAAGTCGTACGTGACGCGCTTCTGCTGAATCGACTTCTCCATCGCGGCGATGATGGTGTCGGCCGCCTCGGTCCAGCCGAGATGGCGCAGCATCATTTCGGCCGACAGGATCTCGGAACCGGGGTTCACGTAATCCTTGCCCGCGTACTTCGGCGCGGTGCCGTGGGTGGCCTCGAACATCGCGACCGAATCCGACAGGTTCGCGCCCGGCGCGATGCCGATGCCGCCGACCTGCGCGGCCAGCGCATCGGAGATGTAGTCGCCGTTCAGGTTCAGCGTCGCGATCACGTCGTATTCGGCCGGACGCAGCAGGATCTGCTGCAGGAACGCGTCGGCGATCGAGTCCTTGATGACGATCTCGTTACCCGTCTTCGGGTTCTTCACGCGCATCCACGGGCCGCCGTCGATCAGCTCGCCGCCGAATTCCTTCTGCGCGAGCGCATAGCCGGCGTCACGGAACAGGCCTTCCGTGAACTTCATGATGTTGCCCTTGTGCACCAGCGTGACGGACTTGCGGTCGTTGTCGATCGCGTACTGGATCGCCTTGCGCACGAGACGCTCGGTGCCTTCCGTCGACACGGGCTTGACGCCGATCCCCGAGGTTTCCGGGAAGCGGATCTTCTTCACGCCCATCTCGTCCTGCAGGAACTTGATGACCTTCTTCGCCTGCTCCGAGCCGGCCGCCCATTCGATGCCCGCGTAGATGTCTTCCGAGTTCTCGCGGAAGATCACCATGTCGATCTTTTGCGGCTCGCGCACCGGCGACGGCACGCCCTTGAAGTACTGGACCGGGCGCAGGCACACGTACAGGTCGAGCTCCTGGCGCAGCGCGACGTTCAACGAGCGGATGCCGCCGCCGACCGGGGTCGTCAGCGGCCCCTTGATCGACACCACGTATTCCTTCAGCACCTGCAGCGTCTCGTCCGGCAGCCACACGTCCGGGCCGTAGACCTTCGTCGCCTTCTCGCCCGCGTAGATCTCCATCCAGTGGATCTTGCGCTTGCCCTTGTACGCCCGCTCGACCGCGGCGTCGACGACCTTGATCATGACCGGCGTGATGTCGAAGCCCGTACCGTCGCCTTCGATGTAGGGAATGATCGGCTGATCGGAAACGTTGAGCGTGTAATCCTTGTTGACGGTGATCTTGTCACCGCCGTCCGGAACCTTGATGTGCTGATACGGCATGATCGACTCCAGTGACGTGGCTGAGCAGGTAATTCTGGTCGAAGCTGCGTGCGCCAGGGAGCGCATCAAGGCCACCCCCGTGAGTGCCACAGCGAGCCGCTATTCTAGCGCCCGATTCGGGAGCGGCGGCGCGATGCGCGGCGCTGCGTATCAAGTCGTCCCTTATGTCTTATATAAGACAGATGACTTGGCGTTCCGTATTATGCATTAAGATTCCGCCATTTGCCATAGACCGCCCGGCGCGCACCGCCACGCCGGGCGCGCGTCCCTGCCATGACCTTGATCGCCCTCAACAAGCCGTTCGGTACGATTTGCCAGTTTTCCGCGCACGAGACGCGGCCGTCGCTCGGCGACTGGGTAAAGACGCCCGGCGTCTACGCGGCCGGCCGGCTCGACGCGGACAGCGAAGGCCTGCTGCTGCTCACCGACGACGGCGCGCTGCAGGCCCGCATCGCCGAGCCGCGCCACAAGCTCGTCAAGCGCTACTGGGCGCAGGTCGAAGGCGCGCCGGGGCCGGCCGACTTGAAGGCGCTCGCGCGCGGCGTCGATCTCGGCGATTACGTGACGCGAGCGTGCCGCGCCGAGTTCATCGAGCCGCCCGACGCGCTGTGGCCGCGCAATCCGCCGATCCGCTACCGCGCGGCGATCCCGACCACCTGGATCGAACTCGCGATCACCGAGGGCAAGAACCGCCAGGTGCGCCGGATGACGGCGGCGATCGGCTTTCCGACGCTGCGTCTCGTGCGGGTCGGCATCGGCTCGCTGGATATATTCACGCTCGGCATTGCGCCAGGAGAAACAATCACCCTGCCGCCGCGTGCGCCGTGGGACGGTTTCGCGCGCATCGAATGACATTTGCGTGACGCGTGATTTTTTTCGTCAACCACCTGCGAAGATCATGCGTTAAACGACGCAGATGCCACCCTGAGCTATCCGGCATTGGCGCCCGAGCCGCTTTTGCGTCGTGCAAACGACGTTTTTTCGAATGCGATTCGGCGCCCGCAGCGCAAAGAGAAATTTCTTGGAGCGTCTGTCAACCGAAAGGTGGATGGCACCGTTAGACGTCATGACTCCTATGCCGGGTCATTTGGTTAATTAACTAAAGCTGAGGAACACAACATGAACAAACTGATCGCCGCTCTGGTCGCTGGTCTCTTCGCAACGGCAGCTTTCGCACAAGCTTCGGCACCGGCAGCTGCTCCGGCAGCTCCGGCAGCAGAAAAGGCAGAAGCTGCTTCGGCACCGGCGAAGAAGGCTGCTAAGAAGCACCACGCAAAGAAGCACCACGCTTCGAAGAAGGCTGCTGCTAGCGCCGCTGAAGCCCCGGCTGCTGCTTCGAACTAAGTAAGCAAGCTGTAAAAATAACGCAGTCAAGAACTAGCAGTTGCCGTTCTTACGGCGTTGAAAGGCAGGTCACCGCAAGGCGATCTGCCTTTTTCTTTTGTGTGCCCGTACGTGCGCTTCGCGTACCATGCGGGTCTCGTTTTCCCGAAAGGAGCCCTGCTGTGCGATTCTCCCTGCGCTCGTCGCTCGGCCGCCTTGCGCGCGCCGCCATGTTTCCCGTCGCGTTGACCGTCGCCGCGCTCGGCATGCAAACCGCCGTCGCGCAGGTGCCGCCCGGCGCCAAGCAGCCGAGCGAGTTTCCGCGCGCGAAGCTGCGCGCCGGCATGTACGTGATCGACGCGGCCGTCGCGGCCAACGACGCCGATCGCGAACAGGGGCTGATGTACCGCTCGCAGCTCGCGCCGAACGAAGGGATGCTGTTCGTGTTCAACGAGAACGCGGTGCACTGCTTCTGGATGAAGAACACGCTGATCCCGCTGTCGATCGCCTTCATCCGCGCGGACGGCACGATCACCGACATCGACGAGATGCAGGCCGAGACGACCAGCAACCACTGCCCGCGCAACAACGGCGTCTATGCGCTCGAGATGGGCAAGGGCTGGTTCGCGGCAAAGGGCATCAAGCCCGGCATGAAGCTCGACGGGCTGCCGAAGCCGCAGTGACGCGCGCGGCGCGACGCCATGCATGCCGGCCGCCTTGCGCGCGCCGGCTTTTTTTTCGCCCGGCGCCCGCCTTGATTCCGGCCATGCGGCCCGCATCTGCAAAAGCCACACGCAAGCGCTATGCTTTAAGTCTCACTTGATTCCCCGGTCCGGCGTCCGCCGCCGGCCGGCTTACGACCCGAACCACTGGAGGTTCACGTGCCCCGCAAAACCCCCATCGAGCGCTATCGCAATATCGGGATCAGCGCTCACATCGATGCCGGCAAAACCACGACTACCGAGCGCATCCTGTTTTATACCGGCGTGAGCCACAAGATCGGCGAAGTGCACGATGGCGCGGCCACGATGGACTGGATGGAGCAGGAGCAGGAACGCGGCATCACGATCACGTCGGCCGCGACGACCGCGTTCTGGAAGGGCATGGCCGGCAATTATCCGGAACACCGGATCAACATCATCGACACCCCCGGGCACGTCGACTTCACGATCGAAGTGGAGCGTTCGATGCGCGTGCTCGACGGCGCGTGCATGGTCTACGACTCCGTCGGCGGCGTGCAGCCGCAGTCGGAAACCGTGTGGCGCCAGGCGAACAAGTACAAGGTGCCGCGCATCGCGTTCGTCAACAAGATGGACCGCGTCGGCGCGGACTTCTTCCGCGTGCAGCGGCAGATCGGCGAGCGCCTGAAAGGCGTCGCCGTGCCGATCCAGATTCCGATCGGCGCGGAGGACCATTTCCAGGGCGTCGTCGATCTCGTCAAGATGAAGGCGATCGTCTGGGACGACGAGAGCCAGGGCGTGAAGTTCGCGTACGAGGATATCCCGGCGAACCTCGTCGAGCTCGCGCACGAGTGGCGCGAGAAGATGGTCGAGGCCGCCGCCGAAGCCAGCGAGGAACTGCTCGAGAAGTACCTGACCGACCACAACTCGCTGACCGAGGACGAGATCAAGGCCGCGCTGCGCAAGCGCACGATCGCCAACGAGATCGTGCCGATGCTGTGCGGCAGCGCGTTCAAGAACAAGGGCGTGCAGGCGATGCTCGACGCGGTGATCGACTACCTGCCGTCGCCCGCCGACGTGCCCGCGATCCTCGGTCACACGCTCGACGACAAGGAAGCGGAACGTCATCCGAGCGACGACGAGCCGTTCTCCGCGCTCGCGTTCAAGATCATGACCGACCCGTTCGTGGGCCAGCTGATCTTCTTCCGCGTGTATTCGGGCGTCGTCGAATCGGGCAACACGGTGCTGAACCCGACCAAGGACAAGAAGGAACGGCTCGGCCGGATCCTGCAGATGCACGCGAACGAGCGCAAGGAAATCAAGGAAGTGCGCGCGGGCGACATCGCGGCCGCGGTCGGCCTGAAGGAAGCGACGACGGGCGACACGCTGTGCGATCCGGTGAAGCCGATCATCCTCGAGAAGATGGAATTCCCGGAGCCGGTGATCTCGCAGGCGGTCGAGCCGAAGACCAAGGTCGACCAGGAAAAGATGGGCCTCGCGCTGAACCGCCTCGCACAGGAAGACCCGTCGTTCCGCGTGCAGACCGACGAGGAATCGGGCCAGACGATCATCTCCGGGATGGGCGAGCTGCACCTCGAGATCATCGTCGACCGGATGCGGCGCGAGTTCGGCGTCGAGGCGACGGTCGGCAAGCCGCAGGTCGCGTATCGCGAGACGGTGCGCACCGCCGCCGACGACGTCGAGGGCAAGTTCGTCAAGCAGTCGGGCGGCCGCGGCCAGTACGGCCACGCTGTGATCAAGCTCGAGCCGAACCCCGGCAAGGGCTACGAGTTCCTCGACGAGATCAAGGGCGGCGTGATTCCGCGCGAGTTCATCCCGGCGGTCGACAAGGGCATCCAGGAGACGCTGAAGAGCGGCGTGCTCGCGGGCTATCCGGTCGTCGACGTGAAGGTGCACCTGACGTTCGGCTCGTACCACGACGTCGACTCGAACGAAAACGCGTTCCGCATGGCCGGCTCGATGGCGTTCAAGGAAGCGATGCGCCGCGCGAAGCCGGTGCTGCTCGAGCCGATGATGGCGGTCGAGGTCGAGACGCCCGAGGACTTCATGGGCAACGTGATGGGCGACCTGTCGAGCCGCCGCGGCATCGTGCAGGGCATGGAGGACATCGCGGGCGGCGGCGGCAAGCTCGTGCGCGCCGAAGTGCCGCTCGCCGAGATGTTCGGCTACTCGACGTCGCTGCGTTCGGCGACCCAGGGTCGCGCCACGTACACGATGGAGTTCAAGCACTACGCGGAGACGCCGACGAACGTGTCGGAGGCGGTGATCAACGCGAAGCGCACCGACACGCGGTAACGTCGGCCAAGGCCGCACCCGAAGCCCGTCCGTTCGCGGACGGGCTTTTTTTTTGGTTCATCGCGGGTTGCCGGGGAACGCAGCGCGGGAATTTTGACCGCGCTGCAGCGCTTTTTTTGCCCGTGCCACAATCCGCTGCAATCCGTCAGACGAATCATTGCCGATGCCGCCCACCCCTGCCCTGCGCCGCCTGCTGATGCTCTATGCGGGCTTGCTCGCCGCCAATGCGGCCGTCTGGCTGTGGGCGCTCGCGGCGCTGCGCGAGCGGCCGCTGCTGCTCGGCACGGCCGCGATCGCGTACGGGCTCGGGCTGCGTCACGCGGTCGACGCCGATCACATCGCCGCGATCGACGTCGCGACGCGCAAGCTGATGCAGGACGGCCGGCGTCCGCTGACGGTCGGCCTGTTCTTCTCGCTCGGCCACTCGACGATCGTGGTCGCCGCGACGCTCGGCGTCGCGCTGACCGCGTTCGCGCTGCGCGAGCGCTTCGATGCGTTCCGCGACATCGGCGGCACGATCGGCACCGCGGTGTCCGCGACGTTCCTGCTCGTGCTCGCGTGCGTGAACCTCGCGATCCTGCGCGATGTGTGGCGGCGTTACCGCGACGGCGGGTCGGGTGGCGATGACGCCACGCACGCGCATCGCCGGGCCGGCGTCATCGCGCGCCTGCTGCGTCCGCTGTTCCGGTTCGTCACGAAGAGCTGGCACATGTATCCGGTCGGCGTGCTGTTCGGGCTCGGTTTCGATACTGCAACGGAAATCGGCCTGCTCGCGATCGCCGCCGCGCAGGCGAGCCAGGGCCTGCCGCTCTACGCGATCCTGCTGTTTCCCGCGCTGTTCATGGCCGGCATGACGCTGATCGACTCGACCGACAACGTGCTGATGATCCACGCATACGGCTGGGCGATGGACGATCCGCAGCGCAAGCTGCTGTACAACGCGAGCATCACGTTCGTCTCGGCGGCCGTCGCGCTTGCGATCGGCGGCATCGAGGCCGCCGGGCTGCTCGCGGACAAGCTCGCGCTGACGGGCCCCGTGCGCGATGCGCTCGACGCGGTCGGCGAGCGGTTCGGCGCAGTCGGATACGGGATCGTCGCGCTGTTCCTGGTCTGCTGGATCGCGTCGATCCTGTTCCATCGCTGGCAGCGCGCGGCCGACGCGCCGGCGCGCTGACCTTCCTCCAGACGTTTCATTCCGGAAACATAACCCCCTCCCAGACGTTTCAGCATCCGTCTTACGCAACGCGCGCGCCTTGCGGCGCGGGCGTGAGCGGCCGATGGCACGGATCTCGCAGATAGGGCTGCGCACGGCGGGCCCGCGTGCCGATCGACGTCCCCGACCGACGCCATGCGCCGGCCTGGACGGGATCGGCCGCCGAAACCACACCGCATCACAGGCTCCCGGGCACCACACGCATACAGTCGCGCGGCTACGAGGCATCGCGCGCTTTGGGAGGCCAATGATGCATAAGACGAAACTGCCGTTCCGCGCGGCGGGACGGTGCTATCGCGCGACCTTGCTGGCCGCGGCCGCGTTCGCTTGCTGCTGCGGTTCGTATGCCGTCGCGCAGGAAGCAACGTCAATCGGACCCGTCGCCGGACAGTCCGGCGACGACACTCCACCCTTCACCGCGCCATTGCAGGTCGCGCAGAACGCGATGCCCGACGGCGCGGACATCACGATGCCCGTTGCCGGACACGCAGCCGCGTGCGCCGCCGATCCGTCTGCGTGCGCGCCAGGCAAGTACGCCAGCGGCGGTGTCGGCGGCCACGGTGGCGCCGGCAGCGGAAGCGGCACCAGCCCGGGCAGCGGCAGCAGCGGGAGTAACGGAAACGGCGCCGTCGGGCCCGCAAGTGTCGGCGGAACGGTGGGCTCGACCACGGGCGGCACAACCGGCAATGGCCGCAGCAATGGCGGATCCGGCGGCGGGAGTTCGGGTGGCGGCACTTCGGGTGGCGGCACTTCGGGTGGCGGCACTACGGGTGGCAGTACTTCGGGTGGCGGCACTTCGGGCGGCGGCACTTCGGGTGGCGGCACTTCGGGTGGCGGTACTTCGGGTGGCGGTACTTCGGGTGGCGGCACTTCGGGTGGCGGCACTTCGGGCGGCGGCACTTCGGGTGGCGGCACTTCGGGTGGCGGCACTTCGGGTGGCGGCACTTCGGGTGGCGGTACTTCGGGTGGCGGTACTTCGGGTGGCGGTACTTCGGGTGGCGGCAATTGCGGCTGTGGAGGCCACGGCGGACATGGTGGTCACGGCGGCGGCGGCAACGGCGGCGGCAACGGCGGCGGCGGCGGCAGCAGCGGCGGCGGCGGCGGCGGCGGCGGCGGCGGCAGCGGCAGCGGCAGCGGTGGTCACGGTAACGGCGGAGGCGGAGGCGGAGGCGGAGGTGCCGGTGGTGGTGCCGGTGGTGGTGCCGGTGGTGGTGCCGGTGGTGGTGCCGGTGGTGGTGCCGGTGGTGGTGCCGGCGGCGGCGCAGGCGGTGGTGCTGGCGGTGGTGCTGGCGGTGGTGCTGGCGGCGGCGCAGGCGGTGGTGCTGGCGGTGGTGCTGGCGGTGGTGCTGGCGGTGGTGCTGGCGGTGGTGCTGGCGGCGGTGCCGGCGGTGGTGCCGGCGGCGGCGCAGGCGGTGGTGCTGGCGGCGGCTCAGGCGGCGGCTCAGGCGGTGGTGCTGGCGGTGGTGCTGGCGGTGGTGCTGGCGGTGGTGCTGGCGGTGGTGCTGGCGGTGGTGCTGGCGGTGGTGCCGGCGGCGGCGCAGGCGGTGGTGCTGGCGGTGGTGCTGGCGGTGGTGCTGGCGGTGGTGCTGGCGGTGGTGCTGGCGGTGGTGCTGGCGGTCATGGCAACGGTGGCCACGGTAACGGCGGTCACGGCAACGGTGGCGGCAACGGCAATGGCAACGGCAGTGGCGGCGGCGGCAACGGTGGCGGCAACGGCGTCGGCAATGGCAACGGCACCGGCGGCCACGGCAACGGTGGGTCGGGCAGCCACGGCCACTGATCGGCGGCGCCCTCCGGCGCCATCGTGGTCAGAGCATTTCGAGCGCGCGCTTGCTGCGCGGCGGACGGAAGTACGCGTCCAGCTGCACGCGCTCGTCATCGCTCAACACGAGATCGAGCGCGGCGTGGTTGTCGCGCACGTGCTCGATCCGCGCCGCCTTCGGGATCGCGAACACGCCGGGCTGCGCGAGCACCCAGGCAAGCGCGACACGCATCACCGACACGCCGCGCACGCGGGCGATCTCGTCGAGCGGCGAGCGTTTCGGCAGGCGCGCATGATCGACCGGGCTGTACGCCATCGCCGGGATCCGGCGCGCCGCGAGCCACGGCAGCAGATCGAATTCCGGCCCGCGCCGCGCGATGTTGTAGAGGATCTGGTTGGTCGCGCACGCCGCGCCGCCCGCCTCGTCGACGAGCTCCTGCATGTCGGCCGTATCGAAGTTGCTCACGCCCCAGTGGCGAATCTTGCCGGCGCGGCGTAGCGCGTCAAAGCCCTCGACCGTCTCCTCGAGCGGCACCGAGCCGCGCCAGTGCAGCAGATAGAGATCGATGCGATCGGTGCGCAAGCGCTTGAGGCTCGCCTCGCACGCGGCCACGACGCCCCGGCGGCTCGCATGATGCGGATACGCCTTGCTGACGAGAAACACGTCGTCGCGCAAGCCGTCGAGCGCGTCGCCGACGAGTTCCTCGGTCGCGCCGTCGCCGTACATCTCGGCGGTGTCGATCAACGTCATGCCGAGCGCGATGCCCTCGCGCAGCGCGGCAATCTCGTCCGCGCGCCGGGACGCGCGCTCGCCCATCTCCCACGTCCCCTGCCCCAGCTTCGGGATCGTCTCGCCGTCAGGCAGGACGACCGTGGCGCTCGTGTCTGTCATGCGTTCCTCACTGCAAATTCGTGGCCGCGCGCGGCGGCGGTGGTACGGAATGCGACGCATCAGTGTAGCCATTCGGCGCCGCGCACAAGCGCCGTGCGGCAAAAACCGGCTATAACGGCGCCGCATGATGACTTAGAATGGCCGCAACCTGATCGATACCCATTCCATGAAGTCAACGACGGACGACCGCTGGCAGGACCTGCGCCCCGACCCCGACAACGATACTCCGCTCTATCTGCAGCTCGCCCGCAAGCTCGGCGACGCGATTCACGACAACCGCTGGCGAGCTGGCGAGGCGCTGCCGTCCGAGCGCGTGCTGTCGGAGGCGCTCGGCGTGTCGCGCATCACCGCGCGCAAGGCGATCGCGCTCCTCGTCGAACAGGGGCTGATCCGGCGCACGCAAGGCGCGGGCAATTTCATCCAGCTGCGCTACGAGGATCCGCTGTCGCGCCTGTCGAGCTTCAGCGAGATGCTCGAACGGCGCGGCTTCAAGCCGAGTTCGCAGTGGCTCTCGCGCGAGATCCAGCCCGCGAGCCGCGACGAAGTGATCCAGCTCGGCCTGTCGCCGGCCGCGTCGGTTACACGGTTGAAACGTCTGCGCCTCGCCGACGGCATCGTAATGGCCGTCGAGAACTCGACGTTTCCCGCAACGCTGATTCCCGATCCGCAAGCGATCGGCGATTCGCTGTACAGCTACCTCGAAGCGCGCGGCACGCCGATCGTGCGCGCGCTGCAGCACTTCCGCGCGGTCAACGCGACCGACGAGATCGCGCGGCAGATGGGCATCGCGCCGCACGACGCGCTGCTGCTGATCACGCGGATCGGCTACACGGCCGACCAGCGCGCGATCGAGCTGACCGACACCTACTGCCGCAACGACTACTACGACTTCGTCGTCGAGCTGCGCAAGTAATCCGCGACCTCGCGCGAGCGGCCCCTAATCGATCCAGCGCGGTTCGTCCGCGCCGAGCGGCACGGGCGGCAACGCGAAGAACGGCGGCGTCGCCGACAGCCGTTCCGCCGGGCGCACCGCATCGACGACGCCGAACGGCGACGCGATCCGGTCGAGCCGGTCGCACACGTCGTCGGGCGTGATCTCTGGCGCGTGCGCACCGTCCGGCACGAGACCGAACGACTGCAGCCAGCGGCCCGTCTGCGCGAGCGACAGCCGCACCCGCCAGCTGCCGCCTTCGCGCGCGCGGCGCGCCAGCGCGATCATCGCGCCGAACGCCGCGAGATAGCCGGTCGCATGATCGAGCGCCTGGCACGGCAGGTGGCACGGCGCGTCCGCGTGGGCCGCCTGCCGCTCGCGCCAGGCGATCCCGCTCGCGGACTGCACGAGGCTGTCGAAGCCGCGCCGCCGCGACCACGGCCCCTCATGCCCGTACGCGGAAATCGACACGCACACGATGCCCGGCCGCAGCGCCGCCAACGCGTCCGGCGAGAAGCCGCGCAGCGCAAGCGCGCCGGGACGATACGCGTCGACGAACACGTCCGCCTGCCGCGCGAGCCGCTGCAGCGCGTCGACGCCCGCGGCGTCGCGCAGGTCGAGCCACGCGGAGCGCTTGCCGCGCCCGTTGTCGATCACGAGCGGCGCGATGTTCGGCAGATGCGGGCCATTGACGAGCAGCACCTGCGCGCCATGCGACGCGAGCGTGCGGCCCGCGACCGGGCCCGCGATGATGCGCGTGAGATCGAGCACACGCACGCACGCGAGCGGCCGGCTCGCCTCGCCGCCGCCGAGCGCCTGCACCGGCGCGTCGCCGATGCGTTCGATCTCGAACAGCGGCAGCGCCGCGAGCGCGCGCGCCTGCTCGTGCGCCGCCCATTCGTCAGGTGTTCTGATCAGCGCCGCGCACAGGCCCGCGTCCGCGAGTGCGGCGTCGAGCGTTTCGCCGTCCCGCGTGCGGATCGCCGCCTCGACCTCCGCGCGGCGCTCGCCGCAGCCGAGCACGCCGAGGATGCCGCGCAGGTGATGCGGAAAGTTCGCGTGCAGCTGGATCCAGCGCGCATCGCGCGTCTCGTAGAAACCCGTCACCGGATGCCGTAGCTCGGGCGGCGGCCCGTCGTCGACGCGCAGGTAGCGTTCGCTGCGAAACGCGACGAGCGCGTCGCGCACCGACACGTCTACCCGCTGCGCGACGCCCGTGCGAAGCCGATGGCACTCGGCAGCCGCGAGCCCGGCCGCCGCGACCGACGCCGCGGCCAGCGTGCCGACATGGAACGCCGACGGCAGCGCCGGATCCTGCCCGTCGATCGCGACGCGCGCAAGCGCGCCGGGCTCGCCGTGCGCGAGCTGCCAGAGATGCGTCAACGCGAGCCTGGGCGTCATGATCGGTCGCCTCGCGGAAGGGACTAACGAATCGAGTCTAGAATTCGCCGCAGGCGCGATCAACCTCGATCGCGCATCCCTCCACCACGATTGACTGCAGCGGGGCCGCACGCGACGCGGCCCGACAGGAGCGATCCGCATGACGTCTCTCAGCGCCCCCGAAGCCGCCGACGTACTGGGTGTCAGCGTGAGCACCCTCTATGCGTACGTGAGTCGCGGCCTGCTGCGCTCGTTGCCGGACGGCGAGAGCAAGCGCCGCCGCTACGATGCGGACGAAGTGCGCCTGCTCGCACGCCGCCGCGCCGATGCGAAGCGCGCCGGCGGCGTCGCCGAACGCTCGCTCGACTGGGGCGTGCCGGTGCTCGAATCGCGCATCACGCAGATCGCCGACGGCCGCCTCTTCTATCGCGGCGCCGACGCGATCGCGCTCGCTGCCGATGCAACGCTGGAAGCCACTGCCGCGCGGCTCTGGGACTGCCCGCCCGCACGGCTTGCCGCAGCCTCCGCCGCGACCGGCGGCTTCGACGCCGCGCAGTGGCAGGACTGGGCGCGCCGGTGGGCGCATCTCGCGCCGCTCGAGCGCACGCTCGTGCTGCTGCCGGCCGCCGCCGCGTCGATCCCCCGCATCCGGGCGCAGGGGCGCGATGCGCAGCTCGATACCGCCGCACTGCTGCTGCGTGTCGCGACCGCCGCGCTCGCGGGCATCGCGCCCGGCGACGCGCCGCTGCATCGCCAGCTCGCCGACGCGTGGCAGGTGCGCGGACGCGCCGAGGCCGACCTGCTGCGCCGGGCGCTCGTGCTGTGCGCGGATCACGAACTGAACCCGTCGACGTTCGCGGTGCGCTGCATCGCGTCGACCGGCAGCCACCTGTTCGGCGCGATCGCGGGCGGGCTCGCGGCGCTGGCCGGCCCGCGCCACGGCGGCGAGACGTTCCGGGCCGGCACGCTGCTCGACGAAGCGGCCCGCGCGGCCGACCCCGACCACTATCTGGCGTTGCGCGTCGCGCACGACGAACGCGCGGCCGGCGGCCGCACGGCGCTGGCCGGCTTCGGCCATCCGCTCTATCCGGCCGGCGACCCGCGCGCGCAGGCGCTGCTCGGCGCACTGCAGGCTGCGGCGCCGGACCGCCCCGCGTTGCGCGCTGCGCTCGCGCTCGCCGCGCGCGTCGAAGCGGCAACCGGGCAGCGGCCGGCCATCGATTACGCGCTCGCGGCGCTGGAACGCACGCTCGCGCTGCCCGACGGCGCCGCGTTCACGCTGTTCGCGGCCGGCCGCACGGCCGGCTGGATCGCGCACGCACTCGAACAGTACGCGGACGGCAAGCTGATCCGGCCGCGCGCACGCTACGTCGGCAGCGACGCGCCGGCCTGACGGCGGCGCCCGCGCCACGCGGCCAGGCGCTGCCGCAGCGCCGCGGCGAACGGCGCCGCCCGGTCATCCGCGCGGCTCAGCGTGAAGCGCGCCCCGCGCGATCCGGCGCTGATCCAGATCCGCGCGCCGGGCCCGAGCGCCAGCGTGTGGCCGGGCCGCAGCCAGTGATCGGCGGGCTCGCCTTCGATCGTCAGCCACACTTCGCCCGCCGTGACGCGCAGCACGCTGCGGCGGACCAGCCGCCACCGCCCGGCGGGCTCGTCGGCATCCAGTTCGTAGAGTCGCAGTTCACGCATGGCCCGCTCCCGGTCGAGGTGGTTCGCACCCGTCCAGTATCCGGACAGTGGCAGCACGCTCACAGATACGCCCGCAGACACTTTCGGCTGAACTGTACCGGTCCATCGGGCGACGCACCTCAGCCGGCGGCGCGCAGGCACGGGGTCGAAACTGCGCGGCGCGGCGGCTTTCCCTACAATGTCGGCTGTCCTGCGTCCGCGCGGCGCCGCCCGCGTGTCCACGTTCCAACGTTCGCCCGCCACCCATGTTTCAACGCCCGCCCGTCGCCGCCCCCGGCGAAAAGAACCTCACCGTGATGCTCTGGCTCGTCGCGACGGGCTTCTTCATGCAGACGCTCGACGCGACGATCGTCAACACCGCGCTGCCGTCGATGGCGGCGAGCCTCGGCGAATCGCCGCTGCGGATGCAGTCGGTCGTGATCGCGTATTCGCTGACGATGGCGGTGATGATCCCGGTATCCGGCTGGCTCGCCGATACGTTCGGCACGCGGCGGGTGTTCCTCAGCGCGATCCTGGTCTTTTCGCTGGGCTCGCTGCTGTGCGCGAACGCGCACACGCTGCCGCAGCTCGTCGCGTTCCGCGTCGTGCAGGGGATCGGCGGCGCGATGCTGCTGCCGGTCGGACGGCTCGCGGTGCTGCGCACGTTCCCGGCCGAGCGCTACCTGCCGGCGCTGTCGTTCGTCGCGATTCCGGGCCTGATCGGCCCGCTGATCGGCCCGACGCTCGGCGGCTGGCTCGTGAAGGTCGCGTCGTGGCACTGGATCTTCCTGATCAACGTGCCGGTGGGCGTCGCGGGCTGCATCGCGACCTACTATTCGATGCCCGACGCACGCAACCCGGCCGTCGGCCGCTTCGACCTGAAGGGCTATCTGCTGCTGACGATCGGCATGGTCGCGATCTCGCTGTCGCTCGACGGGCTCGCCGACCTCGGCATGCAGCATGCGGCCGTGCTCGTGCTGCTGATCCTGAGCCTCGCGTGCTTCGTCGCCTACGGGCTGTACGCGGTGCGCGCGCCGCAGCCGATCTTCTCGCTCGAGCTGTTCCGGATCCACACGTTCAGCGTCGGCCTGCTCGGCAACCTGTTCGCGCGGATCGGCAGCGGCGCGATGCCCTACCTGATCCCGTTGCTGCTGCAGGTGAGCCTCGGCTACACCGCGTTCGAGGCGGGCCTGATGATGCTGCCGGTCGCGGCGGCCGGGATGTCCTCGAAGCGCCTCATCACGCACCTGATCATGAAGCACGGCTACCGCAACGTGCTGCTCGCGAACACGATCATGGTCGGCGTGATGATGGCGAGCTTCGCGCTGATGCACGATGCGATGCCCGTGTGGCTCAAGGTCGCGCAGCTCGCGCTGTTCGGCGGCTTCAACTCGATGCAGTTCACCGCGATGAACACGCTGACGCTGAAGGATCTCGGCACCGGCGGCGCGAGCAGCGGCAACAGCCTGTTCTCACTCGTGCAGATGCTGTCGATGAGCCTCGGCGTGACGGTCGCGGGCGCGCTGCTCGCGACCTTCACCGGGATGCTGCGCACCGTGACGCCAAGCAACACGCTGCCCGCGTTCCACGCGACCTTCATCTGCGTCGGCGTGATCACCGCGGGGTCCGCGTGGATCTTCGCGCAACTCGCGCCGGAAATCCGCGGCGCGGCACGCAAGACCGATCCGTCCGAGCGCGCATGACGCGGGCCGGCGCGCCCCGGTTCGGACGGCGCACCGGCATGCGGCGCACCACGACGGTGCAACCGGCACGGCCGATGCGCGCGCTCGCACCGCGTCGGCAGGCCGCACCGGCCGCGCGATTGCGCACGCTTCTTGCTCGCCTATTCTGTAGGTAAACTGGCAGCCTTCCTCCGGCCGACATCATGAGCATGATCGACATCGATCCCCCCGGCTTTCAGCCGCCCCGCCCCGTTGCAGGCGACGACGGCAACCGGCGTACCGTGCTGTACGGCGGCTACACCGTCTTCAGCGTGTTCCAGCCGGTGTTTTCCGTGTCGCACCGGCGCGCGATCGGCTATCACGCGTCGCTGCGCGCGCACGACGAGGAAAGCCGCCAGGTCGCGTCGCACGAGGTCTTCACGCAGGCCGCGCGGCGCGGCGACCTGCTCGAGCTCGGCCGGCTCGCCGAATCGCTGCACCTCGGCAACTTCCACGCGTTCGACAGCCACGACGAATGGCTCTTCCTGAGCCTGCATCCCGCGGCGCTGATGGACACCGTCTACGGCGACGCGCTGCTCGCGAACCTGAAGGCGCTCGGCCTGCCGCCGCACCGCGTGGTGCTGGAAGTGCCCGAGCAGGCGGGCGGCGAGACGCCGCGCTATGCGGCGATCGTCGACGGCCTGCGCAAGGCCGGCTTCCTGATCGCGCTCGGCGGCTTCGGCGCGAAGCATTCGAACATCGACCGCGTCTGGCACCTGCACCCCGACATCGTCACGCTCGACCGCGGCATCCTCGCGCAGGCGAGCGAGCATTCGCATCTCGAACGGGTGCTGCCGGGGCTCGTGTCGCTGCTGCACGAATCCGGCCAGCTCGTGCTGATGGGCGGCCTCGCGACCGAGCGCGACGCGCTGATCGCGCTCGAATGCGACGTCGATTTCGTGCAGGGCCAGTATTTCGCGGGCCCGAGCGTCGAGCCGGTGCAGCCGCAGGCCGCGGCGGGCTGCATGGATACGCTGTCGGCCGCGCTGCGCCTGCGCGTCGCGGAACGCGAGCGCATGCAGGCGACGCGGCTCGCGCCGTACGTCGCCGCGCTCGAGGAGGCCGGTACGAAGCTCGGCGCGGGCAGCACGCTCATCGACGCGGCCGCCACGGTGCTCGGCCTGCCCGAGACCGCGCGCTGCTTCCTGCTCGACGCGTCCGGGCGGCAGATCGGCGACAACGTGCTCGCGCGCGGCAGCGTGTCGCAACGCGCGAAGCGCTTCCGCCCGCTGCTGCACTCCGAAGGCGCGAGCTGGGAGCGCCGTCCGTACTTCATCCACGCGATGCGCATGCCGGGCCGCGTGCACCTGACGCCGCCCTATCTGTCGATCAACGAGGCGCACCTGTGCGTAACCGCGTCGATCGCCGCACCCGTCGCCGGCGGGATGCAGGTGCTCTGCGTCGACATCAACTGGGAAGCGGCCGCGCACCGCGACTGACGCCCCGGCGGCGGATCCGGTGCGCGCGAACGACCGGCTTGCGCCCGCGTCAGGCCGCTCCGTCCGCCCTGCGGACGATCAGCCGGTGCACGCGCTTGCCCGACGACGGGCTGACGACCTCATGCTCGTCGATCACCTGCACGCCGCCGCCGAGCGCCGCGCGCATCCGGGCGCCGTCGAGCGCCGTGTACAGGCGCCCGTGCTCGTCGCGCAGCGACCCGCTGCCGGCGACCCGCCAGCTCATGTACAGCGTGCCGCCCGGCGCGAGCAGCTCGACGAGCCGCGCGGCGGCGGCCGCCGCCTCGACATGGTCCAGGTGCATCACCACGGTCTCGCACAGCACGTTGCGGAACGCGCCGGACGGCACGCCGGGAAGCGCCGGCAGCGCCGCCTGCTCGAAGCGCAGGCCGGGATGGCGGCGGCGCGCCTCGTCGAGCAGCGCCGCGCTCGCGTCGTAGCCGCGCACGTCGAAGCCGCGGGACGCAAGCCAGGCCGTATCGCGTCCCGCGCCGCAGCCGACGTCCGCCGTCGGTCCCGGCGCGAAATGCTGTTCGAGGAGCGCATACATGTCGTCGGGCGGCCCCTCGTCGAGCCAGAGCTGCGCATAGTCGGCGGCGTAGGTGTCGTACGCGTCGAGTGTCGGGCGATCCACCATGGCGATTGCGCTCCGCAAAGGCGTCACATGACGCCAATCCCATCTTAGTCGTTGCACGGCGCGACACCGGCACGCAATCGTTTGGCGTCCGGCGCTCACGCCGCCAGCGCGGCCCACAGCGCGTCGCCGCGCCACGCGGGCCGTTGCGCGGCGGCCTCCGCGGCGTGCACGAGCGCGCACAGCCGCGCATTCACGGGCGCTGACGCACCGAAGCCTTCGGCCAGCCGCACCACCTCGCCGTTGATCCAGTCGACTTCGGTCGGCCGCCCCCTGGCGAGGTCGTCGGACATCGACGAGCGCGCGAGCGGATCGATCGCGAGCATCCGCGCAGCGAGCACGCGGAACAGCGGATCGGGCGCGTCGAGCAGCACCGGAATCCATGCCGCCGGCAACGGCGTGACGCGCGCCGGCCGGATCCCGGCCCGGGCGAGCCAGAGCAGCGCCTCGCGCTGCGCGAGCGCGACGCAGCGGCGATACGCGCGTTGCGCGAGTTCGTCGCGCAGCGGCAGGTTCGCGAGCGCGTTGACCGCGTTGTTCAGGTTGAACAGCAACTTCGCCCACTGCACGGCGGGCATGTCGCGCCGCAGCGCAAGCGGCAGCCCGGCGCGCGCGAACGCTTCGGCGAACGGCTGCAGCGCAGGCGACGCGTCGACCGCGAGCCGGCTCGCCGAGCCCTGGTGAAACGCGCCCGGCCCGCGCTCGATCACGTTGAACGGCACCATGCCGGCGAACACCGTGGCCTGCGGCAACGCCGCGCGCAACGTGTCGACGTTGCGCACGCCGTTCTGGAAGCTGATCACGCGCGCGCCCGGCCGCAGCACGCCGGCGAGCTGTGCGGCGAGCGCCGGCGTCGCCGCCGACTTCACCGTGACGAGCACGAGCGACGCGTCGGCCGCGGCAGCCATGTCGGTGTCGAACGCGACGTCCGTCGGCGCAAGCTGCGCGCGATACCCGCGATGATCCGACAGCGTCAGCCCGTGGCTCCGGATCGCGTCGCCGATCCGCGCGCGGCCGATCAGCGTGACGGGCTGCCCCGCCGCCGCGAGCCGGCCGCCGAGATAGCAGCCGACCACGCCCGCGCCGACCACGCAGATGCGCGCCATCGACGGTTCAGACATGCGCGTCGTGCGCGCCGCCGTGCACGGGCCCGGCCCGCTCCTCGACCGCACGCCGCACGTCGCCGCGCAGCCCCGCGAAGAACGCGATCTCGGCAACGACGAACAGCGGCCCGACCATCAGCCCGACGAGATCGTCGACGAACGCGGGCTTACGCCCTTCGAACCAGTGCCCGACAAACTGCACGATCCAGCCGACGACGAACGCGCCGATCCCGATGCCGAGCCATTGCGCGGTCGGCAGCGCGGCGAGCGTCTGCCCGGCCCACAGGCCGAGGGCAAACAGCGCCGTCATCACGACGCCGAAGCGCAGGTCGACGCGCAGGTAGAACACGACGAACGCGATCGTGAGCAGCAGCGCCGGCGACAGCGCGACGCCCGCCGGCGCGCCGAGCGCGGGCCGCGACAGCAGCACCTCGACCGCGAACACGATCATCGGGATGCCGACCAGGTGCGTCGCGATGTTGCGTGCGTCGCGGTGATAGGCCGCGTACTGGGAGAGATGGTCTTCGAGCGTCTTCATGGCGTCTCCTTGTCGTTCGATGCGCGCTATGATGCCCGTCACGCCCGAGAACCTCTGTCGGCTACCCGACATCGCGCCGCCCATGCCCGAGTCCCTCGACCCAGAGCCTTTCGACCGATACCTGCCGGAACTCGACGCGCACCCGTGGTTCGCCGCGCTGCCGCAGGCGTTGCGCGCGGCGTTGCTCGCGCGCGCCGCGCTGCGCCGCCTGCCGGCCGGCCAGGCGCTGTTCCGCCGCGGCGACCCGCCGTGCGGGCTGTACGCGGTGCTGAGCGGTTCCCTCACGATAGGCGCGGTCGATCCGCAGGGCAAGGAGGCGCTGCTGACGGTCGCCGAGCCGGTCACGTGGTTCGGCGAGATCGCGCTGTTCGACGGCCGGCCGCGCACGCACGACGCGATCGCGCTCGACGACACGCTGCTGCTGCACGTGCCGCAGGCCGCGCTGCTCGCGATCCTCGACGCGACGCCGCAATACTGGCGGCAATTCGCGCTGCTGATGGCGCAGAAGCTGCGGCTCAGCTTCCTGACCGTCGAGTCGATGAGCGTGATGCCGGCCGCGCAGCGGCTCGCCGCGCGCCTGCTGATGATCGCCGACGGCTACGGCGGAATCAGCGCCGGACGCACGCGCATCCGGCTGTCGCAGGAAAAGCTCGCGGCGATGCTGTCGCTGACGCGGCAGACCACGAATCAGTTGCTGAAATCGCTGGAGACGGACGGCGTGGTGCGGCTGCACGTCGGCGAGATCGAACTCGTCGACGTCGACGCGCTGCGTCGCGCGAGCGGGCTGCCGGGCTGACCAGCCGACCGCCCGCCACGCCCGTCACGACCGTCACGACCGTCACGACCGCCCCGGCTCCCCGCGCCACGCGACGCCGTCGCCGCGCGACGCATCCCCGCGCGTGCCTGCCCCTCGCGCCCTCATCAACAGCGCCGCGCCGACGAAGCCGAACAGCGCGAGCGTCAGCATGCCGGCCTGCGGATGCCCGGCGACGCGCTCCGCGACGCTCTTCAGGTTCGGCGCGACGAAGCCGCCGAGATTGCCGACCGAATTGATGAACGCGATCCCGCCCGCCGCGGCCGCGCCGCCCAGATAGCCGGTCGGCAAGGTCCAGAACAGCGGCTGCACCGCGACGAACCCGGTCGCGGCCACGCAGAATGCAACCAGCACGACCGGCAGCGACGCGCCGAGCGCCGACGCGGCGATGCCCGCCGCCGCGAGCGCCAGCATCGCGGCCGCCCATGCGCGGTGCCGGCCCGAGCGGTCCGCGCGCCGCGTGACGACGAATGTGCCGGCGATCGCCGCGCACCACGGGATCGCGGTCAGGAGGCCCACCGCCGTGCCGACGTGGCCGCCCGTCAGCCCGGCGATGCGCGTCGGCAGGTAGAACACGACGCCGTACACGCTGACCTGGACCGCGAAATAGATCGCGCTGAAGAACAGCACGCGCGGATCGCGCAATGCCGCCGCCACCGATGCCGGGCCGTGCGCGCGCTTGTGCGCGTCCTCGTCGCCGAGCGTCGCCGCGAGCGCCGCGCGCTCGTCGGCCGACAGCCAGCGCGCGTCGGCGGGCCGGTCGGTCAGGTAGAAGAACGCGATCACGCCGACCACGGATGCCGCGAGCCCCTCGACCGCGAACATCCCCTGCCACGGATGCAGGCCGAACGGCATCGGCAGGTCGAGCAGCCAGCCGGACACCGGGCTGCCGAGCACGAGCGCGAGCGGCAGCCCGAAGTAGAACAGGCCCATCGCCTGCGCGCGGATTCGCGCGGGGAACCAGTTCGACAGGAACAGGATGATGCCGGGAAAGAAGCCCGCTTCCGCGATGCCGAGCAGCACGCGCAGCAGGTAGAAGCTCGCCGCGTCGTGCACGAACGCCGTGCACGCGGACACGATGCCCCAGGTGAGCATGATGCGGCTCATCCACACGCGCGCGCCGAAGCGATGCATCAGCAGGTTGCTCGGGACTTCGAACAATGCGTAGCCGACGAAGAAGATGCCGGCGCCGAACGCGAACGCCGCATCGCTCAGGCCGGTGTCGGCCTGCAGCACGTTCTTCGCGAACCCGACGTTCGCGCGATCGACGAACGCGAGCACGTACATCAGCACGAGGAACGGCAGCAGGCGTGCGCGGGCCTTGGCGGTGGCGGCATCCAGTGCCGGCGATGCGTCCATGGTTGGCAGGTTCATCGAGGTCGTCTCCCTGTTCAGCGTCCGGACGGTCCGGCCAGTTCGAAAGCCGCGTCGCCCGCGTGCGCATGCGCGTCGTCGCGCAGCGGCAGGTCGGGCCGCATGAAGAAGGTCATCGCGATGCCGAGCACGAGCAGCGCGATCGAGCCGGCGAACGGCAGCGTCCAGCTGCCGGTGCGGTCGACGACGAAGCCGAACACGATCGGCGTGAAGATGCCCGCGATCGCCGAGCCGGCGTTCACGAGGCCGCTCGCGACGCCGACGTGCCGCGGCGTGATGTCCATCGGTACCGCCCAGATCGGCCCGATCGTCATCTCGAGGAAGAAGAACGACAGGCTCATCGACGCGGCCGTCACGGTCAGCGACTGCGCGAACATCACCGGCGCGAGGAACACGAGCGCGCCGGCGAACGCGACGATGATCACGTTGCGGCGCGCGGCGACGACGTTGCCGGTGCGCTTCAGCACGCGATCGCTGAGCACGCCGCCCACCGTGTTGCCGACGACGCCCGACAGGAACACGCCGGCCGAGAACAGGGCGGACTGCTTCAGGTCGAGGCCGCGCCCGTGCATGAAGAAGGTCGGCAGCCACGTGAAGAACAGCCAGCCGGTCCAGCCGTAGCAGAAGTACACGACCATCGTCGGCGCGATGCGGGCGAGCAGCCGCCGCCACGGCGTGCGGGTGTGCGCCGGCGAGTCGGCTGCGGAGCGGGCCGGCGGCAGGTCGGCCGCTTCGTCGGCGGACAGGTGGCGGTGCCGGCGCGGATCGTCGGCGAAGTACCACGCGTAGACGATCACCCACACGGCGGTGAGCGCCCCCGCCGCGACGAACGACGCGCGCCACGATGCGATCGCGACGACGAACGCGACGAACGGCGGCGTCACTGCGTTGCCGAGCCGCGAGAATGAATGCGTGAGCCCTTGCACGAAGCCGCGCCGGCCGGCGGGGAACCAGTTGGTCAGCGCGCGGGCCTGTGCGGGCAGCGCCGCACCCTCGCCGACGCCGAGCAGCATGCGCGCGCAGAACAGCGACACGAGGCCGCCGGCGAGCCCGGTGGCGACGGTCGCGACGATCCAGATCGTCGCGCACGCGATCAGCGTGCGCTTCGCGCCGTAGCGGTCGCTCGCCCAGCCGCCGAGCACCTGGCAGATCGCGTACGTGTACGCGAATGCCGCGAACACGAGGCCGACGCCGGTATTGGACAGATGCAGGTCGTCGCGGATCACGCCGGCGGACGCCGACAGGTTCACGCGATCGAGGTACATGATGAACGACATCGCGCACATCAGCGCGAGGACCGACCGACTAACGCGGGGGCGTTGAAACATGGTGTCTCCTCCAGGAGCGGTGCGCGGCCCCGTGGCCGGGGTCTCGATGCGCGCCGTCATTCGTGTCACGAATTGCTGGAGAAGTGTCGGAGCCGGGCCGTCGAGCGTCTATTGAATTTATGGCATCGACTGATTGCCTCCGGTTATAAGGCCCGGCCGGCCGTCGGCTGCACGGCGGCCGATAAAAGAAAAGCCCTCGTAGCGAGGGCTTGGCCGGCGATGCGACGGATCAGAGCCGCTCGATGACTTCAAGGAACAGCAACACGACGATGAGGATGCCGATCCACCTCAGCGTCAATCTGAGATTGAGGAGCCTGAGTCCCAGCGAATTCACCGCATCCGCGACGAGCTTCGCCGTGACGTCCCCGTCCTGGCCGTTGCTCGCCGCCGCGCCGCGCAATGTGGTCGTCGCAAAGTCGATCCGCAGATGGGTGACATAGCCGGTTGCGATGCTTGGCCATTCGATCGCGTCGTCGCCGGCGTTGGGCCTGAGAAAAAGGCGGGGCTGGCGTGTCGGGTCAACCGCCGCACTTTCCGCCAGATACAGGTGCCGCATGGCCAGCCCCAGCTCCACCGCGCCCAGCTGGCCATCCGCGATGGCCTTCGCCAGCGCCTGCAGGCAGGCGCCGGGAATGTGGCAGGCGAGCCACCACTGGTCGGGCTCGTCGGCGCCGTCGTCGGCACGATTGAAGCCGAGCCGGGCACTGCCGAGCACCACGTCGGACAATGCGTTGCCCAGCTCGTCTTCCAGCGCACGCAGGCCCAGCCGGTCAGCCGTGCTGACGTCGCGCGCGTCGAAGGACACCTGCAGCGTGCGCGTCGTGTGTTGATCGGCGCCGATGATCGACAGCTCCTGGCCCTCCAGATGGGCCACGCCGTGCAGCGACATGGCAAGCACCGGCTGCTTTTCCGCGTCCAGCGGCTCTGCGAGCTGTTGCACCACCTGAAGCTGCCCGAGCTTCAACCACAGGGTCATGGCGGGGTAATACGTGCGTTTCTCGTTGTCGAACCCGACATGTTCGAGGGCGTGATCCTTCCGCTCGACGAAATTCAACGCAACCTTTCTTTCCAGAAAAACCATGACACGCCCCCGCCGTTGCCGATTGCGTCATGCCGATCGCATGGTCGTAGCGTCTGCAGTTTCGCACTTACCCACAGTAGGCGACTACGCGGCATTCTACTGATCCGAAACTACCCTCATATGTTACGAATTACCGACAAGACGCCCGTTTCATTCCCGGACGTGTTTCAAGACCGATCGTCGAAAAACAAAAAGCCCTCGTAGCGAGGGCTTTTTTCGGGATGCCGCGCGCCCGGTGCGGGGCGCGGCAAACGCGTCGGTGACTTACGCGAAGTTCTTCGCTGCGAAGTCCCAGTTCACGATGTTCCAGAACGCTTCGACGAACTTCGGACGCGCGTTGCGGTAGTCGATGTAGTACGCGTGCTCCCACACGTCGATCGTCAGCAGCGCCTTGTCGGCCGTCGTCAGCGGCGTTGCCGCGTTGCTCGTCGACACGATGTCGAGCGAACCGTCCGCCTTCTTCACGAGCCATGCCCAGCCCGAGCCGAACGTGCCGACTGCCGCCTTCGTGAAGGCTTCCTTGAACGCGTCGTACGAACCCCACTTCGCATTGATCGCGTCGCCCAGCGCGCCCGTCGGTGCGCCGCCGCCGTTCGGCGACAGGCTGTTCCAGAAGAACGTGTGGTTCCAGATTTGCGCGGCGTTGTTGAAGATGCCGCCCGACGACTTCTTCACGATCTCTTCCAGCGACAGGTTTTCGAATTCCGTGCCGGGGATCAGGTTGTTCAGGTTCGTCACATAAGCCTGGTGATGCTTGCCGTAGTGGTACTGAATCGTCTCTTGCGAGATGGTCGGCGCGAGCGCGTCTTCAGCGTACGGGAGCGGCGGGAGCGTATGAGCCATGGCGATTCCTTCGTTGAGTATGTAGGGAGGCTGTGTTGAATGCTGCCGAGCGTCCGATTGTAGGCGAGGACGAATAACCCCGCAAACCCGCGGGCCATTTATCCGCGGTATGCGGAAAAGCGGCGTTCGCGCAGCGACTGGCGGGACGGGCACGCTGCGCAGCCGTTCCGCCGGAACGCGTCAGAACGTATCCGACAGCCGCGGCTGCACGTCGGCGAGCGACACGTCCGCCGAGCCTTCGGCGAGATGCACGGTCAGCCGCCGCTGCGGCTTCAGCGCGCTCGGCGCGCGCACCGCGCGGCCCGTCTGCGCATCGATGAGCGCCGCATAGCCGCGCTCGAGCGTGCGCTGCGGGCTCAGCACCTCGAGCCGCGCCGCACAGGCTGCCACGCGCGCCGTGTCGCGTTCGTGACGGCGCTGCAGCGCGACCGAAAGACGTTGCTCCAGCCCCGCGAGCACATAACGCGCCTGCGTCACGTCGGGCCGCGCGCGCTGCCAGCGCAATTGCGCGAGCGCGAAGCGGGCGCGCGCGTCGCGCACCGGCCGCGCCGCCGCGGACGCGAGGCGCACCGCGAGCTGCTCGACATGCGTGCGCTGCCGCTGCAGCCGTTCGGCCGGGCTGACAAGCCGGCGCGCGAGCCAGTCGAGCTGCTGCGCACGCTGTTCGAGCGTGCGGCGCATCCCGCGCGCGAGCGCGCCTTGCCGGTCGCTCACCTCGCGCAGCAGCAGCGCGCGCTGCGGGCTCGCCAGTTCGGCCGCGCCGGTCGGCGTCGGCGCACGCACGTCGGCGGCGAAATCGGCGATCGTGAAATCGGTTTCGTGCCCGACGCCGCTGACGACGGGCAGCGCGCTCGCCGCGATCGCGCGCGCAAGCGCCTCGTCGTTGAACGACCACAGATCCTCGATCGAGCCGCCGCCGCGGCACACGAGCAGCACGTCGACCTCGCGCCGCGCGTTCGCGGTCTCGACCGCCGCGACGAGTTTCTCGGCCGAACCCGCGCCCTGCACGGGCGCCGGATAGACGATCACCGGCACGTGCGGCGCGCGGCGCGCGAGCGTGGTCAGCACGTCGCGCAGCGCGGCAGCCTGCAGCGACGTGACGATGCCGATCGCGCGCGGATGCGCGGGCAGCGGCCGCTTGCGCTCGGGCGCGAACAGGCCTTCCGCCTCGAGCTGCGCCTTGAGCCGCAGGAACGCCTCGTACAGACGCCCCTGCCCGGTGCGCCGCACGGCCTCGACGTTGAGCTGCACCTCGCCGCGCGGCTCGTACATCGTGACGACCGCGCGCACCTCGATCCGGTCGCCTTCGCGCGGCGTGAACTCCGCGTATTGCGCACGGCCGCGGAACATCACGCAGCGCATCTGCGCCTGCTGGTCCTTGATCGAGAAATACCAGTGGCCGCTCGCGGCGCGCGTGAAGTTCGACACTTCGCCCGCGACCCACAGCAGCGGAAACGAGCGCTCGAGCATCGTCGAGATCGCGCGGTTGAGGGCCGAGACGGGAATCACTTCGTCGCCGCCGCGCGTCGCGCCCGGCGCGGTAAATGAGGAGTCGGATTGCATGGACGATCGGTTGAATGCTGGCGGCGACACGATAGTCCGACATCCGCCCGGCGTCCAGCGGCGCTGGGTGCATTGCACAAAGCGGAAAGTGTCCACACCTCGGCAATCGACTGCAAAAAACCCCGCAAAACTCCCCAAAACCCCTGACAATTTGTGACAACGCCTTGATTTTTAAAACGTTTTAAAACTTCCGGAATGATTCTCATCCGATTCGAGGTCCGCCCCACGGGCATGTGCGGCGATCGCCCGCCGGGTTCTTCACAGAGTTATCCACAAGCCCGCGCGATCCGGCCCCGCCTGCGGCGTGGCGGTGCGGCGCTTGCCGGGCCGGCTCGCCGCGCGCTAGAGTGCCGCCTTCCGCAGAACCCGCGGCCTGTGCCGCCATCCGGAGAATTCGCCTTGACGACCCCGTCCCACGCCACGCGGCGCCACATGCCGCGCGCCGACCGATGAGCACGCCCGGCGGCCCGCTCGCCCGGCTCGAGACGCGCCTCACGCGCGAATGGCAGCGCCGCGGCGCGCTCGCGTGGGCGCTCACGCCGTTCGCCTGCGTGTTCGGGTTGTGCGCGGCGCTGCGCCGCGCAGCCTATGCGCAAGGCTGGAAGAAGCCGGTCGACGTCGGCGTGCCGGTCGTCGTGGTCGGCAACGTGACCGTCGGCGGCACCGGCAAGACGCCGACCGTGATCGCGCTCGTCGATGCGCTGCGCGCCGCGGGCTTCACGCCCGGCGTCGTGTCGCGCGGCTACGGCGCGAACGTGCGCACGCCGACCCCCGTGACGCCCGGCTCGCGCGCGAGCGAGGCCGGCGACGAGCCGCTGCTGATCGCCCGCCGCACCGATGCGCCCGTCTGGGTCTGCCCGAATCGCGTCGCGGCCGCACAGGCGCTGCGCGCCGCGCACCCGGACGTCGACGTGATCGTTAGCGACGACGGCCTGCAGCACTACCGCCTCGCGCGCACGGTCGAGCTCGTCGTGTTCGACCACCGGCTCGGCGGCAACGGCTTCCTGCTGCCGGCCGGACCGCTGCGCGAGCCGCTGTCGCGGCGCCGCGACGCGACCCTCGTCAACGATCCGTACAGCGGCGCGCTGCCGCCGTGGCCCGACACTTATGCGCTCGCGCTCGCGCCCGGCGCCGCGTGGCATCTCGACCAGCCGGCGCTGCGCCGCCCGCTGTCGCAGTTTGCCGGCGAGCGCGTGCTCGCGGCGGCCGGCATCGGCGCGCCCGAACGCTTCTTCGCGACGCTGCGCGCGGCCGGCCTCGCGCCGGCGACCCGCGCGCTGCCCGACCACTACGCGTTCGCGCACAATCCGTTCGACGACGATCAGGTCGACACGATCCTGATCACCGAGAAGGATGCAGTAAAATTGGGCGCTTCCTGGCGCGACGCTCGAATCTGGGTTGTCCCCGTCGAAGCCGCGCTCGATCCTCGCCTCATTGCCCTCGTTGTGGAGAAACTCCGTGGACGCTCGCCTGCTTGAAATCCTTGTGTGCCCTATCTGCAAAGGCCCGCTCCACTATGACCGCGCCGCGCAGGAGCTGATCTGCAACGCGGACAAGCTCGCCTATCCGATCCGCGACGGCATTCCCGTGATGCTGGTCGACGAGGCGCGCCAGACCGTCGAAGGCACGCCGGTCGACCCGGCCGGTCGTTAAACCCGACCGCTCATCCCGGCCCCGGCGCGTCCCTGCCGCCCCGCGGGCGCCGCACCCGCGCCGCCCGCCGCTTCCGTCACCCGCTTGCGCTCCATCCGATGACTCACCCGCAGCCCTTCATCGCCGTCATTCCCGCCCGGCTCGCCTCGACCCGGCTTCCGAACAAGCCGCTCGCCGACCTCGGCGGCAAGCCGATGGTCGTGCGCGTCGCCGAACGGGCGCGCGAAGCGGGCGCGCAGCAGGTGCTCGTCGCATCCGACGCGCAGAGCGTGCTCGACGCCGCGCGCGAGCACGGCTTCGAGGCGGTGCTCACGCGCGCCGACCATCCGTCCGGCACCGACCGCCTCGCCGAAGTCGCGGCCGCATTCGGATGGAGCGACGACACGGTCGTCGTCAACGTGCAGGGCGACGAGCCGCTGATCGACCCGGCGCTGGTCCGCGACGTAGCGTCGCACCTGGCCGCGCATCCGGCCTGCGCGATCGCGACCGCCGCGCACCCGATCCACACGGCGGCCGACGTGTTCAACCCGAACATCGTGAAGGTCGCGCTCGACGCGCAAAGCGTCGCGCTCTACTTCTCGCGCGCGCCGATTCCGTGGAGCCGCGACGCGTACCAGCCGCACTGGCCCGACGTCGCGGCGATGCCCGCGCCGGCGTTTCCGGTGTACCGGCACATCGGCCTCTACGCGTACCGCGCACGTTTCCTGCGCACGTATCCGTCGCTCGCGCAGGCGCCGATCGAGCAGGCCGAGCAGCTCGAACAGCTGCGCGCGATGTGGCACGGCGAGCGGATCGCCGTGATGATCACCGCGCACGCGCCCGAAGCCGGCATCGATACGCCGGCCGATCTCGAACGCGTGCAGGCCCTTTTTCGGCCGGATTCAAAATAAGCCGTGGCATAATCGGACGGTTGTGCGAGCCGTCCGCAACCTGCGCGTCCTCGCTTGACCCCGCCCGCGGCCCTGCCGGCAGCCGCGCGTCGCCGAGCCGACGCGCCGCGTCAGACCGGTCCCGCCGCGCGCCAGGCAAGCCCCGCGCACGTTGTTGCCGACGCCTTTGAGCCTCGCCATACGAATCTACATACTTGGAGATATCACCATGCGTTTGATCCTGTTGGGCGCGCCCGGCGCGGGAAAGGGCACCCAGGCAAACTTCATCAAGGAAAAATTCGGCATCCCGCAGATCTCGACGGGCGACATGCTGCGCGCGGCCGTGAAGGCCGGCACCCCGCTCGGCATCGAGGCGAAGCGCTTCATGGATGAAGGCAAGCTCGTGACGGACGATCTGATCATCGGCCTCGTGAAGGAGCGCCTGAAGGAAGCGGACTGCGCGAACGGCTACCTGTTCGACGGTTTCCCGCGCACGATCGCGCAGGCCGACGCGATGAAGGAAGCCGGCGTCGCGATCGACTACGTGCTGGAAATCGACGTGCCGTTCTCGGAAATCATCGAGCGCATGAGCGGCCGCCGCACGCATCCGGCGTCGGGCCGCACCTATCACGTCAAGTTCAACCCGCCGAAGGTCGAAGGTATCGACGACGTCACCGGCGAGCCGCTGATCCAGCGCGACGACGACAAGGAAGAGACGGTCAAGAAGCGTCTCGAAGTGTACGAAGCGCAGACCAAGCCGCTCATCACCTACTACGGCGACTGGGCGACGCGCGGCGAGGAGAACGGCCTGAAGGCGCCTCAGTACCGGAAGATCTCCGGTCTCGGCACCGTCGGCGAGATCCGCGACCGTGCGTTCGACGCGCTGAAGTAAGCGCCGCGTCCCGCATCGCGAAGCCGCCTGAGCCAGGCGGCTTTTTTTTCGCGCCGGCATTATTCGCACGATCGTTCGCTTTTCTCCGGTCGACAGCGGCGCCCCGTACAATCGGCCGGATCGATCGTATTCGGCCGCCCGCATGCAGGCGGGCCGGCCGGCGCGTACACCAGCAAGGAGACAGTCATGGAGATTCGCGGGAACGTCTTTCTGATCACGGGCGGCACATCGGGCCTCGGCGCGGGCACCGCCCGGATGCTCGCGCAGGAAGGCGGCAAGGTCGTGCTCGCCGACCTCAACCAGGAAGCGGGCGAGGCGCTCGCGCAGGAACTGGGCGGCGTGTTCGTCAAGTGCGACGTGTCGCGCGAGGAGGACGCGCAGGCGGCGATCGACGCCGCGACGCGCGCCGGCACGCTGCGCGGCCTCGTGAACTGCGCGGGCATCGCCCCCGCCGCGAAGACCGTCGGCAAGGACGGCGCGCATCCGCTCGACGTGTTCGCGAAGACGATCAACGTGAACCTCATCGGCACGTTCAACATGATCCGCCTTGCCGCCGTCGCGATGTCGGCGAACGAACCGAACGCGCTCGGCGAGCGCGGCGTGATCGTCAGCACTGCGTCGGTCGCCGCGTTCGACGGCCAGATCGGCCAGGCCGCCTATGCGGCGTCGAAGGCGGGCGTCGCCGGCATGACGCTGCCGATCGCGCGCGACCTGTCGCGCAACGCGATCCGCGTGATGACGATCGCGCCCGGCCTCTTCGAGACGCCGATGCTGCTCGGCATGCCGAAGGAGGTGCAGGATGCGCTCGGCGCGATGGTGCCGTTCCCGCCGCGGCTCGGCAAGCCGGCCGAATACGCGATGCTGGTCCGGCAGATCGTCGAGAATCCGATGCTCAACGGCGAGGTGATCCGCCTCGACGGCGCGATCCGGATGCAGCCGAAATAACGCGCGGCCCGCGCGCCAGAAAAAACGCCCGCCACGCGCAATGCGCATGGCGGGCGTTTCGCATCCGGGGGTGTGGCGCGCTCAGTCTTCGTCGCCGCGCTGCATCCGTTGCCGCAATTCGGTCAGTTGCGACTCGACGACGGTCGCGTCGTCGGCGTCCGGCCGCTCGTCGAGATAATGCTCGAGATCCTCGAGCGCCGGCCGCAGGTAGTCGAGACGCGCATACGCGAAGCCGCGGTCGCGCACTTCGTCGGGCTGCCCCGGCAACAGGATCACGAGCCGCTGTTGCACCGCGAGCAGCCGCTGCCAGCGTTCCGTCTGCAGATAGATCGTCTTCAGGTTGCGCAGCATCCGCGCGATGATCTCGCGGCTCGTCGCCGGCTGCAGCAGCGCGCGCAACGCGCTGTCGACCGCGCCGGCCGCGCGCGCGACGTACGGCTCCAGCATCTCGACCATCTCGGCCTCGGACAGCGAATGGCCATTGGTCGGATCGATGATCAGGTCGCCGTCCGACAGCGTCACGCGCAGCAGGAAGTGGCCCGGGAACGACACGCCCCGCGCCGGCACGCCGATCTGCTCCGCGAGTTCGAGGTACAGCACCGACAACGAGATCGGGATGCCGCGCCGCCGCTTCAGCACGATGTTCAGGTGGCTGTTGTCAGGATCGTAGTAGTCATTGTGATTGCACGCGAAGCCCAGTTCGCTGAAGAAGAACGCATTGAGCGCAACGACGCGGTCCTTCAGGCCCGCGTCGTGGGGCAGCCGCCGGCGCAGGCGCGCCGCGAGCATGTCGAGCTCGGCGAGCGTGCCCTGCAGGTCGAGGTCCGGGTACGCGTCCTGCGCGAGCGACAGCGCCGCCTCGGTGACGGGCAGACTTTCGTCCTCCGCCACGAGCGTGCTGAAATAATCGAGGACGCGGGTCATTGCGGTCGTCACTTGGCGCGCCTTCTGAAGTAAGCGTATTTGAAGCCCATCACCCACAACATACCGAAATATAGTGCAGCGAACAGCACGAGGCACGCGGCCATCAGCGCGATGCGCTCGATCGGCTGCGCGCGCAGCCCGGTCCAGTCGAAGCTGATCGCGAACCAGTGCATCGCGCCCGCGAGCACGAGCGATGCGCCGGCGAGCTGCGCGAAGAAGCGCAACCAGCCCGCCGACGGCAGGTAGATGCCGCGCCGGCGCAGGCCGATGAACAGCAGCAGCGAATTCAGGCACGCGCCGACGCCGATGCTCAGCGTGAGGCCCGCGTGGCCGATCAGCGGCACGAACACGTAGTTCGACAACTGCGTGACCACGAGCACGCCGATCGCGATCTTCACCGGCGTCTTGATGTCCTGCTTCGCGTAGAAGCCCGGCGCGAGGATCTTGATCAGGATGATGCCGACGAGACCGATCCCGTAGGTCGCAAGCGCGCGAGCGACCATCGTCACGGTGAACGCGTCGAACTTGCCGTAATTGAACAGCGTCGCCGTGAGCGGCGCCGCGAAGAAGAACAGCGCGAGCGCGCTCGGCGCGGCGAGCAGGAACGTGACGCGCAGCCCCCAGTCGAGCAGCGCCGAATACTCGGTCGCGTCCGCGTCGACGTGCGCCTTCGACAGGCTCGGCAGCAGGATCGTGCCGAGCGCGACGCCGAGCAGCGCGGTCGGGAACTCCATCAGCCGGTCCGCGTAGTTGATCCACGACACCGCCCCCTGCCCGAGCCGCGACGCGATGTTGGTGTTGATGATGAGGGACAGCTGCGCGACCGACACCGCGAAGGTGGCCGGCACCATCTTCGCGAGCACGCGCTTCACGCCGCGATGCCGCAGCGCGCGCAGCGGGTTGAGCCCGATCAGCGGCACCATGTCGATCTTCTTCAGACCGGGCAGCTGGACCAGGAACTGCAGCACGCCGCCGGCGATGACCGCCCACGCGAGCGCGTACACGGGCACCTTCAGGTGCGGCGCGACGAACACCGCCGCGACGATGAACGCGACGTTGAGCAGCACCGGCGCGAACGCGGGCAGCGAGAAGCTCTTGTACGTGTTCAGCACGCCGGACGCGAGCGTCGTCAGCGAGATGAACACGATGTACGGGAACATGATGCGCGTCATCGTGACGGCGAGCGGGAACGCCTGCCCGTCGGTGCGCAGCCCGGACGCGACCGCGAACACGACCCACGAGGCGCCGACGATGCCGACCACCGACAGCACGGCGAGCGCCCACGCGAGCACGGTGGACATTGCGTCGACGAGCGCCTTCGTCGCATCGTGCCCCTGCTGGTTCTTGAACTCGGCAAGGATCGGCACGAACGCCTGCGAGAACGCGCCTTCCGCGGACAGGCGGCGCAGCAGGTTCGGTATGCGGAAAGCGACGTAGAACGCGTCGGTATATTGACTGGCGCCGAACGCACGGGCGATCAGCGTCTCACGGGCCAGTCCGGTCACGCGCGACAGCAGCGTGAAGCCGCTGACCGTCAGCAGGGCTCGGAATAGATTCATGGGGCGCTTATTATACGGACGTTGCGCGGCCCGGCGACGGTGCAGGCCGAAAAGGACGTCCGTTGCGCCCTTTCCCCGCGGCAAGCGACGCCAAACTTGCCACGCGCTTGATTTTGTTGCTATAATCATCGGTTT
The DNA here is from genome assembly GCF_002097715.1 of Burkholderia ubonensis subsp. mesacidophila. Classification (NCBI taxonomy): domain Bacteria; kingdom Pseudomonadati; phylum Pseudomonadota; class Betaproteobacteria; order Burkholderiales; family Burkholderiaceae; genus Burkholderia; species Burkholderia ubonensis. The sequence continues at coordinate 3,003,363 of NZ_CP020737.1, forward strand.
CTGAGCCTGTTGCATGCGCGGCACCTGCCGTTTTCGTGTCTCGGTCTCGGATAAAACCAACGTTTTTTATGCGCCCCTGGGCAATCGCTCTCAGGGGACGGATCGAAAAGCAGCGCTTGGCCGTCAGGCTCCAAGCTCTGGAAACAGGACAGGATAAGGAACCGTCATGGCTAACTCCGCACAAGCACGCAAGCGCGCCCGTCAGGCAGCGAAGGCAAACTCGCACAACTCGGCGCTGCGCTCGAAATTCCGTACCGCGATCAAGGCTGTTCGCAAGGCTGTCGACGCCGGCGACCAAGCCAAGGCTGCCGAGCTGTTCAAGGCTGCCGTGAAGACGATCGACACGATCGCCGACAAGAAGATCGTTCACAAGAACAAGGCCGCTCGCAGCAAGAGCCGCCTCGCCGCAGCCGTCAAGGGCCTGCAGGCAGCAGCGTAAATCCGGTGCGCCCGCCTCGCGCGGGCGTTCCTGTTTCCTGCGATCGATGAAAAAGCCCGCATGCGCGGGCTTTTTTGTTTGGTTCGGCGTCCGCCGATACGCGGCACGCGCGGATGGACGCACCGGCCGGGCGCAGCATGCGCCCGCGCGCGGCACTTACTTCTTTTCGCTGTAGTCGGGCAGCTCGCACGCCTCGGTGACGACGAGGTTGTTGTCCTTTGCGAAGGACAGCACGAAATCGAAGGCCATTGGCTCGACGTCGCGCAGACGGGAATCGAGAATCACGCATTTCGTGCCGCCCAGCATCGTCGGACGCACGTACAGCGAATACTTCAGCCGCGCATTCGGACCGCTTGCACCGGGCCCGAAACATGCCATCACGCCAGCGAGGCGCTCCGACCAATCGCTCGGGCGAAACGTTTTCCCATCTTTCGTGATGCCCTGAATGAAGTATTCGGTCGGAGGGGTTTCAGCCATGTTGTTACCCAGGTGACGGCCCGGCGATGCGCAGGCGACGGCCTGGACACGCAAACACGAAGCAGGAAGAAGCCGGTAAGCCCGCGCCGCATGCCTGAAGACAGGCCGTCGGCACGATCCGCCCGGCACGCCGCACCGGATTTGTGCAGCGCACGGCTTGTGTCCGGCAGAGCGGGGGAATGCTTGCCTGCCGGGCTTGAGAAAACCGCGCAATTATACCGCAGCGCGCCATCGCGCGTCGTTTTGCGCACCCTCTGCGGCGCGCCGACACGGTCTGCAACGATCACGCCCCGGTTTTCGGCGTGGCTCGTCAAAGCACAGAAAATCCTTTATGCTGCTTTGAAGTTATCCACATCCGACGGCGGCGCCGTCCGGCCCCGGCGGCCGGGTAGAACCCGCCGCATTTCGTTTCATGACCGCCAAGACCATTCGTCACTACCTGCAGTTCAAGGATTTCTCGCTGGAAGACTACGAGTACGTGCTCGAACGCACGGGAATCCTGAAGCGCAAGTTCAAGAACTACGAGACCTATCACCCGCTGCACGACCGCACGCTCGCGATGATCTTCGAGAAGAGCTCGACGCGCACGCGCCTGTCGTTCGAGGCCGGCATCTTCCAGCTCGGCGGCCATGCCGTCTTCATGAGCACCCGCGACACGCAGCTCGGCCGCGGCGAACCGGTCGAAGATTCCGCGCAGGTGATCTCGCGGATGGTCGACATCATCATGATCCGCACGTTCGAGCAGGAGATCATCCAGCGCTTCGCCGAAAATTCGCGCGTGCCGGTGATCAACGGCCTGACCAACGAATTCCACCCGTGCCAGGTGCTCGCCGACATCTTCACCTACTACGAGCACCGCGGCCCGATCGCCGGCAAGACGGTCGCATGGGTCGGCGACGCGAACAACATGCTGTACACGTGGATCCAGGCTGCGCAAATCCTCGGCTTCAAGCTGCGCCTGTCGACGCCGCCGGGCTATGCGCTCGACATGAAGCTGGTCGCGCCGGAAAGCGCGCCGTTCTATGAAGTCTTCGACGATCCGAACGAAGCGTGCAAGGGCGCCGATCTCGTGACGACCGACGTGTGGACGAGCATGGGCTTCGAGGCCGAGAACGAGGCGCGCATGCAGGCGTTCGCCGACTGGTGCGTCGATGAGGAAATGATGGGCCACGCGAACCCCGACGCCCTCTTCATGCACTGCCTGCCCGCGCACCGCGGCGAGGAAGTGACGGCTGGCGTGATCGACGGCCCGCAAAGCGTGGTCTGGGACGAAGCGGAGAACCGCCTGCACGTGCAGAAGGCGCTGATGGAATTCCTGCTGCTCGGCCAGCTCAAGCACTGACCACGGGCACCGCCTGACGAAGAGAAGCGCCGATCGACGATCGGCGCTTTTTCATTTGCCCGCCTGCTTCGGCACGACGGTCGCGCGCACGCACCGGCCGCGCGCGTCATGCGGCTTCGCGTCAACCCGTCACGGGCTGCGTGGCGGTGAAGCTCGGCCGCGCCCGCATCGCCGCCTGCGCACGCTCGATGTTGCGATACTTCTTCAACAGCTCGGCGCCCTCGGCAAACATGCCGACGTAAGCGAGGATCGGCGCGAGGAACAGGTCCGCCATCGACAGCGCCGTACCGACCAGATAGTCGCGCGCGCCGTACGCCGCATCGAACACCTGCAGATGCTTGTCGATGTCGGGCAGCGCAGCGTCGATCACCGCGTGATCGGGCTGGCCGTTCTCGCCCTTCGGAAACACGTACTGCAGCACGTAGCGGCGCACCATCGCGTCGTACGCATGGCAATTGATCAGGCTGATCCACTGCTCGCCGCGCGCGTGCGCGGTCACGCCCCATTGCGGCAGCAGGCTCGGGCCGTCGAACGCTTCGTCGATGTAGCCGAGGATCGCCCGGGTTTCATAGAACTCGACCGGCCCGTCAGCAAAGGCCGGAATGCGGCCGAACGGGTTGTGCGTGAGCATTTCCGGCGAATGCGGCGGCAGCGATTCGAGTGCATAGGCGACGCCCTTCTCCGCGAGCGCCATCCGCACCGTGCGGACATACGTGCTGCGCGGATCGCCGAACACGCGCACCGTTCCCGCGCTGCCTTCCGGGTCCAGCAGGTCGCTGAGCCGGTTGAACACCGACTGCCAGCCGCCCATGTGCGAATCGCGCGTCCGCTCGTCCGGAAAACCGCTGTGACGCATGTGCAAGTGCGTGCCGCCGTCCTGGTCGGTGAACGTGACCTCGATCAGCGTCTTGAGCTCGGACGGCATCTCGCCCGCCTCCCACGCCCACGTGTAAGCCAGAAAATCGACGCGGTCGACCTTCTGGTATTCGCCTGCCGCGATGTGCTGCGAGCCGTCGCGCCCGCCCATCACGATCCGGTACTTGCCGCCGACCCGCGCGTCGGCGCTCGCTTCGACCACGCTCATCCCGCGCGGACAATGCCAGGCCGCCAGCGCGGTCTCGCTGGTGAACGCGTCGAACACACGTTCGCGCGACGCGCGGATGAAGCGGTCCATTTCCAGATGAAACGTCGCTGCTTGACTCATGGCTTCTCCTCGGGGGACGGAGCGGGTGGGCAGGCGTCGCCGGCGTCGCGCTCCGCGCTCGACTGTTCGACGAACACCTTCAGACGATCGAGGCTGTCTTCCCAAAACTGGCGATAGGTTTCGAGCCAGCCGTGCGCATCACGCATCCCGTCGGCGCGCAGCCGGCAGATCCGCCAGCGCGCGTCGACTTCCCGTTCGATCAGTCCCGCCTCGGACAGCACGCGCAGGTGCTTCGAAACGGCCGGTGCGGAGATGTCGAACGGCCGGGCCAGCTCGCCGACGGGCGCCGCGCCCTCGGCCAGCCGTAGCAGGATCGCGCGGCGGGTCGGGTCGGCAAGTGCGGCGAACACCGCGGACAGGGAATCGGATGGGGAACGCATGATCTCATTTAACTTCAAGGTTAAATGAGAGTCAAGGAAAGGACGTGAGAGATGAACGCGACGACATCGATGGGGATGGACAGGCGGCGCAACGGCGCGACATTCGCGCGCCGCCGTTACGCGGGCGGGGCGGTCCGCCTTACAGGCACACCGGTTCCGGCTCCAGCTCGACGCCGAATTTCGCGCGCACGTCGTCCTGGATCGCCCGCGCGAGCGCGAGCACCTCGGCGCCCGTCGCGCCGCCGCGGTTGACGAGCACGAGCGCCTGCCGGTCGTGCACGGCCGCGGCACCGAGCGCGCGCCCCTTCCAGCCGCTGCGGTCGATCAGCCAGCCGGCCGCGAGCTTCACCTGCCCGTCCGGTTGCGGATACGACACGATATCGGGCGCCTGTGCGCGCAGCGCGTCGAACTGCGCCGCGCCGATCACCGGATTCTTGAAGAAGCTGCCTGCATTGCCGAGCGCGAGCGGATCGGGCAGCTTCGCGCGACGGATCGCGACCACCGCGTCGAACACGTCGCGCGCTGTCGCCGTGTCCGGCGTGATGCCGCGCGCATCGAGTTCGCGCGACACGTCCGCGTAGCCGAGCCGAGGCGTCCAGCGCTTCGGCAGCCGGAACGTTACCGACACGATCGCGTAGCGCCCGCGGCCTTCCCGCTTGAAGATGCTGTCGCGATAGCCGAACGCGCAGCGCGCGGCGTCGAAGCGCTCGCTGCGGCCGGTCGCCAGCTCGACGGCGACGAGCGAATCGAAATATGTCTTCATCTCGAGCCCGTACGCGCCGATGTTCTGGATCGGCGCGGCGCCCACCGTGCCGGGAATCAGCGCCAGGTTCTCGAGGCCGGCCATGCCCTGCTCGAGCGTCCACGCGACGAACGCGTGCCAGTTCTCGCCGCCGCCCGCCTCGACGACCCACGCGTCGTCGTCCTCGCGCACGACGCGACGGCCGGCGATCTCGTCCAGCAGCACGAGGCCGTCGAAGTCGCGCGTGAACACGACGTTGCTGCCGCCGCCGAGCACCAGCAGCGGCAGGTTCGCGACGCGCGCGTCGCGATGCAGCGCCGCGAACTGGGCGGCGTGCGTCACGCGCGCGGCCAGCCGCGCGCTCACGTCGAACCCGAACGTGTTGTGCGCGGCGAGCGGATGGTCGGGAAGCAGCGACAGGGTGGAATCGGCTGGAAGCATCGGCAATCGCGGTCGGGCGTGCCCGAACTTGCCCGGACGGCAGGCGGCCGGCCTTGGGCAAACGAAGGGGCATCGGTAGAATGGCAAACAGTCCGCAATTATAGCGAGTGCCCGCGCGCAAGCCGGGCCCGCGCGTTTTACAGGGAGAATGCCATGCCATCGTTCGACGTCGTTAGCGAAGCGAACATGATCGAAGTGAAGAACGCCATCGAGCAGTCGAACAAGGAAATTTCGACGCGCTTCGATTTCAAGGGCTCCGACGCCCGCGTCGAGCAGAAGGAACGCGAACTGACGCTGTTTGCCGACGACGATTTCAAGCTCGGCCAGGTCAAGGACGTGCTGATCGGCAAGCTGGCCAAGCGCAACGTCGACGTGCGCTTCCTCGACTACGGCAAGATCGAGAAGATCGGCGGCGACAAGGTCAAGCAGATCGTCACCGTGAAGAAAGGCGTGACCGGCGATCTCGCGAAGAAGATCGTGCGGCTCGTGAAGGACAGCAAGATCAAGGTGCAGGCGAGCATCCAGGGCGACGCGGTGCGCGTGTCGGGCACGAAGCGCGACGACCTGCAGAGCGTGATCGCGATGCTGCGCAAGGACGTGACCGACACCCCGCTCGACTTCAACAACTTCCGCGACTGACCGGTCGCGTCACACCGCCGGGCTGCGCGATGCGCCCGGCGCGTTCCTCCGGCCGGCCTCCTCAGGCCTTCCCGCCGTCCTGCGCGTTGCCGTTCCCGGCCGCCTTCTTCTTGTCGCCGATCCGGCTTTCCTGCCCCGCCAGCAGCTTCGAGATGTTGCTGCGGTGACGCCACACGAGCAGCACGCTCATCGCGAGCACGGCCCACGCGACCGGGTTGTGGCGCGTGCCGAACAGGAACACGTCGAACACCGGCGCGAACACCGCCGCGACGAGCGCCGCGAGCGACGAGTAGCGGAAGAAGAACGCGATGATCAGCCAGGTCAGCGCGGTCGCCAGCCCGAGCACCGGGTGCACGGCGAGCAGCACGCCGGCCGCGGTCGCGACGCCCTTGCCGCCCTGGAAGCGGAAGAAAATCGGGTACAGGTGGCCGATGAACACCGCGATCGCCACCCATGCGATCGCGACATCGGGCAGGCCGAAGCGCCGCGCGAGCCAGACGGCGACCCAGCCCTTGAACGCATCGCCGACGAGCGTCAGGATCGCGGCCTTCTTGTTGCCGCTGCGCAGCACGTTGGTGGCGCCGGGGTTCTTCGAACCGTACGAACGGGGATCGGCCAGGCCCATCGTGGCGCTGACGACGACGGCGAACGACACCGAGCCGATCAGGTAGGCAACGACGGCGGCGAGCAGGATCTGCATGCGGATGACTCTTCTTTCAACGTATCGATGGACGGACGGCCGCGACGGCGGGCCGAAGCGGCGCTCATTCTACCGAAGCAGCGCGGGCTGCCACGAAGGTGAAACCCTCAGTCGACGCTTGCGCATTGCACCGGCTGCGCGCGCAGCAGCGTCGTCAGGACCGACGGAGCAAGACTGACCAGATAGCCGCGGCGTCCGCCGTTCAGGTAGATCGTCGGCAATTCGAGGATCGTCGACTCCACGTAGACCGGCATCGCCTTGCGGGTGCCGAACGGCGACGTGCCGCCGACCAGGTAGCCCGAATGGCGGTTCGCGATGTCGGGCTTGCACGGCTCGACGCGCTTCGCGCCGATCTGCCGCGCGAGGTTCTTGGTCGACACCGTGCGGTCGCCGTGCATCAGCACGATCAGCGGCTTCGCGTGCTCGTCTTCCATCACGAGCGTCTTCACGACGACGTGCTCGTCGACGCCGAGCTGGCGCGCGGATTCGCCGGTGCCGCCATGCTCGACGTAATCGTAAGGATGCTCGCCGAACGCGACGGCGTGGCGACGCAGCAGCTGGGTCGCGGGCGTTTCGGACACGTGTCTGGATTTGCTCATGGCGGCATTTTAATGGGGAACGGCGGCCGGGGCGCGCCGCGCTTCTCGTCGGCGGTATACTCGCGGCCCGCTTTTCCGTCACCCGGGCGGCAGCGGCGAACCCGACGCGACACCGTCCATCATCATTGCGCGCATCGCGAAGCGCTATTGACCGAATGGCCGATTGTGGCGCGCCCGCCGACATGGCACGATCGTTCGCCAACTTCGCCTGCCCGCCCCTCTTCAGGAGACGCCATGATCTCGCCCATCCCTCCGTGCGCGCCGCTCGACGTCGACGCGCTGCTGGCCGCCCTGCCCGGCCGCATCGCCGACGTCCCCGCGCACTGGGCCGCCCATGCGCCCGATCGCCCGGCGCTGATCGAGGACGCGCGCCGCCTGTCATACCGCGAACTGTCTCAGGCGATCGATGCGGCCGCCGCGCAGCTCGCCGGCTGCGGCGTGCGCGGCGGCGACCGCGTGATGATCGTCGCGGAGAACTGCGTCGCGCAGATCGTGCTGCTGTTCGCTGTGGCGCGCCTCGACGCGTGGGCGCTCATGTCGAACGCGCGGCTGTCGGCCGTCGAGCTCGACGCGATCGCCGCGCATGCGCGCCCGAAGCTGATCGCGTTCGCCGAGGCCGCGTCGCCGGATGCGCGCGCGCATGCCGCGCGCCACGACGCGACACCCGCCCCCGCGCTCGCGATCGACATCGGCGCCTGGTCGTACCGCGTCGACGCGGACGCGCCCGGCGAGCCGGTGGCCGCGGACGGCGCCGCGCAATGCGCGGCGCTGATCTACACGACCGGCACCACCGGCATGCCGAAGGGCGTGATGCTGTCGCACCGCAACCTGCTGTACGTCGCGGCGACGTCGAGCGCGCTGCGGCGCGTGTCGCCCGAGGACGTCGTCTATACGGTGCTGCCGGTGTCGCACGTGTACGGCCTCGCGTCGGTCTGCCTCGGCAGCCTGTACGCGGGCGCGACGCTGCGGCTCGCGCCGCGCTTTTCGCCCGAGGCCGTGCGCGTCGCGCTGGCCGACGAAGGGATCACGATCTTCCAGGGCGTGCCTGCGATGCATGCGAAGCTGCTCGAGCATCTGCACACGCACGGTCATGCGTGGCATGCGCCGCGCCTGCGCTTCGCGTATTCGGGCGGCTCGCCGCTCGACACCGGACTGAAGGCGCGCGTCGAGCGCGTGTACGGCGTGCCGCTGCACAACGGCTACGGGATGACCGAGAGCAGCCCCACGATCGCGCAGACGCCGCTCGATGCGCCGCGCGCCGACGGCTCGGTCGGCGTGCCGATTCCGGGCGTCGAAATGCGCATCGTCGCGCCGGACGGCCGCGACGTGCCGCAAGGCGAGGTCGGCGAGATCCACGTGCGCGGGCCGAACGTGATGCTCGGCTATTACCGCAATCCGGATGCGACGCGCGCGGCGGTTACGCCTGACGGCTGGCTGAAGACCGGCGATCTCGCGCGGCAGGACGCCGACGGCGCGGTGACGATCGCCGGGCGCAGCAAGGAGCTGATCATCCGCTCCGGCTTCAACGTGTATCCGGTCGAGGTCGAGCAGGTGCTGAACGCGCACCCGGACGTCGTGCAGGCGGCCGTGATCGGCCGCCCGGTCGAGGGCAACGAGGAAGTGCTCGCGTTCGTCGAGCTTGCGCCGGGCGCCACGGCGACCGAGGCCGCGCTGCACGAATGGTGCGCGGCGCGGCTCGCGCCGTACAAGCGGCCCGCGCACATCCGCGTGCTCGACGCGTTGCCGGCTGCGTCGACCGGCAAGGTGCTGAAGCACAAGCTGCGCGACATGCTCTGACGCACGCAGCCGCGGCGCCCCGCGCTATCCGCGCGGGTGGTGCTGCGCGTGCAGCGTCCTCAGGCGCTCGCGCGCGACGTGCGTATAGATCTGCGTCGTCGAGATGTCGCTGTGGCCGAGCAGCATCTGCACGACGCGCAGGTCCGCGCCGTGATTCAGCAGGTGCGTCGCGAACGCGTGCCGCAGCGTGTGCGGCGACAGGTGCGCGCGCACGTCCGCCTGCCGCGCGTGGCGCTTGATGATGTTCCAGAACTGCTGGCGCGTCATGCCGTCGCCGCGCGCGGTCACGAACAGCGCATCGGCCGCGCGCGCGCCGAGCAGCGCCGGCCGCGCGTGGCGCAGGTAACGCTCGATCCAGCCGTGCGCGACTTCGCCGAACGGCACGAGCCGCTCCTTCGAGCCCTTGCCCATCACGCGCACGACGCCTTCGTTGAGCCCGACCTCGACGGTCTTCAGCGTCACGAGCTCGCTCACGCGCAGCCCGCTCGCATACATCAGCTCGAGCATCGTGCGGTCGCGCAGGCCGAGCGCCGTGTCGACATCGGGCGCGCCGAGCAGCGCCTCGACCTGCGCTTCGGACAGCGTCGACGGAAATCGTGCGGCCTGCTTCGCGGAGGTGATCCGCAGCGTCGGGTCCGCGCTCGCGCGATGCTCGCGCACGGCCCAGCCGTAATAGCGACGGAACACCGACAGGCGCCGGTTCGACGACGTCGCCTTGCCGTCGCTGCGCGCGGCGATGTAGCCCGTCACCATCGTCTCGTCGGCGACGTCGAGCGACGCGTCGTGCGTCGCCGCGAGCCACTGCGCAAACAGCGCCAGATCGCGGCGGTATGCGTCGAGCGTATTGCGCGCGAGGCCGTGCTCGAGCCACAACGCGTCGCAGAACACGTCGATCGACGCGCGGCTCGCGAGCAGCGCCGGCGACGCGGCCGCGTCGTCGGCGGCCTCCGGGGAAAGCAGCGGTTCGCTCATCGGTACGGCACGCCCTCGTGCGCGAGCAGCCAGCGCTTCACCCGGAGGTAGTAGCCGTCGTCGTGGTTCGCGAAGCCGCCGATGCCGCCCGACGCGACGACGCGATGGCACGGGATCACGAGCGGGAAATAGTTCGCGCCGCACGCCTGGCCGACCGAGCGCGGCGCGCTGCCGATCTGTTTCGCAACCTGCCCGTAAGTCAGCACGACGCCCGGCGGGATCTCGCAGATCGCATTCCACACGCGGTGCTGGAACGCGGTGCCGACCTCGGCGAGCGGCAGGTCGAAGGTCGCCGACGCGCGCTCGAAATAGCGTTCGATCTGCTCGACCGCGCGCTTCGCGAGCGGCGTGTCCGGATCGACGGATTTCACCGATTCGGGCAGATAGACGATCTCGCGCACCACGCCCGCATCCGTGCGGATGCCGACCTTGCCGAATGGCGCATAGATTACTGCGTTGAACATTACTGTCTCCGGTCCCATGCTTCGCACGCCCATCCCGTGCCAAGCCGAAAGAATTGCAGCCGGCGCGCCGCCCGTCCCGCCGGCGCTGCGCCGGCAAGCGCGGCCGCAGCCTGACACCTGTCGAACCGCCACTTTACGCCGCCTTCACGCCGCCCGCAGCGCCCACTCGACATGCTCGCGCACGAGCGGCGACGGATCGTCGGCGCGCGCGCGCAGCGCGGCGACGATCGCGTCGCGCGCGGCCGGCGCGAGCCGTTCCCGCGGCGCGCGCAACGCGTTGCCGAGGCCGACCGCGAGATTGCGCAGCCAGCATTCGTGGCCGATGCGCCGGATCGCGCTGCCCTGCATCCGCGCGTCGAATTCGTCGGCACTCCAACCGAACAGCTCGACGAGCGTCGCGCGGTCGAGCCCGTGACGCACGTCGAAATCGGCGACCGGCGCGGCCTGCGCGAACTTGTTCCAGGGACAGACGAGCTGGCAGTCGTCGCAGCCGTACACGCGGTTGCCGATCAGCGGCCGCATCGGCTCGGGGATGCTGCCTTTCAGTTCGATCGTCAGGTACGAGATGCAGCGCCGCGCATCGACGCGGTACGGCTCGACGATCGCGCCGGTCGGACACGCGTCGATGCAGCGCGTGCAGCTGCCGCAATGCGCGCCCGGGGTCTCGGGCGCCGCGTCGGGCGCGGTCTGCGCATCGGTCGGCAGCGGGATGTCGACGTAGATCTCGCCGAGGAAGAACAGCGAGCCCGCATCGCGCTGCAGCAGCAGCGTGTGCTTGCCGCGCCAGCCGACACCGGCCTTCTGCGCGAGCTCGACCTCGAGCACCGGCGCGGAATCGGTGAACACGCGGTAGCCGAACGCGCCGATCTCGCGCTCGATGCGCTCGGCGAGCGTCTGCAGGCGATTGCGCAATACCTTGTGATAGTCGCGGCCGCGCGCGTAGATCGACACGACGGCGGCCTGCGGATCGTCGAGGCGGGCCTGCTCGCGCGCGCGCCAGTCGCGCGGCGCGCGCGCGCCGTGCGCATCGTCCGGCGCGTCGCCCGCGAGCGTCTGCGCCGGCAGATAGGCTAGCCGGGCCGAGATCACGCGTCGCGTACCGGCCACAAGTTCGGCCGGCCGCGCGCGTTTCATCCCATGTTTCGCCATATAATCCATCTCGCCGTGGCAACCGGCTTCCAGCCAGGCGGCGAGCCCCGCTTCGGCCTCCGAGAGATCGGTATCGCTGATGCCGATCGCCCCGAAACCCAATTCGCGCCCCCACGCCCTGATGCGCGCGGCGAGCGCAGTCAACGCCGCATCGTCGAGGACGCACGGCGCCGCGCGCTCGGCCTGGGTCGAGCGCGTTTCGGATGCGGCGAGTTCCGGTAATCGGTTCATCGCACTATTTTACGAGAATGCCAGCGACGCACAGCCATCCGCCCCACGCCTCCACGCTGCCCGCCCCGCTCGCGGAGCGCGTGTTCGCGCTCGCCGACGAAGCGGCGACCGAGGCCTTCGGCGCACGCTTCGCGCAGGTGCTCGACGCGGCACGCATCGAACTGACGCGCACGCACGCGTTCGACGGCCTGCAAATCCAGCTGGTCGGCGACCTCGGCGCAGGCAAGACGTCCCTCGTGCGCGCGATCCTGCGCGGCCTCGGCCATCGCGGCCGCGTGCGCAGCCCGACCTACACGCTCGTCGAGCCGTACGCGCTCGAACGCGACGATGGGGAACTCGAGGTCTATCACTTCGATCTGTACCGTTTCAACGACCCGGCCGAATGGTCCGACGCCGGCTTTCGCGAGTATTTCAATTCCAGCGCGATCTGCCTCGTCGAATGGCCGCAACAGGCGGGCACGCTGCTCGGCGTGCCCGATCTGGTCTTCTCGCTCGACGTGGACGGCGACGGCCGCGCCCTCACCGTCCGGGCGTACAGCGCTTCAGGAAACGCATGTCTCGAAAGATGTTGATCAAACCGTTCCGCTCGATCGAATCGGCGGCCACCGCGACGCATAACTGGCGGCGCCGCCAGATCCTGTGCGCGGGCGCGTCGACGCTGGTGCTCGGCCTCGCGCTGCCGCGCGTCGCGCATGCGACGTCGGTGCTCGGCGTGCGGGTGTGGCCCGCGCGCGATTACACGCGCGTGACGATCGAATCCGACCAGCCGCTGCAGAATACCCAACAGCTGCTGCAGGGCCCCGACCGCCTCGTCGTCGACCTGAACGGGCTCGATCTCGACCAGTCGCTGCGCGACCTCGTGTCGAAGATCGCGCCGAACGATCCGCAGATCCACTCGGTGCGCGTCGGCCAGTATCAGCCGCACGTCGTGCGGATGGTGTTCGACCTGAAGGGCTCGGTGAAGCCGCAGGTGTTCACGCTGCCGCCCGTCGGCACCTACAAGTACCGCCTGGTGTTCGACCTGTATCCGGCCGTCGCGCCCGATCCGCTGACCGACCTGATCGCGCAGACGGAGCGCAAGGAACAGCAGCTCAACGAAGCCACGCGCGCGCAGCAGGTGCAGCCGCCGACCGCGCTGAGCGGCCCGACACAGCCGCCCGCCGCCGGCAACGACAACAGCGATGCGTTCTTCCAGCGCTTCGCGCAGAACACGCCCGCCACGCCACATGCGCCGCCGGCCGCGGCAGGGAGCGCGAGCGCGAAGCCCGCGGTCAAGCCGCCGCCCGTCATCGCGCGCAAGGACGACGAGGACGAAGGCGACGACACCTACAAGTTCAGCGCGCCGAAAGCCGGCAAGGGCGGCACCGTGCGCCTGCTGACGGTCGCGATCGATCCGGGCCACGGCGGCGAGGACCCGGGCGCGATCGGCGGCGGCGGCACCTACGAGAAGCACGTCGCGCTCGACATCGCGAAGAAGCTGCGCGCGAAGATCGACGCGGCGCCGAACATGCGCGCGATGATGACGCGCGACGCCGACTTCTTCGTGCCGCTCAACGTGCGCGTGCAGAAGGCGCGCCGCGTCGGCGCGGACCTGTTCGTGTCGATCCACGCGGACGCGTTCACGACGCCGTCCGCGCGCGGCTCGTCGGTGTTCGCGCTGTCGGACCACGGCGCGTCGAGCGCGGCGGCCCGCTGGCTCGCGAACAAGGAAAACGCGTCGGACCTGATCGGCGGGATCAACATCAAGACCCAGGACGCCGCGGTGAGCCGCGCGCTGTTCGACATGTCGACGACGGCGCAGATCCGCGACTCGCTGCGCTACGGCAACTACGTGCTGAAGGAAGTCGGCGGCATCAACAAGCTGCACAAGGGCTCGGTCGAGCAGGCCGGGTTCGCGGTGCTGAAGGCGCCCGACATCCCGTCGATCCTCGTCGAGACCGCGTTCATCAGCAACCCGGACGAGGAGCGCCGGCTCAACGACGACAGCTATCGCGACGAGATGGCCGACGCGATCTTCCGCGGCATCAAGCGCTATTTCGCGGCGAACCCGCCGCTCGCGAAGAACCGGATGGCCTGACGGCCGCCGTCTCCGCGTTTCCCCCGCGCCGCCGGCCGCACGCGCTGCGTGCGGGCGCGCGCGTCACGACGTCATGACACCGCGAAGCGGCGCATCAGCTTCCCGCCGAACACATTGACCGCGAGGCCGCCCATCACGAGCGCCGCGCCCGCGAACTGCGCGCGCGTCAGGTGCTCGTCGAGCAGCAGCGCCGCCGACGCGAGGCCGACGACCGGCACCACCAGCGAGAACTGCGCGACCTGCGCGGCCGGATAGCGCGACAGCAGCCGGCTCCACAAGCCGTAGCCGAGCAGCGTCGCGACGAACGCGAGATAGACGACCGCGAAGATCGACGTGCCCGTCAGCGCGCCGAGCGCGGCCACGATCCGCTGCGGCCCTTCGAACCACAGCGACAGCGCGAAGAACGGCACCGGCGGCACGAGGCTCGCCCACACGACGAGCGACACGAGGTTGGCCTGCCCGACCTTCTTCGTCACGATGTTGCCAAACGCCCACATCGCGGCCGAGCAGAGCGTCAGCAGGAAGCCGGCCAAGGTCATCGCGCGCCCGCCCTGCGCGGCGATCACGACGAGGCCGGTCGCGGCGATGGCGAGGCCGACCAGGTTCTGCACGCGCAGCCGCTCGCCGAGGAACGCCATCGCGAATACCAGCGTGAAGAACGCCTGCGACTGCAGCACGAGCGACGCGAGCCCGGCGGGCATCCCGACGTACATCGCGGTGAACAGGAACACGAACTGGCCGAGCTGGATCGTCGCGCCGTACAGCACGAGCAGCCGCCACGGAATCTGCGGGCGGCGCACGAAGAACACCGCCGGCACCGCCGCGAGCGTGAAGCGCAGCGCGCCGAGCAACATCGGCGGCATCCCGTTCAGCCCGACCCGGATCACGACGAAGTTCACCCCCCACGCGAGGATCACGACCAGCGCCAGCAGCAGGTCCTTCGGGGTCATCATCGTGGTCTCCTTGATATGTCGTTCTGAGGGTCGCCAGTTTACCGGCGATCGGGAACCGTCCGGAATCCCGCACGCGCGTTGTGGATACGGCGGGCGCCAAGCCGGTGCGGCGAGCACGCTGCACGCGAGCAAGAACCGTACCGCTCCGCACGGCCCACGACGCGTCGCGCGCACGCTGCCGGGCGCCAGTACAGCCAGTACAATGACCCGCATCCCCGCAGCGTCGACAGGATCCGCCATGACCGACTCCATCAAAGCCCTGCTGAAGCCGCACGTGCGCGACATCGGCAACCTGCAGGTGCGCCGCACGCTGCCCGCGCTCGCCGCGCGCCTCGTCGGCCCGTTCATCTTCTTCGATCACATGGGGCCCGCGACGCTGCCGCCCGGCACGGGCCTCGACGTGCGCCCGCATCCGCACATCGGGCTCGCGACCGTCACGTACCTGTTCGAGGGCGCGATCCTGCACCGCGACAGCCTCGGCTCGCTGCAGGAGATCGTGCCCGGCGACGTCAACTGGATGACCGCGGGACGCGGGATCGTCCATTCCGAGCGCACGCCCGACGCGCTGCGCGAGCGGGGCCACACCGTGCACGGGATCCAGACCTGGGTCGCGCTGCCGCTCGCGCACGAGACCGACGAGCCGTCGTTCGAGCACCACGAGGCCGCGGCGCTGCCGAAGCTGAACGACAACGGCGTGGCGCTGACGGTGATCGCCGGCGACGCGTTCGGGCTGCGCTCGCCCGTCACGACGTTCTCGCGCACGCTGTACGTGGCCGCGGAATTCGCGGACGGCGGCCGCCTCGCGCTCGACGCGTCGCACGAGGAGCGCGCGATCTATCTGGTCGAAGGCGACCTCGCGATCGACGGCACGCCGCTCGAGCCCGCGCAGATGGCCGTGCTCGCGCCCGGCGCGACCGTCACGCTGACGAGCACCGCCGGCGCGCGCGCGATGCTGCTCGGCGGCGACCGGCTCGACGGCGAACACTTCATCGACTGGAATTTCGTCGCGAGCAGCCGCGACGCGATCGAGCGCGCGAAGGAAGCCTGGACGCGGCAGGAAATGGGCAAGGTGCCCGGCGAGACCGAGTGGATCCCGCTGCCCGAGCGCAAGCCGCGTTGAAAAACGCGCGTGCCGCCCCAACCTGACGACATCCGAACTCAAGAGGACGACATGGACACCACGCTTGCCACTTTCGAAAAAGACGTCATCGAGGCGTCGCTGGACACGCCCGTGCTGGTCGACTTCTGGGCGCCGTGGTGCGGCCCCTGCAAGACGCTCGGCCCGCTGCTGGAAAAGCTCGAAAGCGACTACGAGGGCCGCTGGAAGCTCGTGAAGGTCAACGTCGACGAGAACCAGGAACTCGCCGCGCACTTCCAGACGCGCAGCATTCCGCATGTGATCGCGTTCGCCGACGGCCGCCCGGTCGACCAGTTCGTCGGCGTGCTGCCCGAAGGGCAATTGCGCGCGTTCCTCGACCGGCTGCTGCCGGCGCCCGAGGAAGCCGAGCGCCGCGCCGCGCAGTTCGCGGCGGCGGAGGGACGCTTCGACGATGCGCGCGCCCACCTCGAAGCCGCGCTCGCGCTGAACCCCGGCTTCGACGACGCGCGGCTCGACCTGATCGAGCTGCTGCTCGCGAGCAACCACGTCGATGCGGCGCGCGCGGAAACCGAGCGCCTGTCGCCGCAGACCGTGCAAAACGGCGATCCGCGCCTGCAGGCGATCCAGACCCGTTTCGACGCGCTCGCCGCGACCGCCGACCTGCCGCCGACCGACGCGCTCGAGGCGCGCATCGCCGAGAATCCGGCCGACCTCGACGCGCGTTTCGATCTCGCGCAGAGCCTGATCGCGCGGCGCGCGTACGAAGGCGCGCTGGAGCAGTTGCTGGAAATCGTCGTGCGCGACCGCGCGTACGGCGACGACCTCGGCCGCAAGACGATGATCTCGGTGTTCGAGCTGGCGGGCGACCGCCCGGACCTCGTTGCCGTGTGGCGGCGCAAGCTGAGCATGGCGCTCCACTGACCCGGGCCGGCGGGCGGCAAGCGAGCGCGGCCTCCCCCGGTCAGGCCGCGGCGGCCCGCGCCGCGATCGCCCGCAGCGCATGCGCGGCCGCCGCGAAGCCGAAGCTCGCGGTCACGCACACGCTCGAGCCGAAGCCCGCGCAGTTGAGCCCCGCGACGTGCGCGGCCGTGGACGGCTCCGCGCCGTCCTCGATATCGCAGGCGGCGGCTTCCGGATAGATCAGCGGCTCGTCCGAATACACGGCGCTGACCTTGAAGCGCGCCTTCGGCCCGCGCGGGAAGCCGTGCTGCTTGCGCAGCTGCGCGCGCACCTTCGACAGCAGCGGATCCTGGATCGTCAGCGCGAGATCGTCGATGCGGATGCGGGTCGGGTCGAGCTGCCCGCCCGCGCCGCCGACCGTGACGAGCGGCTGCCCTTTCGCGACGCACCACGCGATCAGCGCGACCTTCGTGCGCACGCTGTCGATCGCGTCGATCACGTAGTCGAAGCCGCCGCCGAGCAGCGCGTCGAAATTGTCGGCTTCCACGAAATCCTCGATCCGGTTCACGCGGCACGCGGGATCGATCAGCGCGATCCGCTCGGCCATCGCGTCGACCTTCGGCTTGCCGTAATTGCCGTCGAGCGCGTGGATCTGCCGGTTCGTGTTGCTTTCGGCAACGTTATCGAGATCGACGAGCGTAAGCCGGCCGACCGCGCTGCGCGCGAGCGCCTCGGCCGTCCACGAACCGACCCCGCCGATGCCGATCACCGCGACGTGCGCGCGCTCGAACGCGGCGAGCGCGGGCGCGCCGTACAGTCGCGCAATGCCGCCGAAGCGCCGGGCGCGATCCACGTCAAGCTGAGTTGACGGGCTCGGGGTAAGATCAGAGGTTATCGGGGCGGCGTCGTGGAATGACATGGCGGCAAGGGAAACGTAAGTCGTGCAGCCCCGTATTTTGCCTGAACCGCTCGCCAACACGCGCCACTGTGCACGCACGTTTCTTCCGCCTTCGCTATACTGGCCCCAGATTGAAGCGTTCGCATAACATGACGACACTCGCCGATCTCCGCATCAATTACTCGCGTGCTTCGCTCGACGAAGCCGACGCCGCCCCGAACCCCTTCGCACAGTTCGACCGCTGGTTCAAGGAGGCGCTCGACGCCAAGCTTCCCGAGCCGAACACGATGACGCTCGCCACCGTCGGCGAAAACGGCCGTCCGTCCGCCCGGATCGTGCTGATCAAGGGCGTCGACGAACGCGGGTTCGTCTTCTTCACCAATTACGAAAGCCGCAAGGGCCGCGATCTCGCCACGCATCCGTATGCCGCGCTGCTGTTCTACTGGATCGAGCTCGAGCGCCAGGTGCGCGTCGAAGGCCGCATCGAGAAGACCAGCGCCGAGGACAGCGACCGCTATTTCGCGTCGCGCCCGCTCGGCTCGCGCATCGGCGCGTGGGCGTCCGACCAGAGCGCCGTGATCGACAGCCGCGCGACGCTCGAAGCGCGCGAGAAGGCCGTCAGCGAGCGCTACGGCGACGACCCGCCGCGGCCGCCGCACTGGGGCGGCTACCGCCTCGTGCCCGAGTCGCTCGAATTCTGGCAGGGCCGCCCGTCGCGGCTGCACGACCGGCTGCTGTATACGCGCGAGCCCGCCGCGCCGCACGGCTGGACGATTTCGCGCCTGTCGCCGTAAGCCGGCGCGGCGCGCACCGCCGATCGCGCTTCGTATTTTTCGTATTGCATGCGGGCGCCCGCTTGGTCGGCGGGCGCCGGTCAAGAAACTTGGCTGTATTCGATTCAACGAACAACGGAGATTCCAAATGTTCTGGGAAAAGAAGCTGGCACAGTGGGCGGACGAAGTACGGGCGAAGGCGAACATTCCGGCGCGCCTCGTTTTGTGGAACGGCGATCAGCTCGATTTCGGCACGTTCGCCGCGCCGCAGGTCACGCTGAAGGTCAACAGCGCATCGGCGTTGCCGCTCTTGCTCGACCCGAGCCTCGACAACCTCGGCGAGGCGTACGTGAAGGGCAAGATCGACATCGAGGGCAAGCTCTCCGACATCATCAACATCAGCTACTCGCTCGCGCGCAGCACCGTGACGAATGCGAGCAAGCTCGCGCGCGTGAAGCGCTACTTCAATCACACGAAGAACACCGACAAGAAGGCGATCCAGTATCACTACGACGTCTCGAACGAGTTCTACCGGCTGTGGCTCGACGAGAACATGGTCTACTCGTGCGCGTACTTCGAGAACGGCGACGAGGATCTCGCCACCGCGCAGATCAAGAAGATCGACCACATCCTCACGAAGATCGGGCTGCAGCCGGGCCAGCGCCTGCTCGACATCGGCTGCGGCTGGGGCGCGCTGGTGCTGCGGGCCGCGAGCAAGTTCGGCGCGCAGTGTCTCGGTGTGACGCTGTCGCAGAACCAGTTCGACCTCGCGACCGCGCGCGTGAAGGCCGCGGGGCTGGAGGACAAAATCGAGATCCGCCTGCAGGACTACCGCGAGATCGACGGCCAGTTCGACCGCATCACGAGCGTCGGGATGTTCGAGCACGTCGGCCGCAAGAACCTGCCGCTCTACTTCACGCGAATCCGCGAGCTGCTCGCCGACGACGGCATCGCGATGAACCACGGCATCACGTCGACCGACGCGGAAAGTGGCGAGACGGCGCTCGGCGGCGGCGAGTTCATCGACCGCTACGTGTTCCCGGACGGCGAGCTGCCGCACATCAGCCTCGCGCTCGAAGCGGCGCAGCGCGGCGGGCTCGAGGCGATTGACGTCGAAAGCCTGCGGCGGCACTATGCGCGCACGCTCGACATCTGGACCGAGAACTTCGAAGCGAAGGCCGAGGAAGCCAGGCAGCTCGTCGACGACGAAAAATTCCGCATCTGGCGCGTGTATCTCGCCGGCTGCGCGTATGCGTTCGAGCACGACGACGTGTCGATCTTTCAAATCGTGTGCCGCAAGGCCGGGCAGAGCGCGAAGACGCTGCCGTGGTCGCGGCGCTACATGTACGAACACGCGCTGCCGCGCTAGGCGGCGCTTCACGCACGGCATGCATGGGTGACGGCAGGACGCGGCGCAAGGCGCCGCCGGGACGGCAGCAACACGACGATTCGGACGGGACGCCCGCCGACGGACAGTTCGACCTGTTCGGCGCGGCGCCCGACGACGCACGCGCCGTTCCGCCCGCGGACGACGACACTCGTGCGAACGCCGGCGATAACGTCAATGTGACGCCGGACGACAGCGGCAACGCGCCGCCTGTGCCTGCGCCCCGCGCACCCGACGACGCAACGCCTCCCTCCACCGGCCTGCTGTGGGACGAACCCGCGCCGCCGTCCGCGCCGAAGAAAGGCAAGCGCCGGCGCGGCGTGGCGCCCGCGCCGATCGCGCCCGACGTGGCGGACGCCGCGGCCGGCCTGCCTCCGAACGTGCGGCTCGGCACGTCGTCATGGTTTTTCCCCGGCTGGAACGGCATCGTCTACGACGGCGACTTCGCGCAGACCAAGCTGTCGCGCGAAGGGCTCGAAGCGTACGGCGCGCATCCGCTGCTCAAGAGCGTGAGCCTCGACCGGTCGTTCTACGGGCCGCTGTCCGTCGCCGACTACCTGCGCTACGCGCAGCAAGTGCCGGACGATTTCCGCTTCGTCGTCAAGGCGCCCGCATCGGTCACCGACGCGGTCGTGCGCGGCCGGCGCGGCGAGCCGTCCGGACCGAATCCGACCTTCCTCGATGCCGCGCTCGCGACGAACGAATTCGTGCGGCCGTGCCTCGACGGGCTCGGCAGGAAGGCCGGCGTGCTGGTGTTCCAGTTCTCGCCGCTGCCGGATCGACTGCTCGCCGACCCCGCCGCGCTGATCGACCGGCTGAGCGCGTTCTTCGCGGCGCTGCCGCCGCTGCCGCCCGAGCCGGACGGCCCGCGCTATGCGATCGAGATCCGCGACGCGAGCCTGCTCACGCCGCGTTTCATCCGCGCGCTCGCCGCGCTCGGCGTGCGCTACTGCGTCGGCCTGCACGCGCGGATGCCCGACCCGCTGCGGCAGGCGGCCGCGCTCGCGCTGCTCGACGGCGATGCGCCGGGCCCGCTGATCGTGCGCTGGAGCCTGCACGCCGGCTTCAAGTACGAGCAGGCGAAAGCGAAATACGAGCCGTTCGACCGGCTCGTCGACGAGGATCCGCACACGCGCTCGGCGCTCGCCGAACTGGCCGCGCGCTATGCAATGGCCGGCCAGCCCGTGCTCATCACGATCAACAACAAGGCCGAAGGCTCCGCGCCGCTGTCGTGCATCGCGCTCGCGCGCGAGATCGCCGCCGCGTGCGCGCAGTTGCGCAGCGAGGCGGCCTAGGGTCTTGGCGCCAGTTCACGCGCCGCGCGACGACTTCAGCCGGTGCGCGAACTTCTGGCGGAACTTCGCGAGCTTCGGCCCGATCACGACCGCGCAATACCCCTGGCCGGGATTCTGCGCATAGTAGTTCTGGTGGTAGTCCTCGGCCGGCCAGTAATTGCCGTCGAGCGGCACGACCTGCGTGACGATCGGCTGCGCGAATACCTGCTCGCGCTCGAGCTCGCGGATCACGTCGAGCGCGGTGTCGCGCTGCGCGTCCGAATGCGTGAACACCACCGACCGGTATTGCGTGCCGGTATCGTTGCCCTGCCGGTTGAGCTGGGTCGGATCGTGCGTCGCGAAAAAGATTTCGAGGATCTCGCGATAGCCGATGCGCGCCGGGTCGAACGTCACGTTGACGACCTCCGCGTGTCCGGTGTCGCCGTCGCACACGTCGCGATAGCCCGGATTGCGGGTATGCCCACCCGCGTAGCCGGACTCGACCGCCGTCACGCCGTCGACGTCGAGAAACACCGCTTCCGTGCACCAGAAGCAGCCGCCGCCTAAAGTCGCGGTTTCAAGCATCTCGTTCCCCTTGAAATCAAATAGCCGTTGAGAACGGGCAGTATCGCATCCGAACCAATCACCTGCACGACGACGGAATGCGCAATGCCGCGGTGCGCCCGCGCACTGCGGCGAAGACGTCGCCGCCGATTCTCGACTACACTAGGCCACTCTCGGCCAGGAAGAAAGATCCGCCCTTCCGCCGGGATCGCCCCATGCTCCACCCTGATGCATCATCGTCCGTTGCAGCAGCGTTCCGGATGCTTCAGCGAACACCCCTCGCATCACCGGCTCGATCGAGCCCCGGCCGGTCGGCGGCAACGTCGCGCCGCAATCGGCCAAGCGTCGACGCTTCACCCGATACACGTCATCTGTTTTCGCTTCTGGATGGAAGGCACCGCCCGTCTCGCACGCGAGCGTCGCGGGTGCCGGCAGCTCCGTTCGGCCGCGGCGGCAACCCCGCCCGGCCGTCTCGCATGACAACCGCGCCCGTCATCGGCGATCCCGCGCCGGGCGCTCAAATACCATAACGAGAGGGCACTACCATGACCATGCGGCCTGACCCGACGTTTCACGCGTCGCCGGAACTCGCGATGCGCGCGCCAGCCGAATCCTTCGCCTACACCCTGCTGCTGAGCCCCGACTTTTCGCAGCCCGACGCGCTCGCCGTGATCGACGTGAAGCCCGGCTCGGAAACCTACGGCCAGATCGTGCATACGGTGACGATGCCGACCACCGGCGACGAATTCCATCACTTCGGCTGGAATGCGTGCTCGTCGTCGCTGTCGCCGCTCACCGGCCACGCGTTTCTCCAGCGCCGCTTCCTGATCATCCCGGGCCTGCGCTCGTCGCGCATCTACGTCGTGGACACGCATCCGCACCCGACCCAGGCGCGCATCCACAAGATCATCGAACCCGACGAAGTGTTCAGCAAGACCGGCTACTCGCGGCCGCACACGGTCCATTGCGGGCCCGAGGGGATCTATGTCAGCACGCTGGGCGGCGCCGGCGAGGACGGCATGGACGGCCAGCCGGGCATCTTCATCATGGACTGCGAGACCTTCGACGTCGTCGGCCCCTGGGAAATCGACCGCGGCACGCAGGACAAGCATTACGACTTCTGGTGGAACCTGCCGCGCGACTACATGGTGTCGAGCGAATGGGCGCTGCCGCCGCAATTCGAGAACGGCCTCGTCCCCGAGGAGCTGCTGGCGAACCGGTACGGGCACCGGCTGCATTTCTGGGACCTGCGCGCGCGGCGCAACGTGCAGACCATCGACCTCGGCGCGCAGCACCAGATGGCGCTGGAGGTGCGGCCCGCGCATGATCCCGCGCGCGAATACGGCTTCCTCGGTGTCGTGATCGACACGACGAACCTCGAAGGCTCGATCTGGACCTGGTGGCGCGAAGACGGCCGGTTCCACATCGAGAAGACCGCGACGATCCCGGCCGAGCCCGCGCCCGCGGACCAGCTGCCGCCACTGTTGAAACCGTTCGGCGCGGTGCCGCCGCTCGTGACCGACATCGACCTGTCGCTCGACGACCGCTTCCTGTACGTGTCCTGCTGGGGCACCGGCGAGATGCGCCAGTACGACGTCACCGACCCGCGCAAGCCGAAGCTCGCGGGATCGGTGCATATCGGCGGCATCGTGCGGCGCACGCCGCACCCGAACGGCAAGACGTTCGCGGGCGGCCCGCAGATGGTCGAGATCAGCCGCGACGGCAAGCGGGTCTACTGGACCAACTCGCTCTATTCAACGTGGGATAACCAGTTCTACCCCGACGGCGTGCCCGGCGCGCAGGTGATGGCGCACGCCGGGCCCGGCGGCGGCCTGACGCTCGCCGACGACTACTGGGTCGCGTTTCCGGACGGCTACCGCGCGCACCAGATCCGGCTCGAAGGCGGCGATTGCTCGACCGATTCGTTTTGCTATCCGTCGGTCCGGTCTTGAGCGGCCACGTCACGGCCCAGGTCGGTCTCTGGTCCGCGGTGCTGGCAAGCGGCCTCTATCACGGGTTCAACCCGGCGATGGGATGGCCGCTCGCCGTGTCGAACGCGCTGATGGCGCGCAGCGGCCGCGCGCTGGTCGCGGCGCTCGGCTATCTCGCGCTCGGGCACGCGCTGTCGGTGTTCGCGATGATGCTGCCGTTCGCGGCGCTCGCCGCGCT
This sequence comes from Burkholderia ubonensis subsp. mesacidophila, assembly GCF_002097715.1. NCBI lineage: Bacteria > Pseudomonadati > Pseudomonadota > Betaproteobacteria > Burkholderiales > Burkholderiaceae > Burkholderia > Burkholderia ubonensis. Next base: position 3,027,033 of record NZ_CP020737.1, read on the forward strand.
CGTCGCATGGCAGGCGCCGATCCGGATCGGCGCGAGCGTGCTCGTGATCGCCTGCGGGGCCGTGCTGCTGCTGCGGCCGCGCCACCCGCGGATCCTCGCGCGCATCCCGCCGTCGCGGCTCGGGCTCTGGTCGTTCGCGGTGGCGATCGCGCACGGCGCGGGGCTGATGCTGGTGCCGATCTATCTCGGGCTCTGCGGGATCGACATGGACCCGGGACATCGCGCGGCCACGGCGCTCGTGAATGCGAACCTCGGGATGGCGCTCGTCGTCGCGGCCACGCATGCCGCCGCGATGCTCGCCGCCGGCGGGCTGCTCGCGTGGCTGGTCTACCGCTACCTCGGGCTGAAGTTCGTGTCGCGGAGCTGGTTCAACCTCGATGCGCTCTGGGCGTCGAGCCTGATCCTGATCGGCGCGGTGTCGCTCGGGCTCGGCGCGGCGGGCTAGCTGTCCGCCCGCGCTGACAACAGGCGCGCGGCGGTCGCATTGCACCGCTGCGCGCAGCACTGCGTCCCGCTGCGGGCGATTCCGCTAAAATCGGACCATGCGTCCCATTTCCAGACTGACTGCCTTGTCGCCCTTCGCCCATTTCACCCGCCGCGCGCCATGCTCGCGCGTCCCGTTCCGGATGGTCGCCCGATGAGCCGCGCAACGCCGCCGAATTTCGACGTCGCCGCGTTCCGGCAGGCGCTCGGCCAGTTTGCGACCGGCGTGACGGTCATCACGACGCGCGCGCCGTCCGGGCAGCTGATCGGCATCACCGCGAGCTCGTTCAACTCGGTGTCGCTCGACCCGCCGCTCGTGCTGTGGAGCCTCGCGCACAAGTCGGCGTCGATGCCGGTGTTCCGCAGCAACAGCCACTACGTCGTCAACGTGCTCGCGGCGTCGCAGCTCGACCTGTGCAAGCGCTTCTCGACCTACAAGGGCGACCGCTTCGAGGGCATCGCGCATGTGGCCGGCAACTCCGGGATGCCGGTGCTCGACGGCGCGATCGCATGGTTCGAGTGCCACAACCGCAGCCGCTACGACGAAGGCGACCACGTGATCTTCGTCGGCGAGGTGGAGCGCTGCGGCGTGCACCCGGATGCCGCCGAAACCGCGCCGCTCGTGTTCCACGGCGGCGGCTTCCACGGCCTCACACAGCTTTGATCGCGCCGGTGCGCGCCAGCACGACCGGCGCGCCCGCCTCGTCCTTCAGCGTCTGCAGCACGATGTTCGAACGGATGTCCATCACGCCCGGCGCCTTGTACAGCCGGTTCAACACGAAATCCGAATAGTGCTTGAGGTTGTGCGCGAGCACCCGCAGCAGGTAGTGGCTCTCGCCCGTCACGACGAACGCGCCGACCACCTCGGGCCATTCCCGCAGTTCCTCGGCGAACCGTTCGTGCCACTGCGTCTGCTCGTTGCGCATCGACACCTGCACGAACGCCTCCAGCTCGAAGCCGAGCTTCTCCCGGCTCAGGCAGGCGCGGTAATGCTCGATCACGCCCTGGTCTTCCAGCAGGCGCATGCGCCGCAGGCAGGCCGATGGCGACAATGAAATCCGTTCGGCAAGATCCAGGTTGCTGATTCTGCCTTCCTCCTGCAGGACCGCGAGAATCCGGCAGTCGGTGGCGTCGAGCGTGATCGCGTGCATTTTTGGTCCCCGTTTTCTCTCTGATTCGAATTATCTGCCAATCTGGCGGTTTGTCCATGTCTATTTCGCAAGCACTTTTTGCGAGCGTCCGCCTATCATGCGAAGCATCATTTCGCTGTTTCGTCATGCCATGGACACACTCTGGGACATCTCGCCGCCGGTCGACACCGCCACCCCCGTGTGGCCGGGCGACACGCCGGTCACCGTCGAACGCGTCTGGCGGATGGAGGCGGGCTCGCCCGTCAACGTCGCGCGCCTGACGCTGTCGCCGCATACCGGCGCGCACACCGACGCGCCGCTCCACTACGACGCCGACGGCGCGCCGATCGGCGCGGTGCCGCTCGATGTGTATCTCGGCCCGTGCCGCGTGATCCACTGCATCGGCGCCTCCCCCGTCGTCACGCCGGCCGACGTCGAAGCCGCGCTCGACGGCGTGCCGCCGCGCGTGCTGCTGCGCACCTATGCGCATGCGCCCGCCGCGCAATGGGATCCGGATTTCTGTGCGGTCGCACCCGCCACCATCGACCTGCTCGCCGAACATGGCGTGAAGCTGATCGGCATCGATACGCCGTCGCTCGATCCGCAGGAATCGAAGACGATGGATGCGCATCGCCGCATCCGCGCGCACCGGATGGCGATCCTGGAAGGCATCGTGCTCGACGCCGTGCCGGCCGCCGACTATGAACTGATCGCGCTGCCGCTCAAGCTCGCGACGCTCGACGCGAGCCCCGTGCGCGCCGTACTGCGCGCGCTGCCCGGCCGCCCCGACTGAACCCTCGACACACACCCCGACCATCATGATCAAGACCCGTGAAGATGCGCTCGCGCTCGACCGCGACGACCCGCTCGCCCCGCTGCGCGACCAGTTCGCGCTGCCCAACGGCGTGATCTACCTCGACGGCAACTCGCTCGGCGCGCAGCCGCGCGCATCGGCCGCCCGCGCGCAGCAGGTGATCGGCGCCGAATGGGGCGAAGGCCTGATCCGCAGCTGGAACACGGCCGGCTGGTTCGCGCTGCCGCGCCGCCTCGGCGACAAGCTCGCGACGCTGATCGGCGGCGCGCCGGACGAGACCGTCGTCACCGATACGATCTCGATCAACCTGTTCAAGCTGCTGTCCGCGATGCTGCGCTACCAGGCCGAACGCGCGCCCGAGCGCCGCGTGATCGTGTCGGAGCGCTCGAACTTCCCGACCGACCTGTACATCGCGCAGGGGCTGATCGCGCAGCTCGGCGGCGACTACGAACTGCGCCTGATCGACGACCCGGCCGACCTGCCCGACGCGCTCGGCAAGGACACTGCGGTCGCGATGATCACGCAGGTGAACTATCGCACCGGCTACCTGCACGACATGCCGGCCGTCACGCAGCTCGTGCACGACGCGGGCGCGCTGATGCTGTGGGATCTCGCGCATTCGGCGGGCGCGGTGCCGGTCGACCTGAAGGGCGCGCGCGCGGACGGCGCGGTCGGCTGCACGTACAAGTACCTGAACGGCGGCCCGGGCTCGCCCGCGTTCGTGTGGGTGCCGAAGCGCCATCACGCGCACTTCTCGCAGCCGCTGTCCGGGTGGTGGGGCCACCGCGCGCCGTTCGCGATGCAGCCCGAGTTCGCGCCCGATCCCGGCATCGCGCGCTTCCTGTGCGGCACGCAGCCGATCGTGTCGATGTCGATGGTCGAATGCGGGCTCGACGTGTTCCTGCAGACCGACATGCACGCGATCCGCCGCAAGTCGCTCGCGCTGACCGACGCGTTCATCGCGCTCGTCGAGGCGCGCTGCGAAGGCCATGCGCTGAAGCTCGTCACGCCGCGCAGCCATCACCAGCGCGGCTCGCAGGCGAGCTTCGAGCATCCGCACGGCTACGAGGTGATGCAGGCGCTGATCGCGCGCGGCGTGATCGGCGACTACCGCGAGCCGCACGTGCTGCGCTTCGGCTTCACGCCGCTCTATACGCGCTTCGCCGACGTGTGGGACGCCGTCGAGACGCTGCGCGACATCCTCGACACCGGCGCATGGAAAGCGCCCGAGTTCGCCACCCGCGGCGCGGTGACCTGATCGGCCGCTGCGGGGCCGATCGCCCCGAGCAAGCAATACGCATTCAATCCTGGAGAGGGAAGTCGTGAATTCTGGTCATATGCAACCGCCCGGCAACGACGCGCCGGCGGGCTGCCCGTTCTCGGGCGCACACCCTGCGCACGAAGCGTCGCACGTGCCGGGCGAAGCCGGCGAGCAACCCGGCTGGCACAACGCTCAGCTCGATTTCTCGAAGTCGATGAGCTACGGCGACTACCTGTCGCTCAACAAGATCCTCGACGCGCAGCATCCGCTGTCGCCGGATCACAACGAGATGCTGTTCATCATCCAGCATCAGACAAGCGAGCTGTGGATGAAGCTCGCGCTGTTCGAGCTGCGCGCGGCGCTCGACGCGGTCCGTCGCGACGCGCTGCCACCCGCGTTCAAGATGCTTGCGCGCGTGTCGCGCATTCTCGAGCAGCTCGTGCAGGCGTGGAACGTGCTCGCGACGATGACGCCGTCCGAGTATTCGGCGATGCGGCCGTATCTCGGCCAGTCGTCGGGCTTCCAGTCGTACCAGTACCGCCAGCTCGAATTCCTGCTCGGCAACAAGAACCCGCAGATGCTGCAGCCGCATGCGCACCGGCCGGACATCCTCGAACAGGTGCGCGCAACGCTCGAGGCGCCGTCGTTCTACGACGAGGTCGTGCGCCTGCTCGCGCGGCGCGGCTTTCCGATCGCGCCGTCGCGGCTCGAGCGCGACTGGACCCAGCCGACCCAGCACGACGACACCGTCGAGGCCGCGTGGCTCGAGGTGTACCGGCACCCGCAGCAGCACTGGGAGCTGTACGAGATGGCCGAGGAACTGGTCGATCTCGAGGACGCGTTCCGCCAGTGGCGCTTCCGCCACGTGACGACCGTCGAGCGCATCATCGGCTTCAAGCAGGGCACGGGCGGCACGAGCGGCGCGCCGTATCTGCGCAAGATGCTCGACGTCGTGCTGTTCCCCGAGCTCTGGCACGTGCGCACGACGCTGTAACTCACCCGCCGTTCGCCCGCGCGCCGTCATGACCATCGTGACGGCGCGCGGCAGCGCGTTCCGCCGCCGCCACGGCATCCTCCCCCGCCCCGCCGTCAAACTGCTCGAAGGGCTCGCCGCGCTGACCCGCGAAGCCGCCTGAGCGCGCACCGCCGCAGCGCACCATCGAAAACCCGCGCGCACGCCTTGACTTTCGCCCGCCCGAATACGATCATTCGCTCACACAACGAGCAAATGATCCGGCATTGCCCTTCGCGGCCGCCGGAAGGAGACAACGGATGAGCGAGTCGTCGCCCGCCCGCGCGCCCGTGCTGCTGCACATCGGCGCCGGATCGTTCCACCGCGCGCACCAGGCGTGGTACCTGCATCGCGTCAACGCGGCCGTGCCGGCCGCCGAGCGCTGGTCGCTGGTCGTCGGCAACATCCGCGACGACATGCGCGCGACCATGGATGCGCTCGCCGCGCAGCACGGCGCGTACACGCTCGAGACGGTCACCCCGCAAGGCGAGCGCGCGTACGAGACGATCCGTGCGATCACGCGCGTGCTGCCGTGGTCGATCGATCTCGCCGCGCTGATCGACGCCGGCGCGGACCCCGCCTGCCGGATCGTGTCGTTCACCGTCACCGAAAGCGGCTACTACCTCGACGAGCACAACCGGCTCGACCTCGCGAACCCCGATCTCGCGGCCGACCTGCAGGGCGCGCGCACGACGCTGTACGGCGCGCTCGCCGCGCTGCTCGCCGAGCGGATGAAGCGCGGCGCGGGCCCGCTCACGCTGCAGAGCTGCGACAACCTGCGCAGCAACAGCGCGCGCTTTCGCGCAGGGATGCGCGAATTCCTCGAACGGCGCGGCGCGCGCGACCTGCTCGACTGGTTCGACGCGCACGTCGCGTGCCCGAGCGCGATGGTCGACCGGATCACGCCGCGCCCGACCGCCGACGTGCGCGAGCGCGTGCGTGCGGCGACCGGCGTCGACGACGCGTGCCCGGTGATGGGCGAATCGTTCATCCAGTGGGTGATCGAGGACCGCTTCGCGGCCGGCCGCCCACGCTGGGAGCTGGCGGGCGCCGAACTCGTCGACGACGTGCACCCGTACGAGGAAGCGAAGATCCGCCTGCTCAACGCGACACACAGCTGCATCGCGTGGGCCGGCACGCTGGCGGGCCATACGTACATCCACGAAGGCACGCACGACGCGGCGATCCGCCGCTTCGCGCACGACTACGCGACGCAGGACGTGATCCCGTGCCTGACGCACCTCGGGCCGAGCCCGCTCGATCTCGCGCGCTATCGCGACGTCGTGCTCGAGCGCTTCGGCAATCCGTACGTGCTCGACACCAACCAGCGCGTCGCTGCGGACGGCTTCTCGAAGCTGCCCGGCTTCATCGCGCCGACACTCGCCGAGTGCATCGCGCGCGGCGCGGCGCCGGTCGCGACCGCGGTGCTGCCCGCGCTGTTCCTGCGCTTTCTCGAGCGCTGGGCGCGCGGCGCGCTGCCGTATGCGTACCAGGACGGCGTGATGGACGAAGGTGTCGCGCGCGCGATCGTGGCGGCCCGCGACCCGGTCGCGGCGCTGTGCGTTGAGCGCCAGCTGTGGGGAGCGCTCGCCGGCAACGCCGCGCTCGTCGACGCGGTGCGCGCCGGCCTTGCGCGCGTCGATTCCTGGCTCGCGCGGCGCTGAGCGCCCGGCCGCGCGTCGGGTCAACCGGCATTGGCACGCGCGCACCCGCGCGGCTAAAGTAGCGGCTCCTCCCTGACGGAACGGATCGCACATGTATCTCGGCATCGACCTCGGCACCTCGGAAGTGAAGGTGCTGCTGCTCGCCCCGGACGGCACGGTCGTCGGCACCGCGGGCGCGCCGTTCACCGTGTCGCGGCCGCGCCCGCGCTGGGCCGAACAGCATCCGGACGACTGGTGGCGCGGCACGCTCGCCGCGCTCGCCGCGTTGCGCGAGCGCCATCCGCACGCGTTCGCGCAGGTGCGCGGCATCGGGCTGTCGGGCCAGATGCATGGCGCGGTGCTGCTCGACCGCGCCGATCGCGTGCTGCGTCCCGCGATCCTGTGGAACGACATGCGCAGCGCCGACGAATGCGCGCTGCTCACCGAACGCGCGCCGGACCTGCATGCGCTCACCGGCAATCTCGCGATGCCCGGCTTCACCGCGCCGAAGCTGCTGTGGGTCGCGACGCACGAACCCGACCTGTTCGCGGCGACGGCCTGCGTGCTGATGCCGAAGGATTACCTGCGCTTCCGGCTGACTGGCGCGAAGGTGTCCGATCCGTCCGACGCCGCGGGCACGTTGTGGCTCGACGTCGCGCGCCGCGAGTGGTCCGACACGCTGCTCGCCGCGTGCGGGATGACACGCGCGCAGATGCCGCGGATCGTCGAAGGCAACGCGCCGTCCGGCACGCTGCGCGCCGATGTCGCGCGCGAGCTGGGGCTGTCGGAAGCCGTCGTCGTCGCGGGCGGCGGCGGCGACAACGCGACGAGCGCGCTCGGCATAGGCGCGATCCACGCGGGCGACGGCTTCGTGTCGCTCGGCACGTCAGGCGTGCTGAGCGTCGTCGGCGACCGCTTCATGCCGAACCCGGCGTCCGCGGTGCACGCGTTCTGCCACGCGATTCCGGACCGCTGGCAGCTGATGAGCGTCGTGCTGTCGGCCGCGAGCTGCCTGCGCTGGGTCTGCAAGCTGACCGGCACCGACGAGCCGACGCTGCTCGCGGAAGTCGAGGCACTCGACGCCGGCACGCTCGCCGCCGCGCCGCTGTTCCTGCCCTACCTGTCCGGCGAGCGCACGCCGCACAACGATCCGTACGCGCAGGGCGTGTTCTTCGGGATGACCCATGCGACCGAACGCGCGCATCTCGGCTATGCGGTGCTCGAAGGCGTGACGCTAGGCCTCGCCGACGGCTTCGATGCGCTGCATGCGGCGGGCGTCGAGACCGGCGCGCTGTCGCTGATCGGCGGCGGCGCGCGCAGCGCGTACTGGGCGCAGCTGATCGCCGATGCGCTGAACGTGCGCACCCGCCAGCACGGCGGCGGCGAGACGGGTGCTGCGCTCGGCGCGGCGCGGCTCGGCTGGCTCGCGGTCGGCGGCGATCCGCACACGGTGCTGAGCAAGCCGCCGGTGCGCGCCGAATACGCGCCCGACGCCGTGCGCCATGCGGCGCTGCGCGAGCGCCTCGCCGCGTTCCGCGCGCTGTATCGCCACGTGCGCCCGCTCTACGAGCCGTCGCGCGCGCGGCTTGCCTGAGCGCGCCTGACCGGCGAGCCTGACCGACGCGCGGGCCGGCCGCGGCGGCGAGTGCGGTACAGTGCGTACCCATGCGCCGCCGGTCGGCCCGCCAGGATCCGAATTCAATCGCTATCGTGCCCAAGTCCTCAGAAAAACTCGATCTCGCCACCCGCGCCGCGTGGCTCTACTACGTCGCGGGCGACACGCAGAACGAAATCGCCGAGAAGCTCCAGGTGTCGCGCCCGGTCGCGCAGCGCCTCGTCGCGTTCGCGGTCGAGAAGAACCTGATCCGCGTGCGCGTCGATCACCAGCTCGCCGACTGTCTCGACCTCGGCACGCAGCTGTCGAAACGCTACGGCCTGTCGATGTGCGAAGTCGTGCCGGTCGACGACGACGCGCCCGAGGCGATCGACCGCAAGCTCGCGGTCGCCGGCGCGCAGGTGATGGAGCGCTACCTGAACGAGACGCGGCCGATGGTGATCGCGGTCAGCAGCGGTCGCACGCTGAAGGCCGCGGTCGCGCAGATCGCGCAGATCGACCGGCCGCAGCACCGCCTCGTGTCGATGGTCGGCGCGATCGCCGCCGACGGCTCGTCGAACCGCTACGACGTCGCGCAGGACATCTCCGAGAAGACGGGCGGCAAGCACTTCCTGCTGCCCGCGCCGCTGTTCGCGGACAGCGGCGCCGAACGCGCGCAGTGGTGCAATCACCGGCTGTACCGGATCGTCGAGGCGCTGTCGGGCGAAGCCGACGTCGCGCTGGTCGGCATCGGCAACATCGGCCCCCACTGCCCGCTCTACGAGGACGGCTTCATCACCGAGCAGGAGCGCGACGAGATGATCGCGCTCGGCGCGGTCGCCGAACTGCTCGGCGTGCCGATCGACGCGCAGGGCCGCCGGATCGCCGCGTCGACGAGCGCGCGGGTGACGAGCGTGTCGCTCGACACGCCGCCGAAACGCCCGACGATCGCGTTCGCGGGCGGGCCGAAGAAGCGCGACGCGGTGATCGCCGCGCTGCGCGGCGGCTGGCTGTCGGGGCTCGTCACCGACGAGACGTGCGCGCAGGCGGCGCTGGAAGCCCTCGCGTCCTGACGCCGCGGCGCCGCCGTCACGCGGCCTTCGCGTGCGGGCTCAGGCGCCGGAACGCGCGTCCCTCGTCGTCGAACAGGTGGCAATGCCCGGCCTCGGCCTGCACGCGCAGCGCCTCGCCGGTGCGATAGGTGTCGAGCGGCGGAATCCGCGCGATCAGTCCGTCCGGCGCGACGGCCGACTCCGCATAGAGATACGCGGCATCGCCGAGCGATTCGACGGCCATCGTCCGCGCGGCGACGCCGTCGGCCCCTGCCCCGACCTTCAGGTGCTCGGGCCGCACGCCGACCGTGACGGCCGCGCCGCGCTGCAGCCCGGCCGCGTCCACCGCGACGCGCTGCGTCTCGCCGCTGTCGAAGCGCACCAGCACGCCGCCCGCATCGACCGCCTCGACCGTGCCTTTCAGGAAGTTCATCTTCGGCGAGCCGATGAAACCCGCGACGAACTGGTTCGCGGGCGCGTGATACAGCGCGTTCGGCGTGCCGACCTGCTGCACGCTGCCGGCCGACAGCACGACGATCTTGTCCGCGAGCGTCATCGCCTCGACCTGGTCGTGCGTCACGTAGATCATCGTCGTCTTCAGCTCGTCGTGCAGCCGCGCGAACTCGAGCCGCATCTTCACGCGCAACGCCGCGTCGAGGTTCGACAGCGGCTCGTCGAACAGAAATACCTTCGGCTTCCTCGTGATCGCGCGGCCGATCGCGACGCGCTGCCGCTGGCCGCCCGACAGCTGCTTCGGCTTGCGGTCGAGCAGATGGTCGATGTGCAGGATCTTCGCCGCGTTCTTCACCGCCTGATCGATCTCGGGCTTCTTCGCGCCGGCGAGCTTCAGGCCGAACGCCATGTTGTCGTACAGCGTCATGTGCGGATACAGCGCATACGACTGGAACACCATCGCGATGCCGCGCTTCGCGCTCGGCACGTCGTTGACCTTCGCGCCGTCGATCAGCAGGTCGCCGCTCGAGATGTCCTCGAGTCCGGCGATCATCCGCATCAGCGTGGATTTGCCGCACCCGCTCGGGCCGACGAACACGACGAACTCGCCGTCGGCGATGTCGAGGTTCACGTTGCGCAGCACTTCGTTGTCCTCGTAGCGCTTCGCGATGTTGCGCAGGAGCACGCTTGCCATGATTTGTCTCCGTTCGATGTTCGATTCGTGATGCGCCGCCCGCGGGCGGCGCGTTGCTCAATGCGGCAGCACCGCGCCCGTCGCCTGCCAGCGCGCGACGTAGCCGGGCAGCTCGTGCATGTCGTCGAATACGTGGCGCGCGCCGATGCCGCGCAGCGCGTCGACCTGCGCGGGCGACGCATGCCCCGCGCCGACGAAGCCGAGCACGGTCATGCCGGCCGCGGCCGCCGCGGTGATGCCGGTCGCGCTGTCCTCGACGACGAGGCATTGCGCGGGCGCGACGCCGAGCGCATGCGCGGCCGCGAGATACACGTCGGGCGCGGGCTTCGGGCGCGCGACGGCGTCCGCGCAGAACAGCCGCTCGCCGAAGAAGCGCTTGAGGCCCGTGCGCGCGAGCGCGGCCTCGACGTACGCGCGGTAGCTGTTGCTCGCGCACGCGATCGGCAGCGTGATCGCGTCGAGCGCCGCGGCAATGCCGTCGACGGCCGGCGCGTTCACCGCCGCGGCTTCGACCGCGCGCCGGATCGCGCCGACGTCCGCGTCGTCCAGCGTGCGGCCGAGCGCGGCGCTCGCGCCGGCGAGCACGCGCTCGATCCGCAGCCCGAGCAGCGGCATCACCGCCGGCCGCGCGTCGACGCCGGGCCAGCGCGCTTCGAGCTCGCGCACCAGCATGTCGGCGGCGACCGCCTCGCTGTCGATCAGCACGCCGTCGCAATCGCAAATCAGCACGCCGTCGTGACGGCCGGCGCCGTTGATCCGTTCGTCATCCATACCTTTGCCGGCCGCGCCTTCGCCGGTCGCACCTTCGCCGGCTGCGCTCATTTCACCGCCCCGAACGTGAGCCCGCGCACGAGCTGCTTCTGCGACAGCCAGCCGACGATCAGGATCGGTGCGACCGCGAGCAGGGAAGCTGCGGACAGCTTCGCCCAGAACAGCCCCTCCGGGCTCGAGTACGACGCGATGAACACGGTGAGCGGCGCCGCGTTCGAGCTCGACAGGTTGATGCTCCAGAACGCCTCGTTCCACGACAGGATCACCAGCAGCAGCGCGGTCGACGCGAGCCCCGGCAGCGCCATCGGCAGCAGCAGGTAGACGATCTCCTGCCAGGTCGACGCGCCGTCGATGCGCCCCGCCTCGAGGATGTCCTTCGGGATCTCGTTGAAATAGGTGAACGTCATCCACACCGCGATCGGCAGGTTGATCAGCGTGTAGACGATCACGAGCCCCGACACGCTGTCGAGCAGGCCCGCGTTCTTCCACAGCAGGTAGATCGGCACGAGCACGCCGACCGACGGCATCATCTTCGTCGACAGCATCCACAGCAGCACCTTCTGCGTGCGGCGGTTCGGGAAGAACGCCATCGCGTACGCGGCCGGCACCGCGAACAGCAGGCAGATCGCCGTCACGCCGGCCGAGATCAGCACCGAATTCCACGCGAACGAGAAGTAGTCGCTGCGCGCGAACACCTCGCGGAAGCTGTCGAGCGTCGGCACGAAGAACAGCGCCGACGCGTACGCCTGCTGCTCGGTCTTGAACGCGGTGAGCGCCATCCAGAAGATCGGGAAGAACAGCGCGAGCGCGATCAGCCATGCCAGCAGGCCCGGCACCGCGCGGCGCACCCGGCCGAACGCGGCGGGCATGCGGCGGCCGGCATCGAGAGTCAGGTCGCTCATTGTTCGTACTCCCCTTTCAGGTTGCGTGCGAGCATCCGCACGAGGAAGAACGACACGACGTTCGCGACCACGACGGCGATGATCCCGCCCGCGGACGCGAGGCCGACGTCGAACTGCTGCAGGCCGAGCGCATAGATCAGGTACGACAGGTTGGTCGTCGCGTTGCCGGGGCCGCCGCCCGTCGTCGTGTAGATCTCCGCGAAGATCGACAGCAGGAAGATCGTCTCCATCATCACGACGACCGCGATCGCGCGCTTCAGGTGCGGCAGCGTGATGTAGAAGAACATCGCGATCGGGCCGGCGCCGTCGATGCGCGCCGCTTCCTTCTGCTCCTGGTCGAGCGACTGGATCGCGGTGAACAGGATCAGGAATGCGAACGGCAGCCACTGCCACGCGACGATGATGATCACCGCGGTCAGCGGGTAGTCGGCGAACCAGTCGACCGGCGTCATGCCGAGCGCGCGCATCGCGTTCGCGACGAGCCCGTAGACCGGATGCAGGATCATGTTCTTCCAGATCAGCGCGGACACGGTCGGCATCACGAAGAACGGCGCGATCGCGAAGAGGCGCGCGATGCCCTGCCCGTAGAACTTGCGGTCGAACAGCACCGCCATCAGCACGCCGCCGACCACGGTGATCGCGAGCACCGCGCCGATCAGCACGAGCGTGTGCCAGATCGCCGGCAGGAACGCCGGATCGGTCGCGAGGAAACGGTAGTTGTCGAATCCGGCGAAGCCCTTCACGTCCGGATTGAGCAGGTTGTAGCGCGAGAACGAGTACCAGACCGTCATCGCGAGCGGGATCGACATCCACAGCACCAGCACCGCGACGGACGGCGACACGAGCCAGCTCGCGCCGCGCCGCGGCCGGTCCGGCGCGGGCGGCCGCGACGCGGCGTCGACCGGGTGCGCGTGAGTCAGGGGAAGACGTAAGTGACGCATGATCGGGACCACCTCCGATTGAAACGCGGGCGCGCAGCGCTCGCCCGCCTTGCCGCTTCACGAGCGCCGTGCGTCCGCGGACGCACGGCGCGCGCCGCGTTACTTCTGGTAGCCGGCCTGCCGCACCGCGCGGTCGGCCGCGGCCTGCCCGGCCGCGAGCGCCTGGTCGACCGTCATCTGCCCGGCCACCGCGCCCGCGATGCCCTGCCCGACCACGGTGCCGAACGACTGGAACTCGGGAATGCCGACATACTGCACGCCCGCGTACGGCACCTTCTGCGCGGACGGATCGTTCGGATCGGCCGATTCGATCGCCTTCAGCACGAAGTCGGAGAACGGCGCGGCGGCCTTGTACTCGGCGCGCTGATAGGTCGACGTGCGCGTGCCCGGCGGCACCGACGCCCACCCTTCATCCTTCGCGACCAGCTCCACGTACTGCTTCGACGTCGCCCACGCGATGAACTTCTTCGCGGCGTCCTGCTGCTTCGACGTCTTCGGGATCGCGAGCGCCCACGCCCACAGCCAGTGCGAGCCCTTCGGCGTCGCCTCGACAGGAGCTGCCGCATAGCCGATCTTGTCCGAGACCTGCGACTGCTGCTTGTTGTAGAGGATCCCCGCCGCGACGGTCGCGTCGATCCACATCGCGCACTTGCCGGACGCGGTCAGCGTCAGGTTCTCGTTGAAGCCGTTCGAGCTCGCGCCCGGCGGGCCGTTCTTCTTCAGCAGGTTCACGTAGAAGTTGACGGCCTTCTTCCATTCCGGCGACGTGAGCTGCGCGTTCCACTTGTCGTCGAACCAGCGGCCGCCGAACGTGTTCACGACCGTCGACAGGTACGCCATGTTCTCGCCCCAGCCGGCCTTGCCGCGCAGGCAGATGCCGTAGATGCCCTTCGACTTGTCGGTCAGCTTGTCCGCGAACCCGGCGATCTGCTCGTAGGTCGGCCGGTCGGGCATCCTGAGGCCCTTCGCCGCGAACAGGTCCTTGCGGTAGAACGTCATCGAGCTCTCGACGTAGAACGGCAGCGCGTAGAGCTGGCCGTTGTACGACAGGCTGTCGCGCGCGGTCTTCACGACGTCGTTCAGGTCGTAGTCGGCCGGCAGGCCGGCCACGGGCGCGAGCCAGCCGCGCTTGCCCCACTGCGGCGTCTCGTAGGTGCCGATCATCACCACGTCGAACTGGCCGCTGCCGGTCGTGATGTCGGTCGTCGCGCGCTGGCGCAGCACGTTTTCCTCGAGGATCACCCAGTTCAGCCTGACGTCGGGATTGGCCTTCTCGAACGCCGGCGCGAGCTTCTTCAGCTCGATCATGTCGGGATTGTTCAGCGTCGCGATCGTCAGCGTTCCCGCGAGCGCCGCGCCGGCGGCCGTCGCGAGCGCCGCGCCCGCGAGCACGCGGGCGGCAAGCGTCTTTCGTTGCATGGCATGTCTCCAGTGTCTCTTGTGTGTTGTTGATATCGATGGGCCGGCGGGTCGGGCCGCGTCAGCTCATCCAGTTGCCGCCGTCGACGTTCAGCGTCTGCGCGGTGACGTAGTCCGCGTCCGCCGACGCGAGGAACAGCGCGGCGCCCGTCAGGTCCGCGGGCAGCCCCATCCGGCCGAGCGGCACCGCTTCGCCGACGAGCCGCTTCTTCTCGCCGGGCGGCCGGTGCTCGTAGCGCGCGAACAGCGCGTCGACCTGCTCCCACATCGGCGTGTCGACGACGCCCGGCGCGATCCCGTTCACGTTGATCCGATGCGGCGCGAGCGCGAGCGCGGCCGACTGCGTATAGCTGATCACCGCCGCCTTGGTCGCGCAATAGTGCGATACGAGCGCCTCGCCGCGCCGGCCCGCCTGCGACGACATGTTGATGATCTTGCCGCCGCGCCCCTGCTCGACCATCCGCTGCGCGACGGCCTGCATCAGGAAGAACAGCCCCTTCACGTTCACGGCGAACAGGCGGTCGAACACGTCCCACGATTCGTCGAGGAGCGGGCGCATGTCGAACAGCGCCGCGTTGTTGAACAGGATGTCGACGCCGCCGAAGCGCTCGACCGCGGTGGCGACGATGCGCGCGATGTCGTCGCGGCGCGTGACGTCCGCGGCCACGGCGACCGCGCGGCCCGGGCTCGTCTCGATCAACCGCGCAAGCGACCCGCCGGCCGGTTTCACGTCGACGAGCACGCAGCGCGCGCCCTCCTCCAGATAGCGTTGCGCGACCGCTTCGCCGATGCCGCTCGCGGCACCCGTCAGGATCGCGACCTTGTCCTGCAATCTCACTGGCTGTCTCCGTTTCGTTCTGCGTTGTGCGATGGGCCGCGAGGTGAGCGAACGCTCGCGACACGAACAATTGCTCTGATTGCGATCGAATGATCGGATACGGAACCGGGGCTGTCAAGGCGGATCGGGCCGGTTTCGATGATGCGATGCGGCAGAACGGCGCCGCGCGGACGGCCGCGGGCGCAGGCGGGGCAACGGCGAGCGGGACAGGTTGCGGCGCGGGCGGACGCGCCGCGGGGCAGGCGGTGGGGCCGGCTTTGGCGCGCTCGGGAAGAAACGGGACGGATGGCCGCATGCGCGGCGTGACGATACGTTATATCATCGCGATATTCTCGTTCCATTGCCCGCATTGCGCCATGGCTACTTCATCGTCAATCGCGTCCATCGCCGACCGGCTGTCCCGCGCCGACGCGTTCGCCGCCGAGCACGGCCTCGCGTGGACGCCGCTGCGCCGGCAGGTCTACGAACGCGTGCTCGCCGCGCAGCGCCCGATCGGCGCGTACGACCTGCTCGCCGAGCTCGAGCCGCAGCGCGGCCGGGTGCCGCCCACGACCGTGTATCGCGCGCTGGATTTCCTCGTCGAGCACGGCTTCATCCACCGGATCGAATCGAAGAACGCGTTCTTCGCGTGCTGCGAGATCGGCGTGCCGCACGAGGGCCAGTTCCTGATCTGCGAATCGTGCGGCGAAACCGTCGAGATTCCGGGCGGCGACCTCGCGAAGCAGCTGTCCGCGAGCCCGCCCGCGCACGGTTTCGAGGTCCATCACCAGGTCGTCGAGCTGAGCGGCCTGTGCGGACACTGCAAGACCAAGCCGGCGCAGCGCTGACGCCGAACGCGCGCCGACGCGCCGCCCCTTCCCTACGAGGAGTTTCATGTCCATTGCCCTGACGCGCGCCCCGCTGCGCGCCATCTCGCGCCCCGCCCGCTGGCTCGCCGCCGGCCTTGCCGCGCTGTCGCTCGCCGTGCCTGCGCTCGCGCACGCGGCCGCCGTCAACGTGGTCGCCGCGGAGAACTTCTACGGCGACGTCGCGTCGCAGATCGGCGGCCGCCACGTCGCGGTGACGAGCATCCTCAGCAATCCCGACCAGGACCCGCACCTGTTCGAGGCGAGCCCGAAGACCGCGCGCGCGCTGCAGCAGGCGCAGCTCGTGATCTACAACGGCGCCGACTACGATCCGTGGATGGGCAAGCTGCTCGCGGCGTCGAAGCAGGCGAAGCGCGCGACGATCGTCGTCGCCGACCTCGTCGGCAAGAAGGCCGGCGACAACCCGCACCTGTGGTACGACCCGGCGACGATGCCCGCCGCCGCGCGCGCGATCGCGGCCGAGCTCGGCCGCGCGGACCCGGCGCACCAGGCCGACTACGACGCGAACCTGCAGAAGTTCGTCGCGTCGCTGAAGCCCGTCGACGACAAGGTCGCCGCGCTGCGCGCGCAGTACAAGGGCGTGCCGGTGACGGCCACCGAGCCCGTGTTCGGCTACATGGCCGACGCGATCGGCCTCGACATGCGCAACCAGCGCTTCCAGCTCGCGACGATGAACAACACCGAGGCGAGCGCGCAGGACGTCGCCGCGTTCGAGACCGACCTGCGCAAGCAGCAGGTGCGCGCGCTCATCTACAACAGCCAGGCCGAGGCGCCGATGACGAAGCGGATGCTGAAGATCGCGCGCGACGGCGGCGTGCCGACCGTCAGCGTCACCGAGACGCAGCCGGCCGGCAAGACCTTCCAGCAATGGATGGCCGGCCAGCTCGACGCGCTCGGCAAGGCCCTTTCCACCCGCAAGCCATGACCCACACGCCCCACGCACTCGAACTCGATCGCGTCACGCTCGAACTGGGCGGACGCACGATCCTGCGCGACGTCAGCCTGTCGATCGAGCCCGGCGAATTCGTCGGCGTGCTCGGGCCGAACGGCGCCGGCAAGACGACGCTGATGCGCGCGGTGCTCGGCCTCGTGCCGGTCGCGGGCGGCGCGCTGCGCGTCGGCGGCGAGCCGGTCGCGCGCGGCAATCCGTCGATCGGCTACATGCCGCAAATCAGGAGCGGCCTCGCGAGCCGCCGGATGCGCGGCTACGACTTCGTCGCGATGGCCGCTGACGGGCACCGCTGGGGCCTGCCGCACGCGAGCGCCGCGACGCGGCACGACGTCGACCGCGTGCTCGACCTCGTCGGCGGCCGCACGCTCGCGCACCGGCCGCTGTCGGAGCTGTCCGGCGGCGAACGGCAGCGGTTGCTGCTCGCACAGTGCCTGCTCGGCAGCCCGAGGCTGCTGCTGCTCGACGAGCCGCTGATCAGCCTCGACCCGAACCACCAGCGCGGCGTGGTCGAACTCGTGCGCCGCGTGCAGCGCGAGCTCGGCATCACGGTGCTGTTCTCCGCGCACGAACTGAACCCGCTCCTCAACGCGCTCGACCGCGTGCTGTATCTCGGCAACGGCGTCGCGGCGCTCGGCACCGTCGACGAGGTGATCACGAAACCCGTGCTGTCGCGGCTGTACGGATCGCCGATCGACGTGATGCGCGTGAACGGCAAGATCTTCGTGATGTCCGGCGACGTGGAAGTCGAGAAGCACGACCACGAGCACGAAGGCGACGACGACGGCCATGCGCACGGCGGCCACGGCCATTCCCACCACGGACACGCGCACCCTCACGCGAGCGGGCAATCACACGATGTTTGAATACGACTTCATGATCAACGCCTTCGCGGCGTCGGGAATCGTCGCGGTGCTCGCGGGCATCGTCGGCTACTTCCTGGTGCTGCGCGGGCAGACCTTCGCCGGCCACGCGCTGTCGCACGTCGGCTTCACCGGCGCGACGGGCGCGGTGCTGCTCGGCATCTCGCCGATCTGGGGGATGGTCGGCTTCACCCTCGCGGCCGGCATCGGCATGGGCGCGCTCGGCGAGCGGCTCGCGGGGCGCGACGTCGCGATCGGCGTGATCCTGTCGGGCGCGCTCGGCTTCGGCCTGCTGTTCCTGCATTTCTATACGTCGTTCGCGACGCAGGTGACGGCGCTGCTGTTCGGCAACGTGCTCGCGGTCAGCCACGACACGCTCGCGGCGCTCGCCGGCATCGGTGCGGTGAGCCTCGCCGCGCTCGCGCTGATCGCGCGGCCGCTCCTGTTCGCGTCGCTGCAGCCCGAACTCGCCGAAGCGAAGGGCGTGTCGCTGCGCGCGGTGTCGGTGCTGTTCCTCGCGGTGTGCGCGCTTGCGGTCGCCGCGGCGACGCAGATCGTCGGCGTGCTGCTCGTGTTCACGCTGCTGGTCGGCCCGGCCGCCGCCGCGCAGAACGTATCGACGCGGCTGTCGACGGGCGTGGTGCTCGCCGCGCTGTTCGCGCTGTTCGAAGCGTGGCTCGGCATCGTGCTCGCGTATTACACCGACTGGCCGACGAGCTTCTGGATCACCGCGCTGTCGGCGCTCGTGTATGGCGCGAGCCTGTTGCGGCGACACGCGTGACGCACGCGGCGGCGTAACGCCGCGCGCGACGAAAAAAACGCCGGCGCGCCCGAGGGCAGCGCCGGCGTTTTGCATTGCGCGACCCGCGCGAAGCGGGTCATGCGGTCATCGCGCGAGCACCCGCGCGTGATGCGCGACGTGATCCGCGATGAAGGTCGAGATGAAGTAGTAGCCGTGGTCGTAGCCCGCATGCCGCCGCAGCGTCAGCGGCTGTCCGGCCGCCGCGCACGCCGCTTCGAACACGTCGGGGTTCAGCTGGTTCGCGAGGAACTGGTCGGCGAGCCCCTGGTCGACCAAAATGCCGTCCGCGAACTTCGGCGCATCGGCGCGTGCGACGAGTTCGCTCGCGTCGTGTGCCTTCCACGCTTCGCGATCGTCGCCGAGGTAACCCGAGAACGCCTTCTCGCCCCACGGGCAGCGCGTCGGCGCCGCGATCGGCGCGAACGCCGACACCGACCGGTACAGGTCGGGATGACGCAGCGCGAGCGTCAGCGCGCCATGCCCGCCCATCGAGTGCCCGAAGATCCCGAGCCGCGCGCCGTCGATCGGCAGCTCTGCCGCGACGCGCTCGCGCAACTCGCCCGTCACGTACGACTCCATCCGGTAGTGCGTCGACCACGGCGCTTCGGTCGCATCGACGTAGAAGCCCGCGCCGACCCCGAAGTCCCACGTATCGGTCTCGCCCGGCACGCCCGCGCCGCGCGGGCTCGTATCGGGCATCACAAGCGCGATGCCATGCTGCGCCGCGTATTGCTGCGCGCCGGCCTTGATCGCGAACGTCTCGTCGGTACACGTGAGCCCCGCGAGATAGAACAGCGCCGGCACGCGGCCGTGCGCGGCCTGCGGCGGCAGGTACACCGAAAACTTCATCGGCAGGCCGATCGCCTTCGAATCGTGACGGTAGAAACGCTGCTCGCCGCCGTGGCATGCATGCGAGGAAACGAGTTCGAGCATGACGGTGCGCTCCCCGGTCAGTACAGCACGACCGAGCGGATCGACTCGCCCTGCTTCATCAGGTCGAAACCTTCGTTGATCCGCTCGAGCGGCAGCGTGTGCGTGATCAGGTCGTCGATGTTGATCTTGCCTTCCATGTACCAGTCGACGATCTTCGGCACGTCGGTGCGCCCGCGCGCGCCGCCGAACGCCGAGCCCTTCCACTCGCGGCCCGTCACCAGCTGGAACGGGCGCGTGCTGATTTCCTCGCCCGCCGCCGCGACGCCGATGATGAACGACTGGCCCCAGCCCTTGTGCGTGCACTCGAGCGCCTGGCGCATCAGCTTCACGTTGCCCACGCATTCGAACGAGTAGTCCGCGCCGCCGTCGGTCAGCTGCACGATGTGGTCGACGACGTTCTCGACCTCGTTCGGGTTGATGAAGTGCGTCATCCCGAACTTCTTCGCGAGCTCGACGCGCTTCGGGTTGATGTCGACGCCGATGATCTTGTCCGCGCCGAC
The DNA here is from genome assembly GCF_002097715.1 of Burkholderia ubonensis subsp. mesacidophila. Classification (NCBI taxonomy): domain Bacteria; kingdom Pseudomonadati; phylum Pseudomonadota; class Betaproteobacteria; order Burkholderiales; family Burkholderiaceae; genus Burkholderia; species Burkholderia ubonensis. The sequence continues at coordinate 3,046,953 of NZ_CP020737.1, forward strand.
CATCTTCGCGCCCTGGATCACGTTCAGGCCGATCCCGCCGAGACCGAACACGACGACGTTCGCGCCTGCCTCGACCTTCGCCGAGTACACCACCGCGCCGACGCCCGTCGTCACGCCGCAGCCGATGTAGCAGATCTTGTCGAACGGCGCGTCCTCGCGCACCTTCGCGACCGCGATCTCCGGCACCACGATGTAGTTCGAGAACGTCGACGTGCCCATGTAGTGGAAGAGCGGCTTGCCGTCGAGCGAGAAGCGCGACGTCGCGTCCGGCATCAGCCCCTTGCCCTGCGTCGCGCGGATCTTCTGGCACAGGTTGGTCTTGCGCGACAGGCAGAACTTGCACTCGCGGCATTCCGGCGTGTAGAGCGGAATCACGTGGTCGCCCTTCCTTACCGTGCCGACGCCGGGGCCGACGTCGACCACCACGCCCGCGCCTTCGTGACCGAGAATCGCCGGGAAGATGCCTTCCGGATCCGCGCCCGACAGCGTGTAGTAGTCGGTGTGACAGATCCCCGTCGCCTTCACCTCGATCAGCACCTCGCCCGCGCGCGGCCCTTCCAGATCGACTTCCTCGATCGTCAGCGGCGCACCCGCCTTCCATGCAATCGCAGCTTTCGTCTTCATCGTGTAACTCCTGTCTAGTGTGTCGGCTGGAGTTAGCGCTTTAGCGCTTACTCCAGCCCCATGCTTCGCGGTCGGCCGGAGTTGGCGCTTTAGCGCTTACTCCAGCCCCATGCTTCGCGGTCGGCCCGAATTCGCGCTTCAGCGCTTACTCCAGCCCCATGCTTCGCGGTCGGCCCGAGTTCGCGCTTCAGCGCTTACTCCAGCCCCATGCTTCGCGGTCGGCCCGAGTTCGCGCTTTAGCGCTTACTCCAGCCCCATGCTTCGCGGTCGGCCCGAGTTCGCGCTTCAGCGCTTACTCCGGCCCCATGCTTCGCGGTCGGCCCGAGTTCGCGCTTCAGCGCTTACTCCAGCCCCATGCTTCGCGGTCGGCCCGAGTTCGCGCTTTAGCGCTCGCTCAAGTCCCATGCAAAGCTGACATGGCCGTGCCGCGCGGCGTCGCGTGCGGCACGGCCAGTGAAATCGTGCTCACCATGATGGCTGATCGACGCACGCGCCGCGTGCGGGAAACAGCCGCCGCATTGCCCGAATGCGTCATCGTTGACGCAAAACGACAAGTGCCCGAGTTTAAACGTCCAGCGTGAACCATGCAGCGGTCCGCTCATACAGGTCGACGAAGCGCGCGTGCCGCGCCGCGAGTGCGCGGTCGCCGCATGGCGCCGCCACCGGCGACGCGGCGGGCGCAAGCGCGCGCAGCGCGTCCTCGCGCCAGTGGCCGATCGCCACGCCGGCGAGCAGCGCGGCGCCGCGCGTCGCGGCGTTCGGGCAGTCGACCGCGTCGAGCGAGGCGCCAAGCGCGTCGGCCAGCAGCTGACGCCAGCGCGGATCGACCGAGCCGCCGCCGGCCAGGCGCAGCGACGCGACCGGTGCATACGCGCCGCTCCCGCGCTCCGCCGGCGCCGACACGCCGACATCCAGCCCGCGACCGGGAGTCGCACCCGCCGGATCATCCGATGCAGGACCGACCCATGCGTGCTCGCCGACGGACAGATCGCCGCGAATCGCATCGAGCCCCGCGCGCAGCGCGAACGCGACGCCCTCGAACGCCGCCCTCATCATCGCGCCGCGCGTATCGCCGAGCCCGAGGCCGAGCCAGCCGCCGCGCGCGTCCGGATTCATCCACGGCGAGCGCTCGCCGGTCAGGTACGGCAGGAAGGAGAGCCGTTCGGGCGCCGGCTGCGCGAACGCATCGTCGTAGGCCGCCGGCCAGCTCGCGTAGCCGAGCCAGCCGCGCACGGCTTCGAGCGCGAGCCCGACGTTCTGCATCGCCGCCATCGCGTAGTACCCGCCGCCCGCCGCCGCGCGATAGCGGTGCAGCCCGCGTCGCGCGGCGGGCAGCCGGTCCGCGAGCACGACGATCTGTCCGCCGCTGCCGGTCGTCAGCAGCGCGTCGCCGTCCGCGACGAGGCCGCTGCCCAGCGCCGCGCACGCGGTGTCGGCCGCGCCGGTCGCGAGCGGCACGCCGGCCGGCAAGCCGAGCGCCGCGGCCGCCTGCGCGGCGAGCACGCCGCACGGCGCCGTCGACGCGCGCACCGGCGCAAACAGCGCGCGCGGCAGGCCGAGCGCGTCGAGCCGCGCGTCGTCCCATGCGCCGTCGGGTGTCGCGAGCGCAGTCGCGCACGCGTCGCTCGGATCGGCCGCGACGTCGCCGCCGAGCGCGATGCGCAGCCAGTCCTTCGGCTGCACGGCCCAGCGCGCGGCGCGCAGCGCCGCCGGCTCGCTAGCGGCCACCCAGCGCAGCAGCGGGCCCGCCATCCCCGGCGCGACCGGGTTCGGCGCGTCCGGCCAGTCCGCCGCGCCGGCGAACCGCGCGGCGCGCGTGTCGGGCCACAACAGCGCGGGCCGCACCGCGCGGCCGGCCGCGTCGATCAGCACGACGCCGTGCATCTGCCCCGAAAAGCCGATCGCGGCGACCTGCGCCCGTTCATCGGCGGGCAGCCGCGCAGCCGCGCGCACGAGCGCGTCCCACCACGCATCCGGCGCGATTTCCGCCCAGCCGGGCTGCGGCGACGACAGTGCATAAGGTTCGCTCGCGACCGCGCGTTCGACGCCGTCCGGGTCGAGCGTGACGAGTTTCACCGAGCCGGTGCCGAGATCGATTCCGAGCAAGCGCATGACGAAGCGACGATTTGAATGGACAAGTTTCGATGATAGCGGGATCGCAATATGCGCCCCATTTTTTCGCGATCGTAAATTGCCGATGCGATCGAGCCCACCGTGTGCGCTAAAACGCCCGTTCGCGGGTTAACCCGGCTCAATTTTTCACACCCCGAAATGACCACTATTTCTTAATCGCGATACACACCATAAAGCGATCCATATTTGACATGGGAGTCCGCATTATTTTGGAGGGCTATAAAACCGGGAAACCCCACTCCTACGGCAGATTCCCGATGCGCGACACCCCGCTTCATGCCGAATTGGCATATCGAACCAGCAAAGAACGGAATAGAACCCAGCGCTCTTGTTGCGGCGTGCCGTTCCGCATAACTTCGTACCACCCCGAATACAAGATCATGGAGTGAGACAGATGCAATCGAACACGGTCCATCCGTGCGATGAAGTGTTGCCGACCGGCAAGCTTGTAACGCTCGGACTGCAGCACGTTCTCGTCATGTACGCCGGCGCGGTCGCCGTGCCGTTGATCGTCGGCGGCGCGCTCAAGCTGCCGAAAGACCAGATCGCGTTCCTGATCAGCGCCGATCTGTTTTCGTGCGGTATCGCGACGCTGATCCAGACGCTGGGCCTGTGGGTCTTCGGCATCCGCCTGCCGGTGATCATGGGATGCACGTTCGCGGCGGTCGGCCCGATGATGGCGATCGGCACGAACCCCGGCCTCGGCATCCTCGACATCTTCGGCTCGACGATCGCGGCCGGCATCATCGGCATCGTGCTCGCGCCGACCATCGGCAAGCTGCTGCGGTTCTTCCCGCCGGTCGTCGTCGGCACGGTGATCTCGGTGATCGGCCTGTCGCTGATGGAAGTCGGCATCAACTGGGCCGCCGGCGGCGTCGGCAATCCGGAGTACGGCAGCCCCGTCTACCTCGGCCTGTCGCTGCTCGTGCTCACGCTGATCCTGCTGATCAACAAGTACGGCCGCGGCTTCGTCGCGAACATCTCGGTGCTGCTCGGCATCGTCGCGGGCTTCGCGATCGCGTTCGCGCTCGGCCGCGTGAACACCGATGGCGTCTCGCTCGCGCCGTGGGTCGGCTTCGTGATGCCGTTCCATTTCGGCTGGCCGCACTTCGACCCGCTGTCGATCGCGACGATGGTCACGGTGATGTTCGTCACGTTCATCGAATCGACCGGGATGTTCCTCGCGGTCGGCGACATGGTCGATCGTCCGGTGGACCAGGAGCGCCTCGTGCGCGGCCTGCGCGTCGACGGCCTCGGCACGCTGATCGGCGGCATCTTCAACTCGTTCCCGCATACGTCGTTCTCGCAGAACGTCGGCCTGATCGGCGTGACGGGCGTGAAGAGCCGCTTCGTCTGCGCGACGGGCGGCGTGATCCTGGTGCTGCTCGGCCTGTTCCCGAAGATGGCGCAGGTCGTCGCGTCGGTGCCGCCGTTCGTGCTCGGCGGCGCGGGGATCGTGATGTTCGGGATGGTCGCGGCGAACGGCGTGAAGGTGCTGTCGAAAGTCGATTTCGTGAACAACCACCACAACCTGTTCATCGTCGCGGTAAGCATCGGCATGGGCCTCGTGCCGGTCGTGTCGCCGCACTTCTTCTCGAAGCTGCCGGCCGCGCTCGCGCCGATCCTGCACAGCGGCATCCTGCTCGCGTCGGTGACGGCCGTGATCCTGAACATCGTGTTCAACGGCGTGAAGGGCGAGAAGGAAGCAAAGTGCGACATCCGCCGCGCCGGTCACGATTTCGACGGGCGGCCGGTCGACCTGCACTGACCGCCCGATCGCGCCGTGATGCGGCGCTGCGTCCGGACCGAAAAACGCCACGGCCATGCCGTGGCGTTTTTTCGTTGTGTCATCCGCTTGCGGGCGGAAGCGCCGCGATTCCGCATTGACCGCCTGTCGCGTGCCGGCGCGAAAGCCCGCGCCCAAAAAGAAACGCCACGGACTTTCGTCCGTGGCGTTGTCGTTTGCGGGGCATGGCGTGCGTATCGTGCATCACGTCACGCACGCCATGCCCGCCGGCTCGACGTTGGCGGTTGCCCGCCATGCATTGCGATGACCGGCGGTGCTCAGCCGTTCTTCGCAGCCGCCGACGCCGGCACAGGCGCGGCCGCCTTGTCGTAGTCGACCGGCTGGTCGGCCGGACGCGGCGTCTCGCCGGCCCGCTGGATCCAGCCGCCGCCCAGCGAACGGTACAGGTCGACGAGGTTCGTCCACCGTGCAAGCCGTGCGCTGATCAGCGACTGCTGCGCCGCATACAGGTCGGTCTGCGCGGTCAGCACTGACAGGTAGCTGTCCACACCGTTCTTGTAGCGCAGGTCCGACAGGTCGTAGCGACGCTGCTGCGCATGCTCGTTGCGCTGCAACGCGGCGATCTGCTGGTCGTACGTGCCGCGCGCGGCCAGGCCATCCGACACATCCCGGAATGCCGACTGGATCGCCTTCTCGTAGTTCGCGATCTCGATCCGCTTCTGTACGTGCGCGAGATCGAGATTGGCGAGATTCGCGCCGCCCTCGAAGATCGGCATCGTGATCTGCGGCGCGAACGACCACGCCGCGGTGCCGGCCTTGAACAGCCCGCCAAGCGTCGGGCTCGCGGTGCCGAACGCGCCCGTCAGCGAGATCTTCGGGAAGAACGCCGCGCGCGCCGCGCCGATGTTCGCGTTCGCGGCGAGCAGGTTCTGCTCCGCTTCCATGATGTCCGGACGGCGCGTCAGCAGATCCGACGGCAGCCCGGCCGGGATGTCGGTCAGGAAATTCTGCGCGTCGAGCGGCAGGCCCGCCGGCAGGTCGTCCGGCAACGGCTGGCCGATCAGCAGCACCAGCGCGTTCACCGCCTGCGCGCGTGCACGCGCCTGCGCCTGCTGGTTCGCGAGCGCCGTCTCGACGATCGTCTGCGCCTGGCGCAGGTCGAGCTCCGAGCCGGTGCCGTTGTCGAACTTCAGCTTCGTCAGGTCGTACGACGCCTGCGCGGACTTCAGCGTGTCTTCCGTGACCTTCAGCAGGTCGTCGGTCGACAACACCGTCAGGTATTGGTCCGCGACCTGCGACACCAGCAGGATCTCCGTCGCCTTGCGCGCCTGCGCGGTCGCGAGGTATTTCGCGAGCGCCTGGTCCTTCAGGCTCTGGATCCGGCCGAACAGGTCGAGTTCCCACTGCGCCTGCAGCCCGACGTTGTAGGTCGTCGAGATGTTGCGCCCCGGGAACGCCGTCAGCGCGTTCGGCGTGCGAGTGCGATTGCCGGTGCCGACCGCATCGAGTTTCGGGAACAGGTCCGCACGCGTGATCTGGTACTGCGCGCGCGCGGCCTCGATGTTCAGCACCGCGACCCGCAGGTCGCGGTTGTTCGTCAACGCGATCTCGATCAGCCGCTGCAGGCGCGGATCGACGAAGAACTCGCGCCAGCCGATGTCGGTCGCCGCCTGGCCGTTCGCGCTGCGCGCGCCGGCCGTGGCGGCCGGCTGCGGCGCATAGACGCCGCCCGACGGGAACGCCTGCGCGACGGGCGCATCCGGCCGCGTGTAATGCGGCGCCATCGTGCAGCCCGTGGCGAAGAGTGCGACTGCAATTGCAGTCAAAGCGTGTTTTTGCATCATCACTGCCCCTTCTTGCCATCGTCGCCGTTGCCCGGCGTCTCGTCGCGATGCGAGTGCTCCTGAGCCAGGCGCAGCGCCTCGTCGACATCTTCCTTCTCGCCGCTGAAGATCGCGCGGATCTTCACGAAGAACATCGGGATCATGAAGATCGCGAGGAACGTCGCGGTGATCATCCCGCCGATCACGCCCGTGCCGATCGCGTGCTGGCTCGCCGAGCCCGCCCCGTTGCTGATCGCGAGCGGCATCACGCCGAGAATGAACGCGAGCGACGTCATCAGGATCGGACGCAGCCGCAGGCGCGCCGCTTCCAGCGCGGCCTCGATCGGCCCCATCTTCTCCGTCACCTGCAGTTCGCGCGCGAACTCGACGATCAGGATCGCGTTCTTCGCGGACAAGCCCACCGTGGTCAGCAGGCCGACCTGGAAGAACACGTCGTTTTCCAGCCCGCGCAGCGTCGCCGCGAGCAGCGCGCCGATCACGCCGAGCGGCACGACCATGATCACCGAGAACGGGATCGACCAGCTTTCATACAGCGCCGCGAGACACAGGAACACGACGAGGATCGAGATCGCGTACAGGATCGGCGCCTGCGAACCCGACTGGATTTCCTGGTACGACAGCCCCGTCCACGAATAGCCGACGCCTTCCGGCAGCTTCTTCGCGAGCGCTTCCATCGCCGCCATCGCCTGGCCGGTCGACTTGCCCGGTGCGGCCTGGCCCTGGATTTCCATGGCCGAGATGCCGTTGTAACGCTCGAGCTTCGGCGAACCGTACGTCCAGTGGCCGGTCGCGAACGCGCTGAACGGCACCATCCCGCCCGAGCCGTTGCGCACGTACCAGATGTTCAGGTCTTCCGGCGTCATCCGGAACGGCGCATCGGACTGCACGTAGACCTTCTTGATCCGGCCGTCGGTGTCGAGGAAGTTGTTCACGTACTGCGACGCCCATGCGATCGAGAACGTCTGGTCGATCGCCTGCGCGGTGACGCCGAGCGCGTTCGCCTTCTCGCGGTCGATGTTCACCTTGTACTGCGGCGTATCGTTCAGCCCGTTCGGACGCACGCCCTGCAGCGTCGGATCCTTCGACGCCATCATCAGCAGCTGGTTGCGCGCCGCCATCAGCGCGTCGTGGCCGACACCCGCGTTGTCCGTCAGCTCGAAGTCGAAGCCGGCGGCGGTGCCGAGTTCCGGAATCGACGGCGGGTTGAACGGAATCACCAGCGCGTCCTTGTACTTCGAGTAACGCCCGAACATCCGGCCGATCAGCGCCTGGACCTTCTGGTTCGCGTGCTGACGCTGCGCGTAGTCCTTCAGCCGGACGAACACGAGACCCGAGTTCTGGCCGCGGCCCGCGAAGCTGAAGCCGTTGACCGTGAACGCGGATTCGACGATCTCCTTCTCGTCGTTCAACAGGTAGTCGGAAATGTTCGCGAGCGTCTTCGCGGTCGTTTCCTGCGTCGAACCCGACGGCGTCTGCACGATCACGAACATCAGGCCCTGGTCTTCATCGGGCAGGAACGACTTCGGCAGGCGCACGAACAGCAGGCCGACCGCGACGATCACGACCAGATAGATGATGAGCCAGCGGCCCGAACGCTTGATCACGTGGTGCACGCCGACGTGGTACTTGTCGCGGCTGTTGTTGAACGTGCGGTTGAACCAGCCGAAGAAGCCCTTCTTCTCTTCGTGATGCCCTTGCGGGATCGGCTTGAGGATCGTCGCGCACAGTGCCGGCGTCAGAATCAACGCGACCAGCACCGACAGCACCATCGCCGACACGATCGTCAGCGAGAACTGACGATAGATCGCGCCGACCGACCCGCCGGAGAACGCGACCGGCACGAACACCGCCGACAGCACGAGCGCGACGCCGACGAGTGCGCCGGTGATCTGGCCCATCGCCTTGCGGGTCGCCTCCTTCGGTGACAGCCCCTCTTCCGCCATCACCCGCTCGACGTTCTCCACCACCACGATCGCATCGTCGACCAGCAGACCGATCGCGAGCACGAGGCCGAACATCGACAGCGTGTTGATCGAGAAGCCCACCAGCGACATGATCGCGAACGTGCCGAGCAGCACCACCGGCACCGCGATCGTCGGGATGATCGTCGCCCGCAGGTTCTGCAGGAACAGATACATCACGAGGAACACGAGCACGATACCTTCGAGCAGCGTCTTGACCACTTCCTCGATCGACAGCTTCACGAACGGCGTCGTGTCATACGGATATGCCACCGACAGGCCATGCGGGAAGTACTTCGACAGCGTGTCGACCTGCTGGCGCACCGCCTTCGCCGTCGCGAGCGCGTTCGCGTTGGTCGCGAGCTGGATGCCCAGCGCCGCGCTCGGCTTGCCGTTGAACTTGGTGTCGAAGTTGTAGTTTTCCGCGCCGAGCGCGACGTGCCCGACATCCTTCAGGCGAACCTGCGAACCGTCCTGGTTGACCTTCAGCAGGATGTTGCCGAACTCCTCCGGCGTGCGCAGCAGCGTCGCCTCGGTGATCGTCGCCTGCAGCACGGTGCCCGGCTTCGCCGGCGTGCCGCCGAGCTGGCCGCCCGCGACCTGCACGTTCTGCGCGGCGATCGCGCTGGTCACGTCGACCGGCGTGAGGCCGTAGTTGGTCAGGCGGTTCGGGTCGAGCCAGATCCGCATCGCGTACTGCGAGCCGAACAGCGTGACGGTACCGACGCCGTTGAGCCGGCTGATCGGGTCCTTCACGTGCGACGCGACGTAGTTCGCGAGGTCGTAGCGGCTCATGCTGCCGTCTTCGGACGTGAAGGCGAGCACCAGCAGGAAGCTGCTGCTCGACTTCGTCACCGACAGGCCGAGCTGCTGCACGACCTGCGGCAGGATCGGCGTCGCGAGCGACAGCTTGTTCTGCACCTGGACCTGCGCGATGTCGGCATTGGTGCCCGGCGCGAACGTCAGCGTGATCGTCGCCGTGCCCGAGTCGTCACTCGTCGACGACATGTACAGGAAGTTGTCGAGACCGCTCATCTGCTGCTCGATCACCTGCGTCACCGTGTCTTCCACCGTCTTCGCGGAAGCGCCCGGGTAGTTCGCGGTGATCTGGATCGATGGCGGCGCGATCGTCGGATACTGCGCGATCGGCAGCGTGAAGATCGCCGCGACCCCGGCCAGCATCAGGATGATGGCGATCACCCACGCAAAGATCGGGCGATCGATAAAAAACTTTGCCATGAAACAGGCTCCCGGTTAATGAGCACTCGACGCGGCGGCGGCCGACGCTGCGGCAGGCGATCCTGCGGCAGGCGACGAACCCGACGACGGCGCGGCGGCCGGCGCTGCGGACCCTGCGGCGGCGCCTGATGCGCCGTCCTGCGCCTGCGCGAGCTGGGCCGCGACGGTCTTCACGGTCGCGCCCGGACGCACCTTGTCGATGCCCTGCACGATCACGCGGTCGCCCGCCTGCAGGCCGCCTTCGACGATCCAGTTCTGGCCCTGCATGCCGGTCGTCGTCAGCGGACGCGGCGCGACCTTGTTGTCCGCGCCGACCACCAGCGCAACCGCCTGGCCCTTCTGGTCATGCGTGACGCCGATCTGCGGCACCAGGAACGCGTTCTCGTTCACGCCTTCCTCGATGCGCGCGCGCACGAACATCCCCGGCAGCAGCACCTTGTGCGGGTTCGGGAAGATCGCGCGGATCGTCACCGAGCCCGTCGCCTGATCCACCGTCACGTCCGAGAACTGCAGCTTGCCCGGCTCCGCATACGTCTTGCCGTCTTCCAGGATCAGCGACACCTTCGCCGCGCCCGGGCCGCTCGTCTTCAGCCGGCCGCTCTGCACGTCCTGGCGCAGCTTCAGCCCTTCGAGGCTCGACTGCGTGAGGTCCACATACACCGGATCGAGCTGCTGCACGGTCGACATCAGCGTCGCCTGGCTCGCCTGCACGTACGCGCCCGGCGTGACCTGCGAGATGCCGACGCGGCCGGTGATCGGCGACACCACGTCCGTATAGCCGAGGTTGATCTGCGCGGTGTCCACCGCCGCCTTGCCGGCCGCGACGTCCGCCGCCGCCTGCCCTTGCGCGGCGACCGCGTTGTCGTAGTCCTGCTTGCTGATGGCGTTCGCGCCGACCAGCACCTTGTAGCGCGCGACCAGTGCGTTCTGCGTCGCGAGGTTCGCCTGCGCCTTCGCGAGCGACGCCTTCGCGCTGTTCAGTTGTGCGATGTACGGTGCGGGATCGATCTTGTAGAGGCGCTGCCCGGCCTTGACGTCGGTGCCTTCGGTGAATTCACGGCGCAGCACGATGCCGTCGACCCGCGCGCGCACTTGCGCGACGAGGAACGCATTGGTGCGGCCCGGCAGTTCGGTGAAGACCGGTACGGTTTCCGGCTGGACGGTGACGACGCCGACTTCCGGCGTTTGCGGCGGCGGTGCCGATTCTTTTTTCCCGCACGCGGCCAGGAAAACGGCGGCCGTCGCGACAGTGATTAAGCGGTATGGAACCCGTTCGACGCGCATGGAGCGACCTCTGTGTGTAACCAATGGAATGAGTGCCGCGCCCGGCCCGGGCGCAACACGGATGCGCCTCGCGGCGCAGATCGAACACCTGAATTACTGGACTGCTAGATACAGCACGCGGCACGGAACCACTGTGCCGACGAAAGACGCCCCGAACTGCGGGCTGGTAGTGCTTTGGCGGGAATCAGCAGTGTGGGATATTAACTGATTGCCCCTTTGGCCATTCGATCGTAGGGTGGTATTGTATATACATTCACGAATGTATGTAAAAAGGCCCTGCGCCGCCCCGACCGCTGGTATTACAAATCGTTACGAGTCAGTAGGATAGCCCGTTTGCACGGGTACGGCGAGGGATGCGAACCTTATTGTTTCGCCCACCGATTGACCCTCTCAGGCCTGAATATGGTCAGACGCACCAAGGAGGAAGCCCTTGCCACCCGCAACGGCATCCTCGACGCCGCCGAACACGTGTTCTTCGAGAAAGGCGTGTCGCACACGTCGCTCGCGGACATCGCGCACCACGCCGGCGTGACGCGCGGCGCCATCTACTGGCATTTCGCCAACAAGAGCGAGCTGTTCGATGCGATGTTCGATCGCGTCCTGCTGCCGATCGACGAACTGAAGAAGATGCCGGCCGACGCGCCCGGCAGCAATCCGCTCGAGAAGGTCCGCAAGATCCTGATCTGGTGCCTGCTCGGCGTCCAGCGCGATTCGCAGCTGCGCCGGGTGTTCAGCATCCTGTTCATGAAGTGCGAGTACGTGGCGGACATGGAACCGCTGCTGCAGCGCAATCGCGCCGGCATGAGCGACGCGCTGCACGCGATCGACGCCGATCTCGCGATGGCCGTGCGGCAGAAGATGCTGCCGGAACGGCTCGACACCTGGCGCGCGACGCTGATGCTGCATACGCTCGTCAGCGGCTTCGTGCGCGACATGCTGATGCTGCCCGACGAGATCGATGCGGAGCAGCACGCGGAAAAGCTCGTCGACGGCTGCTTCGACATGCTGCGCTACAGCCCGGCGATGCTGAAGGACGACTGACGGGCCGCGTGCTGCGGCAGGCTCAGGCGGCCTGCGCGCGGCGCGCGCGGGCCCGCCGGTTCGACGCGGACACCGAATCGCGCGCCGGCATCGCGCCGCCCGCCAGCCCGGCAATCCATGCGTCGGTCGACATCACCGACGCGAAGTTCGATTGGAACACCACCGCAAACGCGCGATGGATCTCCTCGGCGCTCGCCGCGCCGGCCGCGTTCTCGTACGGCACCGCACCCGTCGCATCCTCCAGGTACTCGACGTTCAGCCCCGCATGCGCCGCGTGATACACGGTCGACGCATTGCAGTTGTGCGTCATGTAGCCGGCCACCGCGAGCGTGTCGATGCCGTGCGCGTCGAGCCACGCGGCGAGATCGGTGCCCGCGAACGCGCTCGCGAGCGACTTCTCGATCCGGTGCGCGTAGGGCCTCGACGCAACCACCGTATGCAGTTCGACGCCGTCGGTGCCGGGCGCGAAGATCGGCGCGCCGGCCGGCGCGACGTGCTGGACGACGATCACCGGCACGCCGGCCGCGTGCGCGGCATCGATCGCGCGGCCGACGTTCGCGAGCGATGCGTCGACGGGCGGGTATTCGATCGGCAGGCCGCCCGTCACGTATTCGTTCTGGACGTCGATCACGATGAGGGCGCGGCGGGAAGCGGGCTTCAAAATGGGCTTCGACATGACGTTCTCCTGGTTCGGACTCGCCGCCCCGCCTCGGAACGAGCACAGTCGGCAGCGCGATGCGACGCATTGTCGAACCGCGGCGCCGGCCCCGACAGCGGCCCGATTGCCATTCTTCGATAGAATCGGGCCATCCGCATTCCGGAGCCCGCCATGCCCGCCGTCCCCGCCGCCCCTTCTCCCACCGTCGTCGCCGCGATCGCGTTCGACGGCATCAGCCCGTTCCACCTGTCGGTCCCGTCCGTCGTGTTCGGCAAGGAGCGCGACGCGGCCGACACGCCCGCGTTCGACTTCCGCGTGTGCTCGGCGGACCGGGGCCCGCTCGCGACGACGGGCGGCTTCACGATCTCGGCCCCGCTCGGGCTCGACGCGCTAGACGACGCGCAGATCGTCATCGTGCCGAGCTGGCGCGACCCGGACGAAACGCCGCCGGCGGTGCTGCTCGATGCCGTGCGCGCGGCCGCCGAGCGCGGCGCGCTGCTGGTCGGGCTGTGCCTCGGCGCGTACGTGCTCGCGGCAGCCGGCCTGCTCGACGATCGCCCGGCGACCACGCACTGGGCGTGGGCGGACGACTTCGCGCGGCGCTTTCCGCGCGTGCGGCTCGACCCCGACGTGCTGTACGTCGACGACGGCAACCTGATGACGTCGGCCGGCACCGCCGCGGGGCTCGACTGCTGCCTGCACGTGGTGCGCCGCCGCTTCGGCGCCGACGCGGCGAACCGGATCGCGCGGCGCCTCGTGATTCCGCCGCACCGCCAGGGCGGGCAGGCGCAATACGTGCCGCAGCCCGTCGCCGCGCACCCGCGCGACGCGCGGCTCGCGGGCCTCCTCGACTGGGTGCGCGCGCATCTCGACGCGCCGCACAGCGTCGACTCGCTCGCGGCGCGCGTGCTGATGAGCCGCCGCACGTTCACGCGGCACTTCCGCCAGGCGACCGGCACGACCGTGATCGCGTGGCTGCAGGCCGAGCGGCTCGCGCGCGCGCAGCATCTGCTCGAAACCACGGGACAATCGATCGACGCAATCGCGCAGGCGGCCGGCTACGGGTCGAGCGTGTCGCTGCGCCAGCATTTCGCGAGCGCGCTCGGCACGTCGCCGTCGGCCTATCGGCGGGAATTTCGGGGGACGGCGGCGGACGCGCCAAGGTGACGGCCGCCGCATGCGCGGCGGCCGGCGGGATGCGGACCGCGCCGGGTGGCGCTCAGCTCAGCCGTTGAACCAGCGCGCCGCGTAGAGCAGCAGCGCGACGAACACGATCATCGCCGCCCACGCCCAGCCCGGCACCGGAGAGGATCCGCGATGGTGAAGCGCGCTGGCTGCGCGCCCGGTCAGCGCGCCGCCGAGGTGCTGCAGCGGCGGACGCTTCGCCGCCGCCAGCGACGCGGGCCGCAGGAACACATGCTGGCGCCGGTGCGGGGCGGTGCGCGCGCGGTTCGGCGCAAGCCCGTGCTTCGCCTGCACGACCGCGCAGAACTCGCTGAAGAAGTCGTCGGCCCATTCGTGCAGCGCGTTCTCGATCTGCCGCGTCGGCAGCTCGGCAAGCGGCCCCGTCGCGGTCGCCCACAGCACGTATTCGACGCGGGTCGCGTCCGCGTCGTCCGCCTCCGGCAGCAGCACGATCTCGATCTGGCCGCGCAGCGCGCCGATGCCGTCGGCGCGCGCCTTGAAGTTCAGGATCCGGCGCGGCTGCCCCTCCGCATCGCCCTGCTCGCCCGCGACATGCGCACGCACGCCGTAGCGCGCGCGCAGCGGGCCGAGCGGCACGGTCAGCGTCAGCGCATACTCGCCGCGCGTCAGCTCGACGAACGATTCACAATGGTCAAAGCTCGCGCGCAGCAGCGCGATGTCCTCCAGTGCGTCCCGGACGACCGACGGCGCAAGCGGAACACGTAACGCGTCGTTCAGTTCCATGATGTCTCCCCGATGAACACTGGCCGCTCAGGACGTCTCGACGAGACTGTCGACCCGCGCGGCATCGAAGGCGACATAGCGCGCAAGCGCCAGCGCCGCCGACTTCGGTTCCTCGTAACTCCATGCGGCGTTTTCGATCACGCCGTCTTCCGTCTGCAAATCGAAGTAGCTCGCGTGTCCCTTCAGCCCGCAGACGGTCGTCAGGCGCGACCGCACGAGCCGGCTCATGTTGACGTCGGCGCGGGGCAGGTAATAGACGTCCGGCAGCCCCGACTCGCGCACGGTCAGCGCGCCGAGCGTATCCGCGTACGTAATCCCCTGATGAATCACGCGCACGCGATGGCGGTTCGGCACGATTTCGAGACGAGGGTCGGCTGCGGCGGTCATCGATCTCCCCTACGGACGGCCCGGCAGGCGGGCCTGGGTGCGCACCAGAAGCACAAAAGCCACGGCGCGAGCGCCGTGGCTTTCATTATCGGCGAAAGTCGCACGAATTGCGCAACTGTCGCCCAAACCGGACGTTGCCGGCTCGTTGCCGGCTATTTCGCGGACCAGGTGAACGCCTGCTTCGCGCCGCCCTTCGCGGTCACCGTGACGCCGTGCGTCTCGTCCTTGCCCTGGTACGACGCCTGCACCGTGTAGCGGCCCGGCGGCAGCTTCACGAGCATGTACGGCCCGCTCGCGTCGGTCTTCAGCATTTCCGTGCCTTTCGCGTCGGCAATCCGCACATGGACGTCGGCAACGAACTCGCCGCCCGCGCCCGTGAAGCGCAGCGCGAGCGGCCACGCGGCTTCGTTGCGCTGAAACGCCGCCGACTCGTCCTGCCCGACGCCGCCGGACACGAAGGTGACGTCGCCCTGGTGGCGCGCGGCGGGCAAGCCGTCCGACTGCGCGTATGCGCCGGTTGCGCCGGTTGCGACGCCGACGGCCAGCGCCGCGGCGACCGCGAATCGGGACACGCTGCGTGGATATTGCATGGCACTCTCCTTTGGGTCGGAACGCAGGCCTGTACGCGCCGCCGGCGGCGCGCCGGTCAGCTCAGGTCGACCGGCACGAAGATCTGCGCATTGTCACGCTGGATCAGCAGCGCGAGGCTGTTGCCGGCGCTCTTCACCGCGTCACGCAGCTGTTCGGGGCTCGTCACCGGCCGGCCGTTGACCGCCAGGATCACGTCGCCCGGCTGGATGCCCGCGCTCGCGGCGGGACCGCCCGCCTGCTGCACGATCAGCCCGTGCGACAGCTGCGTCGCGCTGCGCTCCTGCGGCGACAGCGGCCGCACCGCGACGCCGAGCCGGCCCTGTTCGACCGGTCCGCCGTCGTTCGATGCGACCTTGGTGTCGGCCATCGAACCGAGCGTCACGCTGACCGTCTTCTTCGACTTGTCGCGCCAGATCTGCAAGTCGGCCTTCGAGCCGGGCTTGAAGCTCGCGATCTGCGACGGCAGCGTCGTCGAATCGGCCACCGGCATGCCGTTGACCGACAGGATCACGTCACCCGGCTGCAGGCCCGCCTTCGCGGCCGGGCCGCTCGGGTCGACCGAGCTGACGAGCGCGCCGTCCGGCTTCGGCAGCCCGAACGAGCTGGCCAGCGTCTGGTTCAGTCCCTGCACCGCGACGCCGAGGCGGCCGCGGCTCACGTGGCCCGTCTTCACGAGCTCGTCCTTCACCTTGATCGCCTCGTTGATCGGAATCGCGAACGACAGCCCCTGGAAACCGCCCGTCTGCGAATAGATCATCGAGTTAATGCCGATCACCTCGCCCTTCAGGTTGAACAGCGGGCCGCCCGAGTTGCCGGGGTTGACCGGCACGTCGGTCTGGATGAACGGCGTGTAGTTCTCGTCGGGCAGCGCGCGCGACTTCGCGCTGATGATGCCGGAGGTCACCGTGTTGTCGAAGCCGTACGGCGAGCCGATCGCGACCACCCACTGGCCGACCTTGCTCTGCGCCGGATCGCCGATCTTCACGGTCGGCAGCCCGCTCGCGTCGATCTTCAGCACCGCGACGTCGGACTGCTTGTCCGCGCCGACGACCTTCGCCTTGTACTCGCGCTTGTCGGTCAGCTTCACGGTGACGACGTTCGCGCCGTCGATCACGTGCGCATTCGTCAGGATATAGCCGTCCGGGCTGACGATGAACCCGGAGCCGAGGCTCGCGCTCGGCTGGTCGTCCGGCTGCGCGTCGCCGCCCATGCCGGGCATCTGGCCGTAGAAGTGCTTGAAGAACTGGTAGAACGGATCGCTCGGGTCGATCGGCAGCTGCGGCTGCTGCATGCGCCGCGCGGTCTGCTTCACGACGTGCTTCGCGCTGATGTTCACGACCGCCGGGCCGTAGGTCTCCACGAGCCCGGAGAAATCGGGAATGCCGGTCTTCGCAGCCGCTTCGGCCGGCATCAGCGCGGCCGCATGCGCGGGCGTGATGATCTGCGGATCGGCACGCCGGGTGCCCGCAACGTAGCCGGCGGACAGCGCGGCCGCCACCGCGACGGCGACAGCGCCGCGCGCAAGGAATCGGGTGTTCATCGTAGGACCTCCTCTTTTGTTACAACGCAGCCTAACGACCCTGACTTAAAGGAGGCTTAATCAGCCTTAAACGGGGAGCTTAGGGCCCGTTCCCTCACACCGGCTCGGACTGGCGCGGCGCCTCGGCCGGCATCTCGGCGTTGCGAAACACGACGCTGACGAGCAGCCCGCCCGCCGCCGCGTCGCCGAGCGTCACCGTCGCACCCTGCTGCGCCGCGACGCGCTTGACGATCGCCAGGCCGAGCCCGCTGCCCGACACGTCGGTGCGGGCCCGCGCGGAGCTGTCGCGGTAGAAGCGGTCGAACACGCGCTCGCGCTCGTCGGCCGGGATGCCCGGGCCGCTGTCGCCGATCTGCACGCACGCGCGGCCGGCCGCGTCGCGCATCAGCGACACGTCGATGCGGCCGCCGTCGGGCGTGTACTTGACCGCGTTGTCGAGCAGGTTGCCGAACATCACGCGCAGCGCGGCGACATCGGCGACGACCCGCGCGGGCTGCGACTCCTCGAAGCCGAGGTCGATGCTGCGCCGCTGCGCGAGCGGCGCGTGCGCGGCCGCGCATTCGGCAAGCACCGCCTGCAGGTCGACCGCCTCGCGCACCGTCCCGCCGTCCGGTTCCGCGCGGGCGAGCGCGAGCAGTTGCTCGGCGAGGCGCGTCGCGCGCGTCACGCCGTCCTGCAGGTCGGCGAGCGCCTCGCGGCGCGACGCGTCGTCCTTCGCGCGCCCGACGAGCTGCGCCTGGATCTGCACGGCCGCGAGCGGCGTGCGCAGCTCGTGCGCGGCGTCGGCCACGAACGCCTTCTGCGTGTCGAGCGCCGCCGACAGCCGCGCGAGCAGCCCGTTCAGCGCGTGCACGAGCGGCTGCACCTCGAGCGGCAGCGGCGCATCGGGCAGCGGATCGAGCGCCTCGGGCCGGCGCGCCTCGACCGCGCGCGTCACGCGGCGCAGCGGCGCGAGCCCGCGCCCGACGATCATCCACACGGCCGCGCCGAGGAACGGCAGCAGCACGATCAGCGGCCACAGCGTGCGCAGCGCGACGTTCGCCGCGAGCCGGTTGCGCACCGACACCGGCTGCGCGAGCTGCACGACGTTGTCGCCGACGATCGCGCCGTACACGCGCCATTCGCCGCGGTCGGTGCGCTCGGTCGAGAAGCCGAGCTCGGCGCGCGGCGCGATCGGCGCGCGCGGATGCGAGAAGTACATCAGCACGCCGTTGCGGTTCCAGATCTGGATCACGATGCCCTCGTCGCCGTTGGTGCGCGAGCCGAACACCTGCGAGAACGGCTCGGACGGCAGCGCCGCGGCGATCTCCTGCAGCTGGTAGTCGAACAGCTCGTTCGCCTCCGCGAGCGCCTGGCGATAGATCAGCCAGCCGGCCATGCCGACGCCGGCGACGACGATCGCCAGCAGCCAGATCAGCAATTGATGACGGATCGACCTCACGCGTCAGCTTTCCTTGACGACCATGTAGCCGAGCCCGCGCACGTTGCGGATCAGGTCCGAGCCGAGCTTCTTGCGCAGCGCGTGGATGTAGACCTCGACGGTGTTGCTGCCGATCTCCTCGCCCCAGCCGTACATCTTCTCCTCGAGCTGGCTCTTCGACAGCACCGCGCCCGGCCGCGCGAGCAGCGCCTCGAGCAGCGCGAACTCGCGCGCCGACAGCGCGACGGGCGCGCCGTCGAGCGTCACCTGGTGCGAAGCGGGATCGAGCGTCAGCGCGCCGTGGCGGATCAGCGACTCGCTGCGCCCCGCCTGGCGGCGGATCAGCGCACGCATCCGCGCGCCCAGCTCGTCGAGATCGAACGGCTTGACCAGATAGTCGTCGGCGCCCGCGTCGAGCCCCTTCACGCGATCGGCGATCGCGTCGCGCGCGGTGACGATCAGCACCGGCAGCGCCAGCCCGCGCGCGCGCAGCGTGCGCAGCACGTCGATGCCGTCGCGCTTGGGCAGGCCCAGATCGAGCAGCAGCAGGTCGTACGTCTCGCCGCCGAGCGCGGTGAGCGCCGCGTCGCCGTCCTGCACCCAGTCGACCGCGAAGCCGTCCGAGCGCAGCGCCTTGCGCACGCCCTCGGCGATCATCCGGTCGTCTTCGACAAGCAATATCCGCATCTGGGTCGGCATCCGTGGGACGAGTGAATCATGCCGACCATTGTAGCGCCGCGGATTGCGTGCGCGGCATCGCGCACCACGCCGCAGCGGTTTCATCGGATCCGACCCAACTTGTCTCTACAATGTGCGCTTTGGCGCCGCGCGCGCCTCGATCACGCATCCGGTTTCCCGTACTCGTCCATGCCGATTTCCGTCCTCGCCGCCCGGTTCGCGCCCCGCGCCCGCCTCTGCCTGCGCGCCGCCGCCGTCCTCGCCGCCTGCACCGCCCTTTCCTTCGCGCCGCCCGCGCAAGCCCGCAAGAAGCCGCACAAGCCGCCCGTCGTGTCCGCCGCCGCGCGCGCGGCCGGCCTGCCGCCGTCCGTGCTGGTCGCGCTGCAGCGCGCGAAGGTGCCCGCGTCGGCGATGAGCGTCGTCGTCGAGCGGGTCGGCGATCCGGAGCCGCTCATCGCGTGGAACGCGAGCCGCCCGATGCTGCCGGCGTCGACGATGAAGCTCGTCACGACCTTCTCGGGCCTGTCGATCCTCGGCCCCGACTTCCGCTGGCGCACGTCCGCCTATGCGGACGGTCCGGTCGACCCGGACGGCACGCTGCAGGGCAACCTGTACATCAAGGGCACCGGCGATCCGAAGCTCGTGCCGGAGGAACTGATCGACCTCGTCGACAAGATCCGCAAGGCCGGCATCAAGCGCGTGAGCGGCGGCCTCGTGCTCGACAAGACCTATTTCGCGGCGTCGACGCGCGACCTGCCGGCGTTCGACACCGATGCGAGCGCGCCGTACAACGTCGGCCCCGATCCGCTGCTGTACGCGTTCAAGGCCGTCTCGTTCACGCTGACGCCGGGCGACGACGGCAAGGTCGCGATCGACGTGCTGCCGCCGCTCGCGAACCTGTCGATCGACAACCAGCTCCACGAAGGCAACGGCTCGTGCGGCGCGGCAGCGGCCGCGGCGCGCCCGACGCTGACGGCGGGCGACGGCATGCTGACCGCATCGTTCGCGGGCGACTATCCGCTGCGCTGCGGCGCGCGCACGACCAACCTCGCGATCCTCGACCACTCGACGTTCTTCGCGCGCGGCTTCCTCGCGCTGTGGCAGCAGGACGGCGGCACCATCGCGGGCCCCGTGAGCGAGGGCAAGGTGCCGACGACCGCGCGGCCCGTCGCCGTGCACCACGGCCCGGTGCTCGCCAGCGTCGTCTACGACATCAACAAGTTCAGCAACAACGTGATGGCGCGCAACCTGTTCCTGACGATCGGCGCGGAAAGCGGCAAGCCGCCCGCAACGCCCGAGCAGTCGAGCCGCGTGATCCACGCGTTCCTGCAGAAAAGCGGCATCGCGATGCCGGAGCTGGTGCTCAACAACGGCTCGGGCCTGTCGCGCGACGAGCACGTGAGCGCGCAGTCGCTCGCCGCGCTGCTGCAGGCCGCGAACGCGAGCCCGGTCGCGCAGGCATTCATCGATTCGCTGCCGGTCGCCGGCATCGACGGCACGATGAAGAACCGGCTCACGAATGCGGGCGTACTCGGCAACGCGCACATCAAGACCGGCACGCTGCGCGACGTGCGCGCGATCGCCGGCTACGTTGCGGGCGCGGACGGCCAGAGCTACGTCGTCGTCAGCCTCATCAACGACGATCACGCGGAAGCCGCGCGCGCCGCGCACGACAGCCTGCTCGAATGGATCTACGCGGGCGCACACTGACGGCCGTGCCGGCAACCGGCACGCGGCCGCCCGGCCGCCCGCGCCGATAAAACGGGGCCGCACCGCGCAGCCCCGCTCGGCGCGGCTTCGGTAGAAACCCTGTCCTCTGAGGGAACCCTCTACGCTCCCCTCTCGCCTAGCGCGACCCGATTGCGTAGGCTGTCGCCTGACCAATATTCACAATCGGGCGACTGCCCGGCCACGAGACTTGCAGGGGAACGAAGGAGGAGACACGCCCATGCGATTCGACGTCGAATTGCTTCTGCTCGCGCTGGCGCCCGTCTTCCTGCTCTGCATCGGCTGGGAGGCGTGGCACTTCGCCCGCACCCGTCCGCAGGACGCCATCTATGGCTGGCGGGACACGCTGTGCAACGCCGCGCTCGCGCTGATGCACCAGGGCGCGGACAAGGTCGCATGGCTGTTCGTGATTCCCGTGTACGCGTACTGCTACCAGCACTATCGCCTCTTCACGTGGCAGGACGGCTGGCTGTCGTTCGCCGTGCTGTTCGTCGCGCAGGACCTCCTCTACTACGTGTTCCATCGCGCGAGCCACCGCGTGCGCTGGCTGTGGGCCGCGCACGTCGTGCACCACTCGTCCGAGCGGATGAATTTCTCGACCGCGATGCGCCAGAGCCTGATGTACCCGGTCGCCGGCATGTGGGCGTTCTGGCTGCCGCTCGCGTTGCTCGGCTTTCCGCCGCAGCAGATCGTCGGCATCGTGCTGATCAACCTCGCGTTCCAGTTCTTCGTGCATACGCAGGCGTTCGGCAAGCTCGGCTGGATCGAGTACGTGTTCAACACGCCGTCGATCCATCGCGCGCACCATGCGCGCAACCCGCGCTACATCGACCGCAACTATGCGGGCGTGCTCGTGATCTGGGATCGGCTGTTCGGCAGCTTCGTCGAGGAGACCCCGGCCGACCCGCCCCGATACGGGATCGTCGAGCGGCTCGGCTCGAACAACCCGCTCGTCGCGACGTTCCACGAGTGGGGATCGATGGCCGCCGACGCGTGGCGCGTGCCCGGGTGGCGCAACAAGCTGCGCGCGGTGTTCGGTCCGCCCGAATGGGCGAGCGCTTATCATGCACGGATT